>JBBJMR010000049.1:0-36577 GCA_037720395.1 Polyangiaceae bacterium
GGCGTTGCGGAGCAACGCGCCCGAGCTGCAGTACGTGCGCGAAGCGCACGAGCGCAAAGGCGCGTCCCCTCTCCCCCGCCGTGCTCGACCCCCTCCCCGGACCACCCCGCTGCGTTGTGGGCACGCTCGGAAGCTCGATCGGGCCCAAGGGGTAGCGCCATTGCCCGGACCTCGGTCCTGTCCTTCTCGAACGGCTGCTCCCAGTCGCCGAGGAAGTAGATGGCGTTGACGAGCACCAGGCGGGTGTCGGACTTCACGGCTTCCTTGGGGATGAGGTCCTTGATGCGCTTTTCGGTCTTGCCCTCGACCCAGCCGTTGACGCGGAGGCGCGACGGCTCGGGTGCGCCCTGGAAGTCGAGCAGCTCGATGGGCGCGCCGTAGGCGGCCCTGGTCTTGTCGAGGAAGGCCTGTTCGAAGCTGTACGTCTTCTCCCCGAAGAGCTGGTTGGCGATGCGGAAGGTGATCGGTCGGTTCGGGTCCTCGAGCGACGCGGCGAGCTTGCCCGCCGTCGACGTGACCTCGTCGGCCGTGCCCTCGAGGTGGAGGACCTTCTTCATCTGTGCAGCGGTATCGCCCCTGGCGCCGCCCCAGGTCATCGCCAGCGCAGTGGTGATGCTGGCGGGCGAGAAGACGACGTTGCCCTGGGTCTTGCGCAGCCGCTGGTAGAGATCGAAGCCGAACGCGTTGCTGCCCTGCGCGAGCCTCTGCACCTGATCGGCAGCGGGCGGCGCCACCGGAGGCGTCGCGGCGGCGGCGGAGCGGGTCGGTGCGGTCGTGGTGGAGGGGGCGCCGGTCTCCGTCGCGGTGGGCGTCGTCGTCGTGCTCGCAGTCTTCACCTCGGGGCCGGCCGGAGGATCGCAGCCCGCGACGGCCAGGGTCAACGCGAGAACAGCTGCTGCGATCGGCGAACGCATGGGGAGGGCTCCTTCGGTCGGGGCGAGAGGTAAGCCTATGACGGACGAGCTCGCCGGAGGATCCGCTGCGGGGGTTGAGGCCGTGGGCCGTGCGTGGCAGAGGGCACGCGTGCTGCAGCGGGCTCGAGGGGATGGTTGCGGCTTCTGGCGGTGGGGGTTGGTGCTCGTCATCGGGGTCGTGGGTTGCGGCGGTGAGGATGGGGGGCGGCGCGACGGTGGGGTGGCGGGGAGCGGCGGGGGGCCGCCGGAGCTGCCGGCTTGCGTCGAGGGGTTCGAGGTTGCGGCAGATGGGGCGGGGTGCGTCGAGATCGCGGCCGAGGGGTGTGCGCCGGGGAGCCGGGCGGCGATCGGGAACGTGGCGTGTGTTGCGGTGGGGTGGGTGGGTTGCCCGGCGGGGATGGAGGTGGATCCATCGGGGTGGGGGTGCGCGCCGGTGTTGCCCGCGCAGGCGTGCGTGGGCGCGAGCATGGAGAGGATGGGCAGCGCGCGGTGTCAGCCGATCGGGGACTGCGCGGCGGCGTTTCCGCCGGATGACGCGGCGATCTTCGTCGATGCCGCCTTCACCGCGGGGGAGCTCGACGCTACGCACTTCGCGACCATCGGTGAGGCGCTCCAGGCTGCGCCCGACGGCGCGGTGATCGCGGTGGAGGCGGGGACGTACGCGGAGGCCCTGGACATCGCGCGGTCCGTCTCGGTGGTGGGGCGCTGCGCGGCGGAGGTGCAGATCGCCAGCCCCGGCGGCGCGCAGCCGGGAATCGCCAGCGACGCCGACGCCGTGGTGTTGCGAGGACTCACCGTGTCGGGCCACCTGGCCGGCGGCATCCAGGTCACCGGCGGCTCGGCGCGCGTGGAACAGTGCCAGATCAAGGGCAACGTGGGCTTCGGCGTGGCCGCCTTCGGCGCAACGCTGACGGTGGTGGAGTCGAGCATCGCCGACTCGGAGAGCGACGGGGCCTACGGGCTGGGGGCCTTCGCGCTGGAGTCCGGGCGGATCGAGCTCGTCGATTCGGTGATCGTGCGCGCCAAGCAGATCGCCCTGGGGGTGGCCAAGGCCTCGTCGGCGTCCGTCACGCGCACGGTCATTCGCGACACCGAGACCGCGGAGCCGGGCGGCAAGGCGGCTCGCGGCCTCCAGGTGGACACGGACAGCACCATCGAGGTGGAGAGCAGCGCGCTGCTCGACAACGGCGGTGCGGCGATGGCCTTCGGCGGCGGCGCCACCACCGCCACGGTGCGGCAGACGGTCCTGCGCGGCGGCGCCGGGCCAGGCATCCTCGTGCGCGACGGCGCGTCGCTGGACCTGTTCGAGTGCGTCGTGGGTGGCTTCGGAGCATGGGGCATCTTCGGCTCCGCGGAGAGCGTCACCACCGCGCGGCGCAGCGTGGTCCGCGGCGCGTACGGCACGGAGAGCAACGCCACCGGCGGGGTGCTCTTCGAGACCGGGGCCGTGGCCACGCTCGAGGAGGTGGCCATCGTCGACAACGTGGGCATGGGCCTGCAGCTACAGGAGTCGAGCACCAGCGCCACCCTCCGCCAGTCGCTGATCCAGGGCTCGCGCGCGACCGTGGGCGCCAGCGACGGGTTCGGCGTGGCGGTCGGCTTCGGCTCCACGCTCGTCGCCGACGATGTGGCGCTGGTCGCCAACGAGATCGCCGGCCTGGTCGTGGTGGGCGCCGGTACCGACGGCAAGCCCTCCGCCGCCAGCGCGGACCGCCTGCTGGTGCGTGACACCGTCGCCAGCCCGACCGCGGGCTACGGACGCGGCATCGACGTCTCCGAGACGGCCACCCTGACCCTCTCCCGCAGCGCCGTGTCGCGCAGCGTCGAGATCGCCGTCGGCATCGCCTATGGCAGCGTCGTGGACATCGCCGACTCGACGCTCCGTGGCACCGCGCCGACGGCCACCGGTGCCGCGGACGGAGTGATGGTGGTCGACGCCACCCTGCGCATGGCGCGCTCCACCACCCGCGACCACGCCCGCATCGGGCTGGTGTTCTCCGGGGCCAGCGCCCTGCTCGATGCCTCCGCCGTCGCAGGGAACGCCGTCGGCATCCACGCCCAGGATGGCTCCGTCCTCCAGGACGTGGATGCCCTGCCCGCCACGCCGCCCGACCTCCAGATCCTGGTCACCCCCAGCACCCACTTCATCGGCAATCTGACGCGCATCGGCAGTGGCGTGGTGCCCCTCCCGTCGCCGCTGGCTCCGCTCGCCAACTAGAGCAACGGCGCTGGCCCCGCGGAGGAGGCGCCACATTCTCCTCTACAGATCGCCGCTCGAGCGCCGATGTTGGATGCAAGCGATCACGCTCGGAAGAACCGCGCGGTGCGCGCTGCAGGAAAAGGGCGCCGAGGAGCACACATGGTCGTCGTCGCCGCGGCACTTCTGACCGCCGCCCTGGTGGCGGGGCTCTGGTACGCGCTCCAGGCACGCGCCGGCGCGGCCGCGCGAGCGCGTGCCACCGCGAACGCCTCGGCGCTGGCGCACCAGGCGGCCGCGCTGCGGGCGCGGGTCGAGGACGTCGCGGCGCAGCGGCTGGCCGCCGACACCGCCAAGGCCGCAGCCTTCGCCCAGGCCCGCGCCGACGCCGCAGCGCGGATGGCCGCCGAGGCGTCGCAGCAAGCGGCGCCAGCATCGGTCGGCGGGCCCGACCAGGCCCCACCGGTGAACCGCGGCGCCACCGCCCGGTTCCGCGCCGAGATGGTGGACTGGACGGCGGAGGCCCTGTCGTACAGCGCCGCCCATCCCGTGGTCCCGGCCCGCAAGCGCCACTAACGGTCTCGCCGCGACGGCTGGCTGGCGCTCAGCGCCGGTAGAGCTCCGAGCCCGCCAGGTCGAACGCGAACAGCGGTGCGCTCTGGACCACGATCCCGGAGCCCACGCCCCGCGACAGGGGGCTCGGTCCGCGTGTCCACAGACCCGACCCCACGAGCACGTAGAACATATCGAGTCCGACGTTGGCGACGAAGACGTCTGCCGAGGCGCGCTTCTGTCGATGGAGCTCCGTCGGGCCGTCGAGCGAGCGCCGGAACGACGGGAGGGTGGCCAGCGTGCCCGTGGCCAGGGCGCAGTTGAGCGCTCCGTACAGGAGCGCCATGGCGCCGAAGCCGCGCCGGAACGAGCGGCTCGCCGGATCGCGCGACGCCCAGGGTGGGTCGGCGACCAGCAGCGCGGTGCCTCCGACCACGTTCGCCACGCCCCAGCCGGTGAGCCCGATCATCAGCGCCCGACGCCGATCGATGAACTCCTCGCGCTCGGACTGCCAGCTCGGCTCGTCGGCGCGGGCCACGGTCGCGCCGCTCAGCGACAGTGCCAGCACGGCGGTGGCGAGCAGGTGATGCATCCAGCCGAGCAACGTAGCGGCTGCGGGCGCCTGCCGGCAATTCCGAGCGCAGCGGAGCGCGACGTGGGCAGGGCTCGACCTGGCTCCGCCCGGGTGCTTGAGTTCGGACATGCGGAAAGACGGCGGCGGCATCCGCACGGTGCTGTGGCTCGTGATCGGCGCGATCGTGTATGCGCTCGCGGGTCTGGCGGCGTTCGTGCTCGCCGAGACCTGGCTCAGCGGGCGCGCGGCCCTGGCGGCTGCCTTCGCCGTCATGATCGGTCCACCGCTCCTGGCGGCTGCGCTGCTCTCGCCCGCGCTCCGGCGCGGCGATCCGGAGGCTCGCTTCGGAACGAACGCGGTGGGGCTCGGCGGGCTGTGGGCGGTCGCGGTGCTGCTGGCCATCGGGCTCTTCGCGCGCGCGCCGCTGGCGGCCGCGCTGGACCGTGCGCCCGTGCGGCACCGGGGGCGGGCGCCAGGATCCACCGCCTGGCGATGGCCGCCGGGCAGCTGCTCGCACCGCCGCCTCCCCCACCGTCACGCCCGACCGATCCCGCGACCTCGGCGCCGCCGACGCCCGCGGCTCCGAGCGCTCCGAGCGCTCCGAGCGCTCCGAGCGCTCCGAGCGCCGCTCCCGATGCCGGCTCGCGAGCGCCTTCCAGCCCATCCGAGGCAGGATCGCCCGAGCAGCCGCCCGCGCCCGGCGAGCGGGACGCCGGGCCGCCGCCGCGCCGACAACCGGTGCTCTTCGCCGAGGTCGACATGGGGAAGCTCGCCTTCGACGTCCGGACCGGTGACCTCGACGGCGACGCCATCGACGAGATCCTGGTCAAGACGCTGGACGAGGTGCACCTGTTGACGCTCACCCCCAAGGGCGCGCTCGTCGAGCTGCTGCGCTTCTCCCCCACGCCGCCGCCCGAATTGCGCGTGGCCGCCGGCTCACCCGGCTTCGGCGACGCCAATCACGACGGTCGCATCGACGTCCTGCTCTGCGCCACCTTCGAGACGAAGGGAGGGGGAACGCGCGGCGGGCAAACCTGGTTCGCTCCGTGGAAGGCAGAAGGAGGCTTCGCCGATCTCGTCGTGCTCGAGAGCGCGCCCTGCATGGCGGTGGCCATGGGCGACGTCACCGGCGACGGCCAGGCCGAGCTCTTCATCGCCCACACGGGAAATCCCTGGCAGAAGGAGCAGCCCAACGGCGAGGTGGCGTGGCGTTCGCGCGCGGGTCGGCAATGGACGCCGCGCGGCCGTTTGCCGACACGCACCTATCCCGATCGCCTCACGCTCCTGGAAGTCACCGGCGACGGGATCCTGGACGTCGTCGTGTCGCACGGCTGGGATCACGACGATCCGACGGTGCTCCTCGTCGGCGGCAAGAACGGGCTGCGTGCTGCCCCGAGCGGCTCCCCGCCGCCCGCCGAACCGGACAAGGAGACCGCCTCCGCCAGATTCGACGACGACGACATGCCCGATGCCGTCGTGGTGGCCGGGGCGAAGCTGCAGCTCCTTCGAACCCGCCCACTGGAGGGCGAGGTCATCCGCCGATTCGAGCCCGCCCCGCACCCCGTGCCGCCACCGCCGCCGACGCGACCGGCCTCCCCGCCCGCACCCTGAGGGCAAACGCCGCTTCCCACCCCGTGGGCCAATCGGAGCTTCCGAGCGGGCCGGCAACGCAGCGGGGTGGGCCGGGGGTGTCCCGAGCACGACGGCCCTGGGAATGTGGGTTTCGCGTCATGCGCAAAGCGCATGGGCGCGAAACCCACGCGGGGCCCAGGGCCGTCGCGCGCAGGGACATCCCCGGCCCGCCCCGCGGCCAATGATCGAGGTCCCCGAGGACGCGGAGTTATTGCCCGACCATCTTCAGGCGACCGTCGGAGAAGTTGCCGATGCGACGGTCGACACAGGCCAGGAACTTGCACTGCTCGCCGGCGGAGATGCACGGCGCCAGCGCGTTGAGGCAGTCCTGCTGGACCGCACCGGAGACAGCCGAGAGGCAGGTCTCGCGCTGGAACGAGGCCACGTCTTGGCGGCACCGGCCGAGGACGCACTGCCCGGACTTGCCGGGGCAGGCGTCGGCGGTGGTGCGGCACTGCGTCCCCTCCTCCACACCCCCGGGGCAAGCGCACACGTAACCGTCACCGACCCCCGCGCACTCGCCGTCGTTGCTGCACGCCAGCAGCTCGCCGAACTCGTCGGCGCCGCAGGGGAAGCCGGCGCGGATGAAGTCGATGAGGGCGTCGCGCTGCTGCACCTGGGTGTCGAACTGGGTGGTGTTGCGCTGCAGCACTCGGAAACCGCTGCCGCCGGCCGCCAGGTAGTTCGAGGTCGCCAGCTCGTAGTAGGCGATGTCGTCGATGCGCTGCCAGCAGACGTTGGCCTCCACGTCGCAGCTGCCCACGCCCGCGCCGGGGCAGTCGTTGTCGGTGGCGCAGGCCACCGGCTTGCCGCTCTCGTCGGTGACCACGCCAATGTAGATGTCGGTCGCCACGCCGGGCGGGGCACCCTCGACCTGCTTGCCGCAGTCGATGACCACCCGCGCACCGGCGATCTGCGCCTGCGACACGCAGCCGCGGCCCGCGGAGCGGCGCGCCACGAAGTCGAAGAGCTGCTTCACCTCGACGCCCGAGAGCTGCATCTTGGAGATGGAGTTGTCGAAGGGGAAGATGTTGTACATCTGCTCGACGGTGACCGGCCCGGGCACCAGGTCGGCGCGGATGCCGGTGGTGTTGGTGAGCGCGAAGTCCGTCTGGATGCCGAGCCGCAGCCACATCGCCGCAGAGATCATGTTTCCGAGCGGCGAGTCGCCGCCGGTGGTCGAGTTGCGCCGCGAGCCATCGAGCGCGTAGCCGACGAGCAGGTCGAGGTTGGCGAGCACGTCCAGGCCCTGGGCGAAGGGCTCCAGGGTGGTGGCCACGATGGGATCGCCGGGCACCGACTCGTTCACCGGGAAGAGCTGGAAGTCGCTGGAGAGGACCTCGAAGCCGTTGATCGGGTCGTAGCAGGTGCGCGCGTTGCCCTGGCCGTCGACGCAGCCCTGCGCGAAATCGTCGGCGGAGCTCGAGAGCACCAGGTCGAGGCGCCCCACGTACTTGGCGAAGGCGCCGGAGTGAGCAAGCACCACGTCGCGCGGCTCGCAGTACCGCTTCACCTTGCAGTACCGGCTGCCGTCCTCGCGGAACTGGTCGTTGCAATAGCCGCTCTTGCAGTCGGAGTCGGCGCGGCAGCCGTCGTCGTAGTCCTCGGCGTGCGGGCTGTTCAGCTCGATGAAGTAGCTGCTGGCCTCGGTGTCGTAGTGCTCCGAGCAGTCCTGCACGCGCTTCGGGGGCTGGAGGACGATGTGGTTGTGCCCGCCCAGGACCACGTCGATGCCCGTGGTGCCCTCGATCATCTGCTCGTCGTATTCGAGGCCGAGGTGGGTCACGAAGACGATGACGTCCACGGTGGGGCGCAGCAGGTCGACGTAGAACTGTGCCACCTCGATGGTGTTCAGCGGGGTGATGCCGAGGCGATTCGGGCTCTCGAAGAGGCTGGTGATGGTGGAGAGGTTGCCCATGCCGACCACCGCCACGCGCAGCCCATCGAGGGCGAAGGTGGTGAAGGGCTGGATGACGGTGCCCAGCGGCGAGGCGCCAGGCTCCGCCGGGTCCTCGAGCAGGTAGTTGGCGGCGAGGACCGGGAAGCTGGCGAAGTTCTGGAGCTGCAGCCCGAGGTTGAGGGCGCCCTTGTCGAACTCGTGGTTGGCAACGATCATCGCGTCGACGCCCATCGCCGACAGGGTCTTGATCTCGGCTTCACCGTTGTAGAAGTTGAAGATCGGTGCGCCCTGGAAGCAGTCCCCGCCGTCGAGGTGCAGCACGCGCGCCGAGCGGGCCCGCTCGCGGCCGATGATGTGGCTGATGCGCGCCGCGCCGCCGACGTTGACGATGCTCAGCGCCTCACCGAGCCCGAGGCCCGCGTCGACCTGCCCGAGCTGCAGGTTGTACGGGAAGAGGCGGGAGTGGATGTCCGAGGTGTGCAGCAGCGTCATGTGCACCTGACCGGTCAGGCGCGTCGACTTGCTCTCGGACTCGCAGCCACTGGAGCCAGCGGCCACGGTCAGGGCCAGCGCGCCCGCTGCCGCGATTCCGGCCATCCCTCGTAGGTCGTGCATGTGCCGGCGCGGACCCTAGCGCAACAGCCGCCCGGAATCACCACGGAGGCACGGAGGCACGGAGAACATCGCATCTCTCCGTCTCTCCGTGCCTGCGTGTTTGATTGCTCCGGACAATGCGGCGGCCTCAGCCGCGCACGTTGGGCAGCAGGGCGCGCAGCTTCTTCACGGCGTGGTGGTAGTTCATCTTGGCGCTGTCCTCGCTGCAGTCGGCGACGGCGGCGACCTCCTTGAAGGACAGCTCGTGGAAGAGGCGCAGCTCCACCACCAGCCGCTGCTTCGGGGGCAGCTCGGCGAGGCGCTCGTGCACCTTGCGCCACACCTCGGCGGCCACCAGGCGCTCGGTGCCCAGGGAGCCGGTGAAGGCGGCCACGTCGTCGAGCTCCAGCGGCTGGAGGCGGTCCTGGCCGCGCAGGTGGTTGAGGGCCAGGTTGACGGCGATGCGATGCAGCCAGGTGCGGAACGACGACTCTCCGCGGAAGCCCTCGATCTTCTCGAAGGCGCGCACGAACGCCTTCTGCGCCACGTCCTCGGCGTCGTCGGGCGCCTTCACGTAGCGCCGCACCAGGCCGACGATGGCGTCGCGGTAGCGGCGCACCAGCTCGTCGAAGGCCCGGCTGTCGCCGGCCTGGGCGCGGTCCACCAGGCCCCGATCCGGGTCGGGGCCGCGAGGCTGTTCGTCGTCGGGGGAGGCCATCGAGCGGAGCTCAGCGTACTTGGACCCCCGCGATGCGCTGAAGGTAAAGCGCACCGCCTGGACGGCGCGCAGCGCACGCTTCCGCCGTGCTCCCGGCTGCCTGCGGCGGGAAGGGCGCGAGAGGCGCGTGGTAGCATGGGCATCCCCATGTCCCTCCGCGGGTTGGTACGTGCCGGAGGCCTGGCCGTCTGTCTCTCGATGGCGACGCCGAGCTCCACGGCGGGCGCGCAGCCCGCGCAGGATCGGCCGCCCCCGACCGGAGGCGACCCCACCGCACCGGACAAGAAGGCAGCCGGCGAGCGGTTCCGCGAGGCGGAGGCGGCGTTCATCGCCGGGGACTTCGTGCGCGCCGGGGGCCTGTTCGAGGAGGCGAACACCCTGGCGCCGCACCCCTCGGCGCTCTGGAACGCGGCGCGCGCCTGGCCGCGCGCCGGCGACCCGGCGCGCGCCATGAACCTCTACGCGCGCTACCTCGACGAGGCGCCGGCGGACGCGCCCGACCGCTCGGCCGCCGCGGCGGCGGCGAACGAGCTGCGGCCGCGCGTGGCCCGCCTGCAGATCGCGTCCAGGGACCAGCTGACCGACGTCCATGTCGACGAGCGCCCGGTGAGCGGCGCGTCGGTCTGGGTGACACCGGGCACGCACCTGGTGCGCGGGCGGCGCGGGGGCGCCGACGTGTCGGCGCTGGTCTCGGCGACGGCGGGCACAGAGCAGAGGGTGACGCTGGCGCCGAGCAAAGCGCCGGCTGGCGCAGGCAACGGGCAGGGTGCGGCGAGCGCCGCGCAGAAACCAGGGTCGACGCCGACGGGCGCTCCGCAGCCGGACCGGGGCGCCGACCCGGCCCGCCAGGGCTGGCCGCCGGTGGCCTTCATCATCGGCGCCAGCGCCACCGCGTTCAGCGCCTCGTGGCTGATCTGGTCCGGCGTCGACACCCTGGCGCAGCTCGACACCTTCGAAAAGCTGAACAGGGACAAGACGAAGACAGAGGAGGAGCGCGATGCGGCGCTGAAGGAAGGCGAGAAGGCGCAGCAGCGCACGAACTTCCTCATCGGCAGCACCGCAGCCGCCGGCGCCTTCACCATCGTCAGCGCGTTTCTCGTCGACTGGCGCAGCGCCAGCGAGCGCCGCCGCGAAAAGACACCACGCGCGGGCGTGGCCGTCGGTCCGGGTTCCGTCGTCGTGCACGGGGCGTTCTGATGCCCCCGCGCCCCGACCGCCTCGGCAACTACGAGCCGCTGCTCGACCTGGCCTCGGGCGGCATGGGCACCGTGCACATCGCGCGGCAGGTCGGTGCCGCCGGCTTCGAGCGCCTGGTGGTGCTCAAGCGCGTGCACAGGCGCTTCGTCAAGGACGAGGCCTTCCGCGACATGTTCGTGGACGAGGCGCGCGTGGCGTCGCTCATCCGTCACCCCAACGTGGTGCCGGTCATCGACGTGGTGGAGGACAAGGGCGAGATCTTCCTGGTCATGGAGTACGTCGAGTCGCTGTCGCTCGGCATGCTGGCCGCGGCGGCGCGCAAGGCCGGCGAGCCGCTCCCGGTGCCGGTGGTGGCGCGCATCGTCTCCGACGTGCTCGCCGGGCTGACCGCCGCGCACGACGCCACGGACATGCAGGGCCGGACGCTGGACGTGGTGCACCGCGACGTCAGCCCGCAGAACGTGGTCGTCGGCGTGGACGGGCAGAGCCGCCTCATCGACTTCGGCATCGCCAAGGCGGCGCGCCGGCTCACCCAGACCACCGGCGGGGTGCTCAAGGGCAAGCTCGGCTACATGGCCCCCGAGCAGCTGAAGCAGCTGCCCGTCGACCGCCGCGCCGACGTCTTCGCCACCGGCGTGGTCCTCTTCGAGGCGCTCACTGGCCGGCGCCCCTTCCCCGACGACGACGAGGACGTGCGGCTGGCGCTCCTGCTCGGCGATGTCCCCGACCCGTCGAGCCTGTCTCCGGACGTGCCGGAGAAGCTCGACGCCGTGGTGCAGTACGCGCTGGCACGCGAGCGCGACGACCGCTTCCAGACCGCGGCGGCGTTCCAGCAAGCCCTGGAGACCGCGGTGCCCCCGGCGCCACCCCGCGAGGTGGCGCGCTTCGTGGAGCGCTGGGGCGGCGCCGTGCTCGCGCACCGCCGCGCCGAGCTGCTCCGCGCGCTCGGGGCGCGCGACGGCAGCACCGCGCCCGGTCCCGTGGTGGCGGCCGCGGCGGAGCCGCGCTGGCGGCGGTGACCCGCAGCCACCCCGGCGAGGAGGGCGGCAGCGACGAGTCGCTGCTGCTGCGCGCCGGGGTGCGCCCGCGCGTGTCGCGCATCTGGGTCGTCGCCGGCGTCTCGACGCTGGTCGGCGTCGGCCTGGTGGCCATCTTCGTCGCCCGTCGCGGGCCCGAGGCCCCCGCCGATGCCGCGCCGGGGCTGGTCTCGCCAGCCGGCACCAGCGCCACCGCCACCGCCACCGTGGCCGCGGAGGCGCCGTCTCGTCCGGGCGGCACGGCTGCGGCGGCGGGGTCGGGGCCGGTGATCCCGGCCGCGACGCAAGCGCCGCGCTCGACGCCGGTGACTCCGCCCACCTCGCAGGCTCACGGCGGGCGCCCACCGCCCAGGCCCACCAGCGAGGCGTCGGCCCCGAAGCCGCCCGGAGAGCTTCGCGAGAACCCCTACGGGACCCCATGAACGAAAGGAGACGGCAGGCAACTCGAGGCGCGCGGCGCGTGCTGGCGGTGGTTGCGATCTCGGCGCTGGCAGCGGTCGGCGGCCTCTCGTCGGCGGCGGGCTGCCTGGTGTTCGACGGCAAGGAGGTGGCCGAGGTCGTCGACGTGGGCCCGCCGGTCACCGTCTGGGTGGCGCCGGACGTGAAGTACCTCGAGCTCGACGACGCGGTGCGCGCCTGCCGCTGGGTGCTGGAGTGCCCGCACCTGGCCGCGTCGCTCGGGAAGTCCATCGCGCTGCCCGTCGACGACCGCAGCTTCTCGCTGTGCCTGCACTGGATAGCGGGGCCGCAGCCGCCGGGGCGCGCGGGCGCGGAGGAGCAACGCGCGCTGCTGCAGCAGGTGGCTGCGGCAGGGAGCTGTGAAGAAGCGCTTGGCGCGACATGGATCGCGGACATCGATCCAGCCGTCGACGCCCGCTGCGGCGGCTCGGCATTTTCGTGCCACGACAACGTGGCCATCGATTGCAACGCCGCCACCGCGACAAGGTGCGACTCCCCGCGCTTCGTGGACGGCTCGGCCTGCGTTTCCTCCACGCTCGGGTCGGCGTGCGCGTCCGGCACCTGCGAAGGGACGACCAGCTCGACATGCGCGGAGGACGTGAACGTCCTCTGCAGTGTCGGCGTCATGGTCGAGCTCGAGTGCACACCGCTCGGGCTGGAGTGCGGCAAGGCCCTCGGGCTCGAGTACTGCAAACCATCCACCGGAGCCGTGACCGACTGCCAATGGGACGCGGGAGAGGCGCGCTGCACCGCCGGCACCCGGGTCGAGCTCTGCTTCGGCGCCAGGCTGGGCGCCGCGTTCGATTGCTCGGCGATGGTAGGCGGGCAGTGCTCGGCCGATCCGCCGACGCACTGCGTGCAGGTTGGCGCCACCTGCAAGATCGGAGAGCCCTGGGTCGACCAGTGCATCGACTCCAAGCTCCGCGCATGTGTTTCCGGGCAGACGATCGACGTCGACTGCCAGGGGCTGAGCTGTCTCCCGGCGGCGGGCACCGTCTCCGGCCGTTGCGGCGACTAGACGTGGCGCGGAGCGATGGCGTCAGCTGTTGCGCTGGGGCAAAGGCCGCGTCTCGGCGAGCAGCCCGACCCGCTGCGTGGCGCTCGGTCTCGCCGCCGGATCCTTGGCCAGGCAAGCCGCAGCCGCGGCGCACACCGCGACCGGCACGTGCGGCGCGATGACCGCCAGGTCGGGCGGCTCCGACGCCGCGCCGCGCCGCGCCGCCGCGCGGCCGCGTCAGTCCGCGTCGCCGCTGAGCAGGTCGTAGAGGCGGGGAGCGAAGGCTTCTGCCACGCAGTGCTCGACCTCCTCCGCCGTCGGGTGGCCGACCGCCTGGCTGGCCACCGCCTCGGCCTCGGCCACGGTCACCCGGCGCAGCACTTCCTTGATCTCCGGGATGGCCGCCGCCTCCATGGAGAAGTCGCGCACGCCGAGACCGAGCAAGAGGATGGCCGCCAGCGGGTCGGAGGCCATCGCCCCGCACACGCTCACCGGGCAGTCCCACTCCTCCCCGGCGCGCACCACCCCGGCGATGAGGCGCACGATGGCCGGATCGAAGGAAGACGCCAGGTAGGCCAGCGTGCGGCTGGTGCGGTCGATGGCCAGCGCGTACTGGATGAGGTCGTTGGTGCCCAGGCTGAGGAACGCCGCCTCGCGCGCGAAGAGATCGACCATCACCGCCGCGGACGGCACCTCGATCATGACCCCCAGCGGGATCTCGTCGGCGCAGGCTTGCCCGCGGGCGCGCACCTCGGCGTGCGCCTGCTCCAGCAGCGCGCGCACCTGGCGCAGCTCGGTGAGGCTGGCCACCATGGGCACCATGATCCGCACGTCGCCGTGGGCGGTGGCGCGCACCATGGCGCGCAGATGGACCATGAAGACGTCCGGCCGCGAGAGGGCCAGGCGCACCGCGCGCAGGCCGAGCATGGGGTTCATCTCCGGTGGCACCTGGAAGGTGGAGACGAACTTGTCGCCACCGATGTCGAAGGTGCGCAGCACCACCGGCTTGGGGGCCATGGCCTCCACCACGCGGCGGAAGATCTCGTACTGCTCGTCCTCGGTGGGGGGCAGGGCGCGGTCGATGTAGAGGAACTCGGTGCGATACAGGCCGATGCCCTCGGCGCCGTTGTCGCGCGCCAGGATGGCCTCGGCGGGCAGCTCGACGTTGGCGCGCAGCACGATGGGCACGCCGCACTTGGTGGCTGCGGCGCGGTCGCGCGCCTCCTGCAGCTCGCGGGCGAACGCGGAGTAGCGCGCGGCGCGAGCCAGCGCGTCGTCGATCTCGGTCTGCGTCGGCCGCACCACCACCACGCCGCGCAGGCCATCGACGATCACCTGGTCGCCGGTGACGATGCGCCGCACCACGTCGTTGACGCCGACCACCGCCGGCATCTCCAGCGCGCGGGCGATGATCGAGGTGTGGCTGGTGCGCGTGCCGAGCTCGGTGACGAACCCGCTCACCGGCTCGTCGACCATGGCGGTGGTGTCGGCAGGCGACAGATCGTGGGCGACGATGATCGTCGGCCCGTGGAGCTGCGGCAGCGCCGCCTCGTCGACCACGCCCCCCAGGCTGCGGATCAGGCGCTCACCCACGAACTGCACGTCGTGGCTGCGCTCGCGCAGATAGGGGTCGCTGGCGGCGCCGAGGCGCGAGGCGATGGACTCGCAGGCCGCGGCCACCGCCCACTCGGCGTTGTGCAGCTGCCCGGTGATCTGCTCACGCACCGCCTCGGCCAGGGTGTCGTCGCCGACCATGAGCACGTAGGCTTCGAGGATCGACGCCTCGGCGCTCCCTTCACCGAGCCGCTCCACCATGTCACGCAGGTGCTGCTGCGCCGCGGCCACCGCGTCGCGGTAGCGGGCCATCTCGGCCCCGGCGTCCCGGGCGGCGATGTTGCGGCGCGGATGGGGAGCGTGGGCGGTGCCGATGACCTGGGCGATGCCGATGGCCACCCCCGGCGACCCGGGGATGCCGCGCAGCGTCTCATGCCGCGACGCCGGGGCTTCGGAAGGGTGCTCCGACTTCACTCGGGCTCCCCGAAGCGGTCGGCAATGAGCGCGCCGATGGCGTCCACCGCGCTCTGGGCGTCGGGGCCGCGCGCGCGCACCTTGATCACCGTTCCCACCGCGCCGCACAGCAGAAGCACGCCCATCACGCTCTTGGCGTTGGCGTCCTGGCCTTCCTGCGAGGAGACGATGATCTCCCCCGGGTAACGGCTGGCCAGCTGGACCAGCTTGGTGGCCGCGCGCGCGTGCAGGCCGCGCACGTTGATGATGGTGAAGCTCCCCACGGCCACCGGCGCGTCGGGCGCCAGGCCGCGCACGGGCGCGTTGGAGTCCGGCGGCCGATCGGACGAGGATCCGCCCCGCGCACCACGACCATCTCCTCTCGAAGACCCACCGATCACGACGAGCCCCCTCCCCCCCCTGTCGCTCCAGTCGAGGGCGGGCGCAGGCTGGCTGCGCCGGCCACGGAACCGGCCTCGAGAGTATCGCTTCGGGCCATGTCGCGGTGCACAACCGTCACCGGTCGGTCGAGTCGCTCGGAGAGATGCTGGCCGAGCACGTTGGCCAGGGCCACCGAGCGGTGGCGCCCGCCGGTGCACCCCACCGCGACCGTCAGGTGCGCCTTGCCCTCGCGCTCGTAGCGCGGCAGCGCGAAGGCCAACAAGTCCTCGATCTTCTCCAGGAACTGCCGGGCCTCCGGGAGCGCGAGCACGTGGTCGCGCACTGCGGCATCGACGCCGGAGAGGTGCTTGAGCTCGGGGACGAAGTACGGGTTGTCGATGAAGCGGACGTCGAAGAGCAGGTCGGCGTCGACCGGAACGCCGTACTTGTAACCGAAGGAGACGACGCGCGTGGACATCCGCGGCTGGTCGTCGGCGCCGGGCCCGAGGTGGGTGATCACCTGGCGGCGCAGCTCGTGGACGCTGAGTCGGGTGGTGTCGATGTCGATGGTCGCCTGGGCGCGCAGCGGGGCCAGGCGCTCGCGCTCCAGGAGGATCCCGTCGAGGACCCCGAGGGAGCTGCCACGGCGCGTGGCCTCCGAAGGCAGCCCCTCGGCATCGCCGCGCTGGCCAGGGTGGGGGGGGAAAGCGAGCGGGTGTGGCCTCCGCGTCTCGCTGAAGCGACGCAGCAGGGTGGCATCGGAGGCGTCGAGGAAGAGCACCCGCACCTCGCGGGGCTGCGTCTCGCTGTCGCGGATGCGCGCCAGCGCCGGGGCGGTGTCGTCGAGAAACGCGCGCACGCGCACGTCCATGCCCAGGGCGATGCGGTGGATCCCCCCGGACTCCAGCACCTCCACCGCCTGCGCCGCCAGCTTGGTGGGGATGTTGTCGACGCAGAAGTAGCCGAGGTCCTCGAGGGCGTGCAGCGCCGTGGACTTGCCAGCCCCGGAGAGGCCGGTGACCACCACCACACGCGTCGCCGATGTGACCGTGGTCTCGTCGCCCGAAGCTCCGTCGGGAAGCTTCGCGCCAGTGGACGCCGGGGCGGCCGAACGGCCCTCGCTCACTCGCGCCTCGGACGCGGGACGGTGGCCGATGACTCCGGTGCGCGCGGCAAGGGCGCCACCGGCGGCGGTGCG
The DNA here is from genome assembly GCA_037720395.1 of Polyangiaceae bacterium. Taxonomy (GTDB): domain Bacteria; phylum Myxococcota_A; class Polyangia; order Polyangiales; family Polyangiaceae; genus JBBJMR01. The sequence goes on from JBBJMR010000049.1 coordinate 16,358, forward strand.
CGCACGGTGGCCCCCGCGCGCGGGGCGGCCGGTGGCGGTGCGCTCGATTCGTCGCTGGTTCGCTCGTTGAGGAGGGAGCCCTCGAGCTGCGAGAAGAACTCGCGCGCCGCGTGGTGCCCCGCGTTCTTGAGGAGCTCGTTGCGCGCCGCCACCTCCAGGATGGAGGAGATGTCGCGGCCCGGACGCACCGGGATGACCAGCTCGCGGATGGGGGTGCCCAGGATCTCGTGGAAGCGGTCCTCCACGCCCATGCGGTCGTACTCCACATCGCGGGACCACTCGACGAGCTTGACCACCACGTCGATGCGCTTGCGCTCGCGGATGGCGGTGACGCCGAAGAGATCCTTGATGTTGAGGATGCCCAGGCCGCGCACCTCGAGGTGGTGCCGCAGCAGGTCCGCCGGGGCGCCGAAGACCATCCCTGGCGGGCGGAAGTCGCACTCCACCGCGTCGTCGGCCACCAGGCGGTGGCCGCGCATCACCAGGTCGAGCGCGCACTCGCTCTTGCCGATGCCGCTCTGACCGCTGAGCAGGAGCCCGACGCCGAACACGTCGACCAGGACGCCGTGCAGGCGGACGCGCGGTGCCAGGCGATCGTCGAGGAGCGCGTGGAGCGCGGCGATGGTGGCGCTGGAGCGGTCGGAGGACAGGAGCAGCGGCGTCTGCGTCTCCTCGGCCGCCTCGTACAGCTCGGGCACCGGCAGGGTGCCCTCGCCGGTGGAGTCGCTCTCGCCGTACCCGCCACCGGTGAGCACCACGCACGACAGGCCGAGCGCGAAGAAGCCGTCCAGCCCACGGCGGCGCTCGGCCTGGGTGAGCGCCTCCAGATAAGACAGCTCCGTCTGGCCGAGCACCTGCACCCGCGAGGGGACGATGCCGTGGAAGTGACCGCACAGCGCCAGCCCGGACTTCTGGATGCGGGTGTGGCCGATGCTGCGGGCGAGACCGTCGGCGCCGGCCAGCAGGGTGAGCTCGATACCTAGCCCGGGGTCGTCGATCAGGCTGCGGACCGCCAGGGTGGGGCTGGCAGGAGGAAAAGAGGAGGAGCCCCTGCGCTGCGTGACCCGCGGCGGCAGCGCTCCGCGCTCACCACCACCGCCTCCCCCGCCGGCAGTCACGGGGAGACCGCGCGGCCTTCCTCCGCGGTGATCATGGAGAAGGCGGTGCGGCCGTCTGGCGCGGCGAGCAGGCGCGCGCGGAAGCCCTCGTCGCGAAGGAGCCGCGACACGCGCGCCAGCATCTTCAGGTGCTCGCCCGCTGCGCGCTTGGGGCCGATGATCGAGACCAGGATGCTCACCGGCGCCCCGTCCACCGCAGCAAACTCGATCGGATCCGGGCAGAGCAGCATGGCGCCGACGAGCCGATCGAGCCGTTCGATGGCGCCGTGGGGAATGGCCCCCGCCCCCGACCCCGGTGGAGTGCAGCGCTTCGCGCTCCACCAGCACCCGCTCGACCTCGTCCGGCGTGGTCACCGGCGCGCCCGCGGAGGTCGGCACGCCCGCGGCAAGCATCGCCGCGAGGCGGTGCAGCGCGGCCGCCTTGTCACGGACACCACCGTCGACCTCGCGCGAGACGAGGACGCGGTCGGGGCTGAGGATCTCGGAGACTCCCATGCTCTCTCGACTCGAACCGGATGAGGCTTCGACACCAGGGGAGGCGCTCCGTCATTCAGAGACGCCGCCGCCCGAGCCCGGGCAGACCATCCCTACCAACCTGTCGACGAGAATGCCAGGGCTGCGCCGAGCCGGCGCGACTGCGGCGAGCCCGGCCAGCTGCGCCGAGCCGCGCTTCACGGCGCCGAGCCGGGCGAGCCGGGAACGCGAGCGGTCAGCCGCGGGGGCGACTGGGGGCGACGCCGGCTATCTCCGGATTCACGGCGAGCTCGCGGGCGCTGGTGCCGCCCCGCTTCTTGGCCACCGCGGCGCCCTTCTGGCCGCGGATCTGCCGCTCGAGCTTGTCGTGCACCATGTCGATCGAGGCGTACATGTCCTCGCTTCGCTCGGTGGCGTGGAAGTGTGTGCTGCCGGAGGAGAGATGCACCTCGGCGATGTGCTCCAGACCCTCGACGGAGAGGGTGACCTGCGCGGACATGGTCTGGCGAAGGAACTTCTGCAGCTTGGCTACCTTCTCGTGAGCGTGCTTCTTCACCGCCTCGGTGCCGTTCATGTGTCGGAAGGTGATGGTGATCTGCATTGGTCGCGCCTCCCATGGGCAGCCTGCCACGGCCGCCGCTCCGTCATCGGTGCTCGGTCGTGCGTGTTCTCTGGGCCGCCGCTCCGCGACGCTTCAGCCGGTGGGCTGGGCGACGGCAGCTCCCGTCGCCATGGCCGGCATGAGCGCCGCGACCGTCACGGTCGCGCCCGCACACCTCCTCGGCCATCCCTGCTCTTCGACAACACGGGCTGATCCTCGCCATCGTAACGCCCGCGCCCCGCGCTGGCCACCGGGACGGCGCCCGATCTTCCATCCATTTGGCGTACGAAGACTGCTCAAAGGACCACGTAGTGCTTGCGCACCAGGTCGTTTGCGGTGAACGCATCGGTGGTCTCCACCACCGCCACCTCCCCTTCGAGCAGGAGCAGCGCGCGGTGGCAGAGGCGCAGCGCCTCGGCGACATGGTGGTCGGCGATGACCACGGCTGCGCCCGAGGCGGCCGCGGCGCGAATGTGCTCGGCCACCGCGGGCGTTCCGGCCGGATCGATGGCCGCGAACGGCTCGTCACAGAGCAAGACGCGCGGTGACGCGGAGAGGGCGCGTGCCAGCTCCAGCCTGCGGCGCTCGCCGCCGGACAGCGCGCCGGCAGCCACGTCGGCGCGGCCCCCCAGGCCGAGCTCCTCGGCGATGTCGCGCGCCGGCCGGCGCGTGCCGACCTGGGGCGCCGCGAAGGACGGAAGACCTCCAGGTTGTCGGAGTCGGTCAGATCCTTGAGCACGCTCGGCGTCTGCGGCAGCCACCGGAACCCGAGCCGCGCCCGCTGCCACAGGGGCAGGCGGGTCACGTCGCGATCGCCGAGGCGCACCACGCCCCGCCGCGGCTGGAGCTCGCCGGCCAGGGTACGGAAGAGCGTGGTCTTGCCGGCGCCGCTGGGCCCGAAGATTCCGAGCACCTCGCCGGCGCGCACCGACAGGCTCACCGAGCGCAGCACCGGGCGCCCCCCGAGGGCCACCTCCAGGTCACGCGCCTCCAGCCGCGGCCAGAGCGATCGCGGCCCGCCCTCGTCGCTGGGGCGGCCGTCCCCGTCGGGGCGTGCCTCGGCCACCGCGTCAGCACGACCGCTGGAGGTCATGGCGAATGGACCTCCCGCGGTAGCGGTAGGCTCGCTCACTTGCCCGGACGCTTGACGGGGATCGACCCCTTCACGTCGCTCATGGTCACCTTGGCGGTGCCGATGTGGATGGTGGCGCGCTCGGCGGTGAGCCAGCCACCCCCGCGGGTGAGGCGCACGCCGCCGCGCAGATCGAGCGTCTGCTTGCCGAGATCGAGCTCCACGTCCGGCGCCTCCGCGCGCACGCCCTTGACCTCGGCCACCACCCCGCCCGACCCCTTGATCCAGGTGACGTGCGGCACGTGGTCGAAGCGCACCTCGACGCGCGGGCAGCTCACCGTCATCGACCCCTTGGCCACCCGCACGTTGCCGGTGAGCAGCGCGTTCTTGGCCTCGACGTCGATCTCCAGGTTGTCGGCAGACAGGTCCACGGCATCGCCGCCGATGGCGTCCAGCGGATCGGCCGCCGGCGCGCCCACATAGAGGAGGGCGGCCAGGGCGAGACCGAGGCCCGGCAAGGAGCGACGCATGACCCTCCCAGGATAGCCCATGCGCCGCGGCGCCGCCGAGGCTGCGGTCACCTGCCAGCGGCGTCCGCGACGGTGCGGCGCACCAGGCGCGCCTCCCGGCGCGCGGCCGCGGACGCGGCCAGGGCGCGATCGGCGTCCGTGCGCAGGGCCAGCGCGGGGATGGGCGTGGGCCGCAGCGCGTCGTCGACGGCGACGAAGGTCACGAAGGCGGTCACGCACGGCCAGCGCGCGCCGGTCATGGAGTTCTCGCCCTCCACGGCCACCAGGATCTCCAGCGAGGTGCGGAAGGTGGCCGTGACGCGGGCCTGCAGGCGGACCACCTGCCCGACGCGGATCGGCTCGGCGAAGGAGAGCTCGTCGATGGCCGCGGTGATGCAGATACGCCCGGTGTGGCGCTGCGCGCAGATGGCGGCGCACAGGTCGACCCAGGCCAGGATCTGCCCGCCGAAGACGTTTCCCATGGCGTTGGCGTGCGTGGGCAGCACGTACTCCAGCATGGTCGCCTCGGACTCCTCCGGCCCACGCACGCGTTCGGCGCTCATCGGACGACGAGACTAGTACAGGCCGGGCGCGGCGGAGCTACGGCGTCCACTCGCTGTGGATGACGCGCGCCAGCCGGTAGCCGCCGCCACCGAGACCGAGGCCGAGGACCGGGACGCAGACCAGGCGGAGCACGCGCCAATCCGTGGCGCCCGGCGCGCTCGGAGGCTTCTGGTATTCGGTGATCGTCGCGCCCGGGTGGAGGGCGCCGATGGCGGCGAGGATCTCGCGCGCCTCGCCGGAAGCCGCGTCGTAGCTGGCCGAGCCGGCGGCGCGTGGACCGAGCTGCGCGTAGGCGGCGTCCCAGGCATAGCGCGCCAGGTAGTCCGTGAAGGACAGGCGCAGCGGGTCGTCGCTCTCGCCGAGCGTGCCCCAGTCGCGCACGTGACCGTCGCGCAGCTCGGCGTCGAGCTGCTCGGCGCGCACCGCGCCGTCCGCGACGCGCGCATAACCGAACGGGGTGAAGGCCACCGCATGCCCGGCGCCGACGATCGTGGCCAGCCGGCGCATGTCGCGCGCGGCCAGCGCGGCGCTGGCCTCGGCGGCGCAGATGGTGGCGGACCGCGGCGCCGCCCCGGCCTCGGTGGCGGCGGGCAGCGGCGCGCCGGCGGGCGGGTCGGCGCGGCACCCCGCCAGCGCCGCCAGCAGCACCAGCGCGCCGGCACGCCTCAGGCCTCTTCGTCGCGCGTGACCGGCGGCGTCGACGGGCTGCCCCCGTCGCGCTGGACGGAGGGCATGCGGCCGCGGGCGTCGAGGGCGGCGGAGGAGATCTTGAGGCGCGCGAAGATGGCGTCGGCGCGGGCGTTCATGTCCTCGGCGTCGGCGCGCGACTTGTCGTCCTCCGCGTACTCCCGGTCGGAGCCGAGGAAGCGCGCGTAGAGCTTGAAGGTGCGCGCCAGCTCGATCTCGTTGCCCGACTGCTCGAAGATGCTCACGCTGCGGGTGAAGTACTCGCGCGCGCTCTTGGTGTGCGCGCTGCCCCAGCCACCGGCAGCGGTGATCTCGCCCAGCGTGCGCAGCGCCACGCCGAGGTGCACCTTGCTGCGCACCGCCGCGAAGAGGTCCACCGAGCGCCCGATGCACTCGCGCGCCTTGGCCAGATCCCCCTGCAACAGATGCGCCTTGCCCAGCGCGCGCAGCGCCTCGGCCAGGCCGAGCTTGTCGCCCAGGTCGTCGCAGCGCTCCTCGGCCAGGCGCAGCACCTCGATGGCCTTGTTGGGGTGGCCGTTGCGGTAGTGGGCCTCGCCGAGGTGGGTGAGCACCACGGCGATGCGGTTGCGATCGCCGATCTGCTTGCCGACCTCGATGGCCTCCTCGAAGAGCGCCAGGGCGCGGTCGAGGTCGCGCTGGTCCTGGGCCACGGCGCCGAGGTTGTCGAGGGTGGCGATGACGCCCACCAGGTCCCCGATCTCCCGGCGGATGACGAGCGCCTGCTCGAACGCCTCCAGGGCCTGCTCGAAGACCCCGAGTCCTGCAGGACGAGGCCGAGGTTGTTGAGGAGACGGCGATCGATCGGCGATCGCCGAGGCGGCGCCGGCGCGAGAGGCCGTCGCGCAGCGAGGCCAGCGCCTGCTTGTAGTCGCCCCTCAGCCAGTGCAGCCGCCCGAGGTCGTCGATGCTCGAGGCCACGCCGCGCTCGTCGCCGGCGGCCTCGAAGAGCGCCTTGGCGCGGGTCAGGTGGTTGCCGGCCTCGTCCAGGGAGCCGATATCGCGGTAGAGCCGGCCGATGCGGTTGTGCGCGGCGCCGCCCTTGCGCCCGAGGTCGAGCCGGTAGGCCACGGTCAGCATCTCGCGGAAGCAGGCCAGCGCGTCGTCCATGCGGCCCATGAGCTGCAGCACGTCGCCGTAGTCGTGCAGGGCGTCGATACGCCGCCCGACGTACGACTCCCCCAGCAGCGACAGGCCCTTCTGGTAGTACTCGCCGGCCTTGGCGTTGGCGTAGCGCTTGCGCGCGATGTCGCCGGCCTCGAGGAAGGCCAGGCCGGCGCGCACCCCGTCGCCGGCAGCGTCGCGGTGCATGGCCAGCATGGCCAGGTACTCCTCGCTGGCGCGCAGCGTGTCCTGGTGATCGAGCCAGTCGGCGATGACCTGGTGGTAGCGCTTGGCCGAGGCGCGCGGGGTGCGCTTCTGGATCGTCTCGCGCTCCTTGTTGTGCTTGAAGACGTACTCGTCCGAGCCCGGGAAGGTCGAGTCCGGCAGCCTGAGGATGTGGTCGCGCTCCACCAGCTCGGCGAGCAGGTCGCGCACCTGCTTCACGTCCTCGTCCGGCGTCTCGCCCCAGAGCTGCGGCGCCTCGGCGCCCATGCGCATCAGCGGCACGAAGCCCGCGCTCCAGAAGACGCTGCCCATGGCGGCGGCGTGCTCCAGGAGCCGCTTCTCGGCGGGGTCGAGGGCGGAGAGGCGCGCGTTCACCGCGTCCTCGATGGTCATCGGCAGGCGCGCGGTGGAGACCTTCTCCAGGTCGACCCGCCAGCGCGGCTCGTCGGAGAGCTCGCTCTCCTCCTCGAGCACGCCCTTGTCGTGGTAGATGCGCACCATCTGCTCGAGGAGCAGCGGGTTGCCGCCGGCAAAGGTGCAGGCCGCCTCGACCAGCTGCGCCGGCACCTGCGCCACGCCGTCCGGACCGGGCTGCGACGCAGGGGACAGCATGTGCTCCATCATCGCCGTGGCGTCCGCGTCGGCCAGGGCGCCGACCTCGAGCACGGTGTGGCGGCGCCCGCCGATGCGGTCCCAGTCCTCGTGACGGGTGAGGAGCTCGGGCCGCGCGGCGAGGATGACCAGGATCGGCCCCTGCAGGTTCTCGAGGAGGTAGCGGAGCAGGGCCAGCGAGTCGTCGTGGGAGAAGTGGATGTCCTCGAAGACCAGGCAAACCGCGCTGCTGTGCGCATCGGCCTCGAGGAAGGCCTTGAAGACCACGCGGCGCAGGAGCTCGCCCTGCTGGGGATCGTCGGCGACGGCGCGCGTCAGCGGGCTCTCCTCGAAGGGCAGGCCCAGGAACTGACCGAGGTAGTAGACGACGTCGCCGACCTTGCGGTCGTCGAGCACCTTGGCCACCTGGGCGCGCAGCTGCGAGCGCGCGCTGTCCTTGTCCATCCCCTCGACCAGGCCGAAGCGGGCGCGGAGCATGCGCGCGAAGATCCCGTACGATGCGGCGGTGTCGCGGGCGCTACCACGGTAGACGCGCGGCACCAGGGCGCTGCCGAGGGCGCGGTGGCGGATGACGAAGTCCTGGATGAGGCGGCTCTTGCCGATGCCGGCCGGCCCGATGAGCGAGACGATGCGCGCCTCGCGCTGTCCTTCGACGGCCGCCAGGGCCTCGTCGAGCACGCGCATCTCCGCGGCGCGCCCCAGCAGGGGGGCGCGGGCATCGCGCACCAGGCCCCACGTCGACTTGTCGTTCCCCACGTCCCTGGCCCCTCCTACCACGGCTGTCGCGACCGGCGGCTGCGCTTTTGCCCGGGGCGACGCGGCCTCGCTCGCCGATGGCCTGGCCCCGCTGGTAGGCTGATCCGGTGAGCGCAGCCAGCGACGCGGCGGAGCTCGAGCGGTGCATGGCGGTGTGCCTGAGCGCCGCGAAGATCGGGGCCCTCGCCGCGCCGGTCGGCTTCCCCATCGCGGCTGCCGGCAGCGCGGCGCAGGCTGCGCACCAGGTGGTGAAGGGCATGGACCGCAGCGGCCGCCTGCCGGAGCTGCGGGCCGCCCTGCGCCAGGCGCGCCCCCTGGTGGAGTGGCCGGAGCCCGGCCCAAGCCCGGCCGACGAAGAGGCCGTGGAGCTCTCGGGCGAGGCGCTCGTCGACGACTTCGCGCCCGGCGCACCACCCTTCGACGCGCTCCCGGTGTCGGTGCCGCCGTCGTCGCGCGGCGGCCCCGCGTCCTTCGCGGCGGACCCAGGCCCGCCCGCCCGCGCGTGGCAGCCGCTGGCGCCAGAGAACCGGCCGCGCGCCCTCGATGCGCGCATCCTCATCGCCGTCGCCGGCCTGATGGTGGTCGCCGCAGCCATCGCCTTCGCCGCCGGGCGCGTGAGCACTGGTGAGGCCACGACCACCGCGCCCACGGCCAGCGTCACCTCCTCCGGCGCTCCGCGCCGGCCCGACGGACCTGCGGTACGCGCCGCAGATGCCGTGGGGCGCAGCCTGAGCAACGTCTCGCGCGCCTGCGAGCTGCGCGGCATCGAGCCCGGCGGGGTGCTGGTGGCCGCGCTGGCCGAGTGCGGCCCGGGCGGAGTGGCGCGCCGGCCGAGGCGACCGCCAGTGGACGGTGAGGCGAGCGCGCCTGCGCCAGCGGAAACCGCGGCGGTCCACGCCGCCACGCCGCGCGCCGCGGCCCCGGGCCCAGCCGGCAACCCCGGCGGTCCGTGCATCACCGGCTGCGACGGTCGTCACGGCGAGTGTCGCGCCGGGTGCGGGCCCGAGCCGCAGCACGCCACGGAGTACGCACCGCACCAGCAGTGCCTGGCGAGGTGCCTGGCGGCTGCGTCGAAGTGCAGGCTCGGCTGCGAATAGCGCGCACTGACCGGCTGTCCGCCAACGCGCTCCAAACAGGGGTGGCGGGCGCCATGCGCGCATGCAACGCGCGCACGGTCCGTGCATCGGAGGCTGGCGGGACCGGAAAATCGGGCCACTGCCACCGAGGGAGACGAAACGATGAAAGCCACCGAGTTGCTGAAGAAGCAGCACAAGGAAGTCGCCGACCTGTTCGAGCGCATCGAAGCCGCGGAGCAGGCGAGCGTGAAGAAGGCGTTGTTCGAGGAGCTGGCCGGAAAGCTGGTGGCCCACGACGGCATCGAGCGCGAGATCTTCTACCCCGCGTGCGAGAAGAAGCTCACCAGCGATGAGGACCAGGACATGCTCGGCGAGGCGCTGGTCGAGCACGGCCTGGTCGAGTTCACCCTCTTCAACGCCGACCGCGAACGCGGCAAGGTGTTCGACGCCCGGGTGAAGGTCCTGAAGGACATCGTGGAGCACCACGTCGAGGAGGAGGAGAAGGAGCTCTTCCCGGAGGTGGAGAAGGCGTTCGCCGGCAGCGAGCTGGAGAAGCTAGGCCAGCGGATGGAGGAGGCCTTCGAGGAGAAGGTGGAGGAAGACTTCCGCCCCGGTCTGGAGAAGAACGTTCGCCAGGTGGTCAGCGGCGCCATCAAGACCAGCCCCAAGGCGGCGCCCGCCCAGCGCGCCCCGGCCAAGCGAACGCCGGCGCGGGCCACCAAGAGCGCCGCCGCGAAGAAGCCGACTAGGAAGCCGCAGCGAGGCCGCAAGGCAGCGTGAACCAGAAGGTCGAGCCGGCGCCGGGCACGCTGTCCACGCCGACTCGACCACCGTGCGCTTCCACCAGGGCGCGAACGATGGACAGGCCGAGCCCCACGCCTCGTCCCGCCTTCTCCAGTTGCCAGAATCGATCGAAGACGCGCGACAGATGCGCCGGCGCGATGCCGGCGCCGTCGTCGCGCACCGACACGGCGATGTGGCCGGTCCGGGCCGTGGCGACCACGGTGACCGTCCCTCCGGCGGGGGTGAACTTGAAGGCGTTGCCCACCAGGTTGGCCAGCACCTGCTGAATGCGCCGGCGATCGCAGACCACCTCCGGCAGGGGTTCGTCGCAATCGAGCGCCAGGGCGATGCCGCTGGCTTGCCCCTGCGGGACCATGGCGGCCTGCGCGTCGCGAAGCAGCGCGCAGAGGTCGGTGGGCTCGCGGTTCACGGAGAACTGGCCGGCGTCGAGGCTGGCCAGATCGAGCAGGCCGCGGATGAGATGATCCATCCGGTCGGCGGAGCGGCGGATGCGCTGCGCGAGGCGACGCGTGCGCTCAGCGTCCGGCGCCGGCACCCCGGGCGCGGGGTCGAGCTGCTCGGCGGACATCTGGATGGTGGAGAGCGGGTTGCGCAGGTCGTGCGAGACGACGGCCAGCATCTCGTCGCGCGAGCGGGTCGCGCGCTCGGCGAGGCGGCGCGCGTCGGCCTCGGCCTGAAAGAGGAAGGACCGCTGCAGCGCCTGCTCGCACTGGCGCGCCAGCACCTGGCAAAAGACGCGGTCCGGCTCGGCGATCTCGCGGCCTGGCAGCAGGGCGAGCACCAGCCAGCCGCGCGCCCCGTCGACGAGGAGCGGAGCGGAGAGGAGCGGCTGCGCCGCCGACGCCGACGCCAACGCTGACCCGGGTCGCAGCGAGTCGCGGGTGGCGACGCGCGGCGCCGCGCCGTGGTCCGCCGGCGCCGCGCTGGCCAGGGCGCGCAGCTCGTCGCTCTCGAAGCCGATGGCATGCACCACCTGCAGCGCATCGCTGCCGACAGGCTGGTGGAGCACCGCCGCCGCCCCGGCGTCGACGGCGACCATGGCCCGCTCGAGCAGCACCTGGCCGACATCGACCGGCGTGAGCGCACCGGACAGCGCGGCGCTGATGGCCAGCAGCTCTGCCGGCCGACGCGCGAGCGCTCGGCCAGGTCGGCGTAGCGCTGGTCGGCGAGCTGGCGCTCGTGCTGGGCGAGGCGCGCGGCCTGCTGGCGATCTCCTCCGTCTTCAGGTGGAGCTCGACGAAGACCCGCACCTTGGCGCGGAGCATCTCGGCGTCCACCGGCTTGGTCAGGTAGTCCACGCCCCCTGGGCGTAGGCGCGGAAGATGGTGCCGGCTTCCTCGGCCGCGCCGGTGAGAAAGACGATGGGGATGTCGCGCTCGCGGGTGCGCCTTCATCAGGCGCGCGGTGGCGAAGCCGTCGAGGCCCGGCATGTTGACGTCCAGGACCAGGACGAAGCGCCGCTGCGCCAGCCGCGCCAGCGCCTCCTCGCCGGACGCCGCCGCGACCACCTCGTGGCCGAGCGGGGCCAGGACTCCTCGAGCATGCGCACGCTGGCGCGGTGATCGTCGACGACGAGCAGGCAGGGACGCGCGGCCGCATCGAGCACCGCGCCCTTCTGGTCCCCGGCCCCACCGCCACCCGGCAGCATCGGGCGCGAGCATCGCCCGCCGGGTCACCCGCCACAAGGACCGGCAACGTGGGCCAGCCAACCGAACAGGCCGAATGACGGCGTCTTCGTCGACGCACCGATCCGGCGCGACGCCGTTTTGCTAGACTCCGCGGCCGCCATGGTAGACAGCACAATCGTCCCCTCCTCACGGCCACTTCGCACCTGGGCCGGCGCCGTGTTGTCGTTGCTCAGCATGACCAGCCTGGCCGCCTGCGGTCTGGCGGGCGAGGACCTCTTCGGCGGTCGCACCAGCCCGAGCGAGGGCCAGGGCGGCGCCGGCTCCGGTGGCGCTCCCGCCGGCAGCGGGGGCGACCCGGCGGCGGAGTCGGCCTCGTCGAGCGCAGCCGACCGCGGCGAGCACCGCGCAGAGCGTCTCCAGCGCGGCGCAGAGCGTGGCCTCGAGCGCCCAGGCGAGCAGCTCCACCGGCGAGGGCGGCGGCCCCCCCGGCGATGTCGTCGTCTGGTGCGCCGGCGCGCCCTGCCAGGGGGGTGAGGTGTGCTGCTTCCACCTCGAGAATCGGGACCTCGACAACTGCGGCAGCGCCGGCCAGTGCGGCGGCGGCTTCATGGAGATCTCCTGCAGCGGGCCGGGCGACTGTCCCGGCCAGGTGTGCTGCGGCGAGTGGCAGAACTTCTACACCGACATCTCGTGCCAGCCGACGTGCAACGGGCCGGACGTGACGCTCTGCACCGGCGACGAGGACGCTTGCGGCCCGGGACAGTTCTGCAGCGCCAGCGGCAGCCTCGGCGCCGGCTACGACGTCTGCAAGAACTGACCGCATCGACCCGGCACGGCGGACGCCGCGAGAGCACGCCCGGCAGCGGGGATGCCTCGCGCACGTGTGCGCCGAGCCGCGGCATGTCGCCGAGCGCAGCGCACGCGTGCGCCCAACCGCTGGCACCTGAGCAGTCCACCGATTGGTCCGCTTGGCGCTGACGGTGGCCCGGCGCTGGCTCTTGGCCGGCGCGCGCGGGGTGTCCAACGTCCAGCGCATGAACCGCAGCGAAGACGAACGATGTTCCGGCACATGCGAGGTGGGCTCGATCGGCGGCACGCGCGACGCGTCGCAGACTCCGCGGCTGGACGGCAGCCGCAGCTCCTGGCACGGAGTGGCCGGCGTGGTCGGCGCCTTCGTGGTCGCGGCGCTGGCGCCACCACCGGCGGATCGCGCCGACCGCGTGACCGCCGCCGCCGCGCTCGCGGACGACGGCAGCAGCGCGCGCTTCGAGCGCCGCGCCGCCGGTGCACCTGGCGAGCTCGAGGTGCTCACCGGCGAGACGCGCGTCGCGCAGGCGAACGGGGCGCTGCTGCGCGTGGTGGAGCGCGCCGAGCTGGACGCGCGCGGCCTGCTCGTTCGGGCGCGCATCGAGGTGCACGACGAGCGCGGACCGCAGGAGGTGCGCACGCTCGACGTCGAGCACGCGCGCGCCTCGTCCTGGGGCGCGGGGGGAGAGCGGGCCGTCTCGCTCGATACCCGTCACCCGTGGGTGTTCCTGGCGATGGGCCCCAGCGGCGCGCTGCTGACGCCGGTCTCCGCCCACGTCATCGTGCGCGCGACCGACAGCGACGGCCTGGTGCTGCTGATCGCCGACGAGGCGCGCGTGGTGCCTGGTGACCAGCTGACCGTGGTGGATGGCGACGAGCGCTGGGTGTTCGCCGCAGGCGGCCTGGGGCGCTTCCAGGGCAGCGGCGCGGCTGCGCGGCTCGTCGAGCTGCGCAGCGGCGATGCCCAGCCGTCACTCACACCATTTCCACCTGCTCGTGCGAACGCAGCGCCGCGGGTCGCCGCGGAGCCAGCACGCTGAGCGCCTTGCCGAGCCGCCGCGCGCCCTCCTGCAGGCGCGCGACGGGCTCCGCGCAGAACGTCAGGCGGAGGCCGGGCTGCTCGCGCGGGTCGACGGCGTACAGCGTGCTCGGGCTGACCATCACCCCTCGGCGGCGCGCCTCGTCCGCCACCTCCTCCGGGTTGTACCCGTTGGCCAGGGGCAGCCAGAGGTGCAAGGCGCCGACGGAGCGCCGCCACTGGATGCCGGGCGGCAGGTGCAGGCGGAGCGCCGCCTCCAGCGCGTCGCGTCGGGCGCGGTACTCGGGCAGGATGCGACCCAGGTGCGCGCGCAGGTAACCGCGCTCCAGGAACTCGGCCAGCGCGTACTGCATGAGCGCCGAGCTGCCCACGTCCAGCGCCTGCTTGAGGGCTGCCAGCACCGGCTGCAGCGCCGGCGGCGCCACCACGAAGCCCAGGCGCAGCGCCGGGATGAGCTTCTTGCTGAAGGAGCCGATGTAGATCACCTGCCGATCGAGGGCGCGCAGCGCCGGCGGCGGCGCCTCGTCCTCGATGGAGAGGTCCGCCGAGAAGTCGTCCTCGACGAGCGGGAAGCCAGCCTGGTGCGACCAGTCGATGAGCGCCTCGCGACGTCGCGCCGACATGGTGATGCCCGTCGGGTTGTGGCCGCTGGGCATGGCGTAGTAGCCCTTCGCGCCCGGGCCGAGACGCGTCAGGCTGGCCATGCTCGGCCCCTCGTCGTCGTTGGCCACGGCGCACAGCGTGGCGCCCGCGCCGGCGAGCGCGTTCATGGCGCCCGGATACGTGAGCGCGTCGACCAGGAAACGATCCGACGGCGAGACCAGGGCGCGCACCACCAGATCGATGGCCTGCTGACTGCCGGAGGTGACGATCACGTCCTCCGGCAACGCGGGCACGCCCTGCCGCGCCAGATCGTCGGCGATGAGCGCGCGCAGCGCCGGGACGCCTTCGCGCGGCGTGTACCCGAGGGAGCGCGCACCGCGGGTCCGCAGCACGTGCTCGACGCAGCGGCGGAAGAGATCCACCGGGATCAGGTCGTCGGCGGGGTGCATGCGGCCGAGATGGATGAGGTCGTCGCGCATCGCGGCGCGCTTGAGCCGATTCGAGCGACCGAGCGGCTCGGAGAGGGCGGCGGGCGCGATCAGCGAGCTCCAGGGCAGCTCCGGTCGGTCGCCGGGGACCCGCAGCGGCGCGTCGGCCACCGTACGTGCCACGAAGGTGCCGCGTCCCACGGTGGAGACCACGAACCCGGATGACTCGAGATCGGCGTATGCGCGCACCACCGTGTTGCGATGGGCGCCGAGCTCGATGGCCAGCTGCCGGGTCGGCGGCAGGCGATATCCGGCCGGAAATGTGCCGGAGCGAACGCGCTCGGCGACCTGGTCGAAGACCTGCCGATAGAGGGGCTCCGGCCTGCGGGGGTCGAGCTGTATGCCGAGCTGACGGCGATTGAGCATGGGCCAAAACTAGCACGCGTCCGCAGCGGTCCTCCGTCCAAGCCGACCAAAGGGACGGGTCAACTGGTCCAATTACCCGACGGCCGCCGATCCAATCCAGACCATGCACCCTGAGCCTTCTCCGACGCGGACCGACACTGACGTGCCGGGGTGCCGGGGGAGGTGCGGAGGCGAGCGTGGGCGAAGCGCCCACGGGGTGCTGGTGCCGCGCCCGCGCCCGCGCCGCGACCCTGGCGCCCGAGGTGCGCGCCGGCCACGCCATCGATGCCCGCGCGGACGTGTGGGGCCTCGGCGCCACGTTGCACGAGCTGCTGGTCGGCGCATCGCCCGGCCAGACCACCGCCACGGCGGCGTCGGCATCAGCCTCCGATGGCGACGGCGATGGGGACGCCGCTGGCGCGACGCTGCGCGGCGGCCGCACGGGGATTCCGCAGGCGCTGGCGGCCGTGGTGGCCCGCGCGCTTTCGCCGGACCCGGACGGCAGGCACGGCGACGTGGGGGCGCTGGCCACGGCGCTGGTGCCGTTCGGACCGCCCATCGAGGCGGCGGCCACCGCAGCGCGGACCCGACGTCTCCTGGCGATCTGCGCGATCGATGGGAGCGATGGGAGCGATGGGAGCGATGGGAGCGATGGAGCGATGGGAGCGATGGGGCGATGGGAGCGATGGAGCGACGGGAGCGACACCGCGCCGGAGCCGCCTCTGCGGCAGAGCGGATGACCAGGCCGTCGCTGACGCGCGCCGACCCGCCCGCGCGGCACCCACGCCCGTCACCCAGCCAGCGCCTCGGCGCGCATCAGCCGACGCTCCCGCTGCTTCGCGATCTGCCGGCTGCGCTCGCGGCAGCCGGCGTCCCGGGCGCGCAAGAGCGGGCAGCAGACGCGCAGTCGACGGCACCCATCGCGCCGGCCTCGCTCCGATCCCCGGCGTCGACGGAGGCCCCCGCGCCGGACGGCGCGACGCCGCCGGCCCTCAATTCCTGGGCGCACCGCGCCTGGCCTCCACCCGCCCGGCCCATCGAGGCCATCTCCGCTCCCGGGCCGGCGCGGCAGGTGGAGCGCGCGCGGCCAGCGTGACGGGCCTGATGACCGGCGCTGGCGCGCTGTCGTCCTGGCCCTGGGCACGAGCGGGCCACCGGCGCGCGCGGACGGCCGGCGCGTGCTGTCCGGCGCGGCGCCGATCACCGCGCCGGCCGCGGCGCGACGCCGGTCGCAGAGGCCGGTCGCGGCAGCGCGGGCGACGGCGTTGCCGGGCGCGGCGCACGTCGCAACGAGCACCGCCGTCGCCACGGGCGCGCCCTCGGCAGGGCCGCGAAGGCTTCCGCCGGCGCCGCCGCGGCCACAAAGACTTCCGCCGCCGCCGCCGCCGGCAGGGCGCCCGCGACGGTTGCCAGGCCCGCCGCGGGGCACCCGCCGGGTCGGACCGCGCCCGCCAGGACGGCACCCTCGAGGTCCACGATCCCCGGCGCGCGGAACGACGCCGAGCTCTTCACGTCGCGCAAGTAGCCGGCGCGGAAGTAGGCATCGGGCCCGCGCGTCGGACCTGGTAGAACCGGCGGCGATGACGACGAAGCCCGAGCCGGGCAGCGCGCTGGCGCCGCACGACGAGGCGCCGCCCAGCGCCACCACGCCGGCACCCGCCGCGCCACCGCCGAGCGGCGGCCCTCCGGCCGGCGATGCGCCGGCCCGGCGCGGCGCGCTGTCCTGGTGGACGGGCATGCCGCTCTACCTGCGCATCCTCATCGGCCTGGTGCTCGGCCTCGTGGTCGGCGTGATCTTCGGCCCCTCCGCCCAGAAGCTCGACCTGCCCAGCCGCCTCATCCTGCGGCTGCTCGGCGCCATCGCGCCGGCGATCATCCTCGTCGCCGTGATCCAGGCGCTCATGCACGCCAAGCTCGAGGGCACGCTGGCCCTGCGGCTCGTCGGCCTGCTGGTGCTGAACACCGTGGTGGCCATCGTCGTCGGATTGCTGGTGGCCAACGTGGTGCGACCCGGCATGCACGCCCACCTCGAGCGCCCGGCGAAGGCACCGGAGATCAAGGCCGACGTCCTCACGCAGCTGCTCGACAACATCCCCGACAGCCTCCTGAGACCGATCGTCGAGAACAAGGTCATCGGCGTGGTGATCATCGCCGTGGCCTTCGGCATGGCCGCGCGCCAGCAGACGGGCCGGTTGCGCCAGGTGGCCGAGGACGTCACCGACCTCGGCTTCCAGTGCATCCTGGTCATCCTGCACTGGATCATCGCCTTCGTGCCGCTGGCCGTGTTCGGCAAGGTGGCGAGCATCGTCGGCGTCTCCGGCTTCCGCCCCTTCCTGGCGCTGGGCATGTTCGTCCTCGCCGTCCTCTTGGCCCTCGCCCTGCAGGCTGCCTACTACCTGACGCGCATCCGCATCGGCTCCTGGGTGCGGCCGCTGGCCCTGCTGCGCGGCACGAGCGATGCGCTGGTGATGGCGTTCTCGACCGCCAGCTCCACCGCGGCCATGCCGGTGACCTACGCCTGCCTGCGGGAGAAGGTCGGGCTCCGCGAGCGCTCGGCGAGCCTGGGCGCGCTGGTAGGGTCGAACTTCAACAACGACGGCACCGCGCTCTACGAGGCGATGTCGGCGCTCTTCATCGCCCAGATGATCGGCGTGCACCTGAGCGCATTCCAGCAGGTGATGGTGGTGCTCACCTCGGTGGTGGCCTCGGTCGGCGCCGCCGGCATTCCCGAGGCCGGGCTGGTGACGATGACGCTGGTCTTCACCGCCGTCGGGCTGCCCACCGAGTACATCGCGCTGCTGCTCACGGTGGACTGGTTCCTGGATCGATGCCGGACGGCCATCAACGTGATGGGCGACATGAACGTGGCGTGCCTGCTGGAAGGCAAGGAGCGCGACGCGCCGGACGCGGATCCGGGGCCGTACCCGCCGCAGGACGAGGCGAGCGTGGGGCGGGCCGCGTAGCGGGGCTACAGGCGACGGGGCACCGGTCCGCAAAGGAGGAAACAGGCGACAGGCAACCGGCGCGGAGAAGGCGCACCTGCCAGGCGGTCGTTGCAGCCGTCAGTCGTACGGAGAGGGAGAGGGGTCGGGGGTGGGTTTGGAGGGGGCGCTCTTCGGGGCGAGGAGATCGTCGACGTTCACCGGCACGGGCGCGGGATGGGGCGCGGGCGCGAGTGCGGACAGGGGCATGGGCGCGGGTTTGCGGGTGGGCCCGGACGCACGGCGCCTGGGGAGGCGCGCGTGGGCGGGCCTCGATTTCGCGCCCATGGGAGCGTCGCGGGAGATTTCCACGCAGCGGCCCTGCGAGGAGGGGGGGCATGCGATGCGGACGTGCATGTGGTCGTCGTGCGACTCGGCGCCGGTGGGCTGCAGGAGGGTGAGCGCGGCGCGGTAGCGCAGGGGCCAGGAGACCCCGCGCTTCCGGGCGTGGGCGAGCAGCGCCTGGCGGACGTGCTCGGCGACGAAGATGTGCGTCACGCCGGCGCGGGGGTCGGTGAGCAGCAGCTCGACCAGCGCCCAGTTGCGGGCCACGTCGAAGCGCGCGCCGCGCGGGCCGGCAGCTTGCAGCGAGGGGTCGACGCGCACGAAGGTGGGCGGCCGCAGCGAGCGGCCCGTGGCGTCGACGAGATAGAAGCCGAGGTCCACGTCGCGCCCGCTCTCGTGCGAGTGGTGGCGGACCAGCTCGCCGCCGCCGCGCCGCGACAGGTCCCCGACCTCGAGCACCGCGCCCGGGTAGCGCCTGGCCACGCCGCTGGCGGCGCGCTCGATCATGGACACCAGCGCGGGCAGGCCCCAGCGCACGTCGCCGGGCAGGTACGCGGGCACGACGCGCAGGTGCGGCGACGAGGTGTCGAGGCGCGCGCCGCCGACCAGCTTGCCGTCGTTCGGCGGGCCGACGGAGAGAGCCGGCCGCGGCGGGGGGCTGGGGGCGGCGCGCTTCGCGGCGGGCTTCGCGGGGCGCTCGTCCGCCTTACCCGGCAGGGCGCCGTGCCGCGCCGGCGTACCGCGGCGCGGGCCGGCCTCGGCCGGCGCAATGGCCAGGCAGAGGACGGCGAGGACGAGCAGAAGCCAGCGCACGACCGCCATGCTTCCCTGCGCTTAGCCGCGCCGGTCGGCGCGGGCCAACTCCCCTGCCCGCCCGCGCGCGCCCGGCCTATTTGGTCGCGGCCCGCGGCCGGTTGGGCTACCCCGATGGCGCCGCGTCGGCTCGCCGCCACGGCCCCTCCCTACCAAGGAGCCTGCGTGGACAAGGTCGTCGCCTCCGCAGCGGACGCCGTGCGCGACATCCCGCGCGGGGCCACCATCCTCGCCGGTGGCTTCGGCCTCTGCGGCATCCCCGAGAACTCCATCGCCGCCCTCCGCGAGCTGGGCACCGACGACCTCCTGGTGGTCTCCAACAACTGCGGCGTCGACGACTTCGGCCTCGGCATCCTCCTCAAGAACCGCCAGATCCGGAAGATGGTCTCGTCGTACGTCGGAGAGAACAAGGAGTTCGAACGGCAGTACCTGACCGGCGAGCTCGAGGTGGAGCTCACGCCCCAGGGCACCCTCGCCGAGCGCCTGCGCGCTGGCGGGGCCGGCATCCCCGCCTTCTACACCCCGACCGGCGCGGGCACGGCCATCAGCGAGGGCGGCCTGCCGGTGCGGTACGCCAAGGACGGCAGCGTCGCGCAGTACTCCGAGAAGAAGGAGGTGCGCAGCTTCGGCGGGCGCGACTACGTGCTCGAGCCGGCCATCCGCGGCGACTTCGCGCTGGTGAAGGCGTGGAAGGGCGACCGCCACGGCAACCTCGTCTACCGGCACACGGCCATGAACTTCAACCCGATGATGGCCACCGCCGCCACGGTGACCATCGCCGAGGTCGAGGAGCTGGTCGAGGTCGGGAGCATCGACCCCGATCACGTGCACACGCCGGGCGTGTACGTGGCGCGCATCTTCCAGGGCGCACGCTACGAGAAGCGCATCGAGCGCCGCACTCTGTCCAAGGTGGGGATCTGACCATGGCCGCACTCTCCAACGAGCGAGATCTACTGTGAGCCTCTCCAACGAGCGAGGTCCCCTGGGGGGCCTCTCCAACGAGCGAGGTCCCCTGCAGGGCCTCTCCCGCGAGCAGATCGCGCAGCGCGCCGCCCTGGAGCTGGAGGACGGCTTCTACGTCAACCTCGGCATCGGCATGCCGACGCTGGTCGCCAACTACATCCCCGCCGGTGTCGAGGTGGTGCTGCAGAGCGAGAACGGCCTCCTCGGCATCGGGCCCTACCCGCTCGCCGGCAAGGAGGACGCCGACCTGATCAACGCCGGCAAGGAGACGATCACCATGCTGCCCGGCTCGGCGACGTTCTCCAGCGTCGAGTCGTTCGGCCAGATCCGCGGCGGCCACATCGATCTGGCCATCCTCGGCGCCATGGAGGTCTCGGCCAGGGGCGACCTCGCCAACTGGATGATCCCCGGCAAGATGGTCAAGGGGATGGGCGGCGCGATGGACCTGGTGGTCAGCGCCAAGCGCGTGGTGGTGATCATGGACCACGCGGCCAAGAACGGCTCCCCGAAGATCCTCGACGAATGCTCGCTGCCCCTCACCGGCCGGGGCGTGGTGCACCGCATCATCACCGACCTGGCGGTCATCGACGTGACCGCCGAGGGGCTGGTGCTGCGCGAGGTGGCACCCGGCGTCTCCGCCCGGGAGGT
>JBBJMR010000533.1:0-3103 GCA_037720395.1 Polyangiaceae bacterium
CGCTTCGTCGCCGACCGCATCGCCAAGAAGGGCTGACGCCTCTGCTCCCCTCTCCACGCCGTGGAGAGGGGTCGGGGGTGAGGAATCCGCAGCGACGAGCCTCGTGCGGAGCTGAAGGGCCCGACCGAGCGGACCGTCAGTTGGCGATGTTCTCGCAGTCGTAGAGGACGCTCACCGTGGCCCTGGCGTCGGACTGCATCACGTCGCAGGCGGCGGGGCAGATGGTGACGATGCCGTCGGCGAGGTAGAAGGCGCCCGGCGTGCAGGAGCTGGCCCCGTCGACCTGGACGAAGGTCTGCTTGCCGCTGCCGTCACCGGGCGTGTACTCGACCTCCAGCGTGTCGAGGTCGATGGTCTCGCCGGTCGGCGCATCCGGCAGCGGGAAGCTGCAGGCGATGGCGATGTCGATGGCCGCGTTGGCGATCTCGTTGAACACCGGCGCGTAGGAGTTGTGCTCGCAGATGGGGAAGCGCAGCCCCCCGGTGAGGATGCTCAGCCCCTGGTAGCCGGTGCCCGGGGTCTCGCCGGTGGCGCAGATGCCGAGCGCGATGGGCTCGGACGGCAGGTAGGGGTCGGCGGGCTGGGCCTTGGCCGGCAGGCCGACGATCGAGTGCCACACGTAGTTGCGTGTGGCCGCTCGGGCTGTCGGAGGAGCACGCAGCGAGCGCGGTGGCGACCAGCGCCTGCGCGAGCGAGGCGCAGAGGACGAGACGAGCCCAGCGAATGCGCATCGAGCCTCCCGGCCCGCGAGCAGAGCAGAGGCGAGCCTTGTGGTACAAGGGCGCCGATGAATTTCCAGGACATCCTGCTCACGCTCACCCGCTTCTGGGCCGAACGCGGCTGTCTGGTCGTCCAGCCGTACAACTCCGAGGTCGGGGCCGGCACCTTCAACCCGTCGACGTTCCTTCGCGCGCTCGGCCCCGAGCCGTGGAACGTGGCCTTCGTCGAGCCCTCGCGGCGCCCCACCGACGGCCGCTACGGCGAGAACCCGAACCGCCTGCAGCAGTTCCACCAGTTCCAGGTCATCCTCAAGCCCAGCCCCATCGACATCCAGGACCTCTACCTGGAGTCGCTGCGCGCGCTGGGCACCGACCCGCTGGAGCACGACGTGCGCTTCATCGAGGACGACTGGGAGTCGCCGACGCTCGGCGCCTGGGGCCTCGGCTGGCAGGTGTGGCTCGACGGCCTGGAGATCTCGCAGTTCACCTACTTCCAGCAGGTGGGTGGCATCGACTGTCGGCCCGTCTCCGGCGAGCTGACGTACGGCATCGAGCGCATCGCCATGTACCTGCAGGATCGGGAGACCATCTACGACTGCGACTACGGCATCTCCGGCGGGGAGATGGTGCGCTACGGCGACGTGCTCAAGCGCGCCGAGTGGGAATGGTCGACGTACAACTTCGAGGAGGCCGATGTCCCGGAGCACTTCGCCGCCTTCGATCACAACGAGTCCGAGGCCAATCGCCTGCTCTGGCGCGGCGTCGCTCTCACGCACCGCGAGCAGCCCGGTGACCGATCCGTGAAGGGCGCCCGGCCGGACCCCAAGAAGGCGCTGGTCCTGCCGGCGTACGACTTCGTGATCAAGGCCGCGCACCGCTTCAATGTCCTCGACGCGCGCGGGGCCATCGGCGTCACCGAGCGGCAGCGCTTCATCGGGCGCGTGCGAACGCTGTCCAAGCTCATCGCCGAGACCTGGCTGGCGCAGCGCGAGGCGCTCGGGTACCCGCTGCTGGCCAGGTCGGCGCAGGCCGCTGAGTAGGGCGCTATGCCCTAGGGCGAGAAGCGCAGCACGGTGCGCGCGCCGCGCGCCGTCAACTCGTCGGCGTCGAGCGTCGTGCCCACGGCGGCCATCGTCGCCACCACCGACTCGAACACGGCCAGCATCTCGGCGTGACGCGGGATGGCCGAGGCCAGCCCCGAGCTCTGCTCCACGGCCGCCGAGCCCGAGCCGCCGGGCAGCTCGGCGACGAGCTCGATGCGCACGCGGCGAGGCGTCGTCACCGATTCGTCGTACGACGAGCGCTCCACGCTGGCCACGATGCGCAGCGTGCCCGCGCCGGCCAGGCGAAAGACGCGCAGGCCGAGGTAGGTCAGCCCCACGGTGAGCGAGTCGAGCCCGGCGCGCACCTCGACGCCCCCCGCCTCGCTGGCCTCCAGCTTCACCGCCTGTTCTCCGACGATGGCCGCCAGGGCCACGCGCGCGCTCTCCAGCGCGTTGACCAGCGGGCCCGAGGAGGGCCGGCGATCGATGGCCCTGCGCAGCCGTCGCTGCAGCGCGGTGGCCGCCCCGAGGTGCGCCTGCGCTGCCTGCAAGCTGGAGCCGAGCTCGCGGGCCACGCTGCCCGGCATGGCCCCGGAGACGGCCTGCGCCGCGGTGCGCACCACCCCGAGCTCGCTGGTCGTCTCGCCGAGCAGCGACAGCACCTCCTCGAGCAGGGCGCGGGTCACGTCGAGCATCGGCTCGGCGGCGGGGAAGCGATACGGAGACGGGCGCGCCCCGGGGAGCAGCGCGGAGCGGGCCGAGTCGCGCGCCGCCAGCTGCTCGCGCTCCGATGCGGCCACGTTGGCGTCGGTGACCACGCCGTCGATGTGCCGCACCGAGCCGCCCGTGTCGCGCCTACCGGTGGCGCGCAGCTGCAGGCGCGTCCTGGCCCCGCCGGGACAGCGGACCTCGACCTCGGCGCTGGCCACCGCCAGCTCACCGTTGCAGAGGCGCCGGTAGAGCGCGCGCACCCGCTCCACCTCCGCCGGGGAGACGGCATCGGCCAGGCGATCCGGGTGCTCCAGGCACTCGCCAGCGGAGCGTCCGACGAGGCCCTCGATGGCCGGCGTCACGTGCTCCAGCACGCCGTCGCGCACGCGCACGCGGAATTGCGCGCCGCCCAGCTGGTCGAGCAGGCGCGACAGCGCGCCGACCTCGAAGCTGACGTCGCGGGCGATGACGAAGCCGCCGGTGCCGTCGGCGGACGACATGTACCGCTCCACGTGGAGCTCGGCGTGGATCTCCTCGCCTGCCAGGTTGCGCGTGCGCAGGCGACCGTCGTAGATCCGCCGCCGGTCCAGCGCCTGCTGCACCTCGGCCGCCCCCGTGGCCCCGAGGAGG
>JBBJMR010000050.1:0-36555 GCA_037720395.1 Polyangiaceae bacterium
CGGGAAGATCGTCAAGATCAAGTGCAAGAAGTGCGGCACGACCATCGTCGTCAACGGCAACGATGCCGCTGCCAACGGTGGGCTCGCCGAGCCGCAGGCGCAGGCCAACGGCGGCGCAGCGGGCGGCGGCGACGACGACGAGTGGACGGTGAACGTCAGCGACGACGACCAGCGCACCATGAGCACGCAGCAGCTCGTGGAGGACTACGGGCGCGGCGTGATCAGCGCCGACACCTACGTCTGGCGCGACGGCATGGCCGACTGGCTACCGATCTCCGACGTCGCCGAGCTCTCCGGACGGCTCGGCGTGGGCGCCTCGGCGCCCACCCCGCTCGGCCTCGGCGGCACCGCGATGATGGGCAACGCCGGTCCGGCGCTCAGCCCGTTCGCCGCGCCTCGTGCCGCGGCGGCGTCCCCGTTCAGCGCCTCGCCGGCACCGACCGCCGCCGCAAGGCGCTCGGGCGCGCGAGGCGGCGCGGGGGTCGACGTCTTCGGCGCAGCCGCCGAGCAGGCCGCGGCGCCGGACTCGCAGGCCGGCCCGGACCGCGCCGTCGGCGAGCGCAACGAGAACTCGGTGCTCTTCTCCCTCTCGGCGCTCACCGCCACCGAGAACGCGATGAAGGCGCAGGCCGGGCGCTCGACCGAGGAGGCGTCGTTCGATTTCGGCAGGCCTCCCCCACCGCACAACGGCGGCGGGCGCAGCGGCTTCGACGACATCATGAACCTCGGCGGAGGAATGGGCGGCGGCCTCTCGGGGCCGATGCTCGCGCCGCCGCCGCTCAACGCGCCGGTGGTCGAGGCTCCGCCCCGCCGCCGTCCGTCTCGGCCATGCCCCCGTCGATGGGCCAGCCGATGATGCAGTACGCGCCGCCACCGCCAGCCAAGTCGAAGACGGGCCTCATCGTGGGCATCCTGCTCGGCATGGGCGTCATCGCCGCCGCCGCGTTCTTCTTCACGTCCAGCCCCAAGCCCGAGCCGACGGCGAGCACGCCGGAGGCCCCGGTCGCGGCGCAGCCGCAGGCAACGACGCCGCCGCCGGCCGAGACCGTGGCCGCGCCTCCGCCAACGGACACCAGCCAGGCCGCCGCACCGAGCGGCGAGCCCGCATCGACCGGCGCGGTGGCCGCGGGCGCGGTGCCGGGCGGGAGACCGGGTGGCCCGGTGCCAGCCGGTGGCAAGCCGAAGGAGGAAGCCAAGACCGAGCCGAAGACGGAGCCCAAGGCCGAGACCAAGCCGGCCGAGACGGCGGCCCCCGCGGCCGGCGGAAACAAGGAGTTCAACCGCGGCGCGGCCTCGGCGGCGCGCGGCGGGGCGGCCGGCGCGGCGAGGGGCTGAAAGAAGCCCGACGGCCCGACGGGCAGCGGCAAGGTCAAGGTCACCTTCGCTCCCAGCGGCAACGTCACCAGCGCCGCGGTGGTCGGCGCCCCGTTCGCGGGGACGTCGGTGGGCGGCTGCGTGGCCAGCGCCTTCCGCAGCGCCAAGGTGCCGCCGTTCGACGGCTCACCGGTCAGCGTCACCAAGTCGTTCTCGATCAACTAGCACGCGCCTATACTCGCGCGCGTGAAGCGCGCCGACACTCCGCATCCGCACGAAGGCTGGCGCCCGGCGCCGGCCTTCGTCGTGTTGGCGCTGTTCGCGCTGTCGGCGGCGTCGGCGGGGTGCGCGAGCACCAACGCCCAGGCCGAGATCGCCGGCATCCCGCCCGAGCCGCTGTTCGGCAGCCGAGACGACGACTCCGACGACAGCGAGGCCGACGAGGCCGACGAGGCCAACGGCGGCGATCGCCGGCTGCGCGACGAGGCGAACGTCTGGATCGAGCGGCCGACCCTCGGCGAGATCGGCGTCACCTGGCCGCCACGGCAGACGGTGCTCGAGGTCGACCTCGACCCGGCGCTCGCCACGCCGGAGGCGATGGTCACCCTGCAGGTCGATGACATGCCGCTGTGGCACGGCTCGTGGTCGGAGACGGTGCACGTGGCGCTGCCGGAAGGGCAGCACCGCGTCTCGGTGGCCATGGTCGCGCCCGGCGTGGTCGGCCGGCGTCTGGCGCGCATCGAGACGCGGGTGAAGTGCCGGCAGCGCGTGACCGCGTGGAACGATCACGGCGCGCTGCGACTCCAGCACGAAGACGAGTGCACGCGCTGATTCGCGGACACCTCACCCGGGCGGCCGCACGTCCCCGAACCACTTCTTCTGCAGCTCCTCGAAGAAGCCTGCCTCCTTGAGCCGCAGCATGGCCTCGTTGATCGGCTTGCGGTGCTGGCTCTCGCGCTGCAGGGCGATGCCGTAGTTCTGCTTCTCGAAGAGCGGCCCGATGACTCGTTCCTGGCCGCCGCCGGTCTTGCTCACGTGGTGCAGCAGCACCGGCGCGTCGTAGACCACCGCCTTGACCTCCCTGGACGACAGGCCGCTGTAGGCCTTGTCCACGCTGTCGTAGGTGCGCACGTCGACGCGGCGATCGCGCAGGTAACCCTCGGCCGTGCTGCCGACGACCGTGCCCACCGGCTGACCAGGCAGGTCTGCCGGACCTTTGATGTCGCCGGTCAGGCGATCGACGGTCATCACCGCGGTCACCGAGGCGGTGACGTACGAGACGAGCAGGATGCCGGCCACCATCCAGACGATGGCCACCAGGCGGCCGCCCACACCGACCGGCGCCTTGTTCTCGCAGCCACCGGTGACCAGCACCGACGTCGTCCACCAGAAGGACTCCCAGACCCCGCTCCTGTACGACGCCGGAAACATCTCCGCATTGCGCTTGCGC
Source organism: Polyangiaceae bacterium (assembly GCA_037720395.1). GTDB lineage: Bacteria > Myxococcota_A > Polyangia > Polyangiales > Polyangiaceae > JBBJMR01. The sequence goes on from JBBJMR010000050.1 coordinate 2,765, forward strand.
TCGAAGAACCAGATGAGGTGCGACGTCCCGAAGAGGGCCGCGCCGAGCACGCCCAGCAGCTCCAGGAGCTCGAGGGTGAAGATGGCCCGCACGGTGCTGCCCACCTTTCCCGCACGCTGTGGGCCGACCAGGATCTGCAGGCCCGACTCGTAGAACGGGTGGGTGAAGTCGACCACTGCCTCGCGCTCGGCGGTGATGCTCAGCGCGCCGATGGCCACGTCGGCGCGCCCCTCGCGTACGGCGTCGATCATCTCCGGAATGGTGTCGACCTGCACCAGCTCGTAGTCGAGCTTGGCCTCCTGGGCGATGCGCTCCCAGAGGTCGATGCTGTAACCGACCGCCGTGCCGTCCTTCTCGAAGACGAAGGGCTCGACCGACTTGGTGTACACGCGGAGCTTGTCGGCGGCCTCGCTCGAGCGACGCAGCGCGACGAGCACCAGCAGCACCGTGAGGACACAGGTCAGGGCTCGCCACGGAGAGATCCTCGCACTCATCGGGCATGTCGCTAGCACGGGGCGCCCGCGCCGGCCGCCACCGCCCGTCAGCGCGCCCGAGGCCGCCCGTGTCCGTGGCCGGGCGGCTCGACGGCGGAGCTCACTCCAGCTGCTCGCGAAGCTCCCCCACCAGCGGCTCCGCGGCCTGGAGACCGAACAGCCCGGCGCTCACCGGCCTGCACTGCAGCGCCTCCTCGAGCACGACCGTGGACGCGTGGCGCACGATGCGCGACGCGTCCGCCTCCGGCGTCTGCCCATCGGCGCAGCCGTCCCAGAGCGCGTCGGCAAACTGGGCGTTCGGGACGCGGTACTTCTGCGCCACCTCCAGCAGGTCCTCGCCCGCGGCGTTCTTCAGCTCGCACAGGTCGCTGAAGGCCAGGTGACCGGCGTTGGCGATCCCCACCAGCCGCTTGCGCGTCGGCGAAGCGTCGTACCCGGAGACCTGCTCCTGGAAGTCCACCACGGCGTCGTCGATGGCTCCCATGACCAGCACCGACTCCAGCGAGGCTCCAGGCTCGACGCCGCCGGCGGCCATGGGCACCAGCGCGCGCACGCCCGGGATGCTGCCCAGGGAGCTCAGGGCCATCCCGCCCGCGCTGTGGCCGGTGATGCCGACGCGCGACAGATCGAGCGCACCTTCGAGGAAGGAGAGGTCGCCGGCCGGCGATGCCAGCGCCTCGAGCAGGACCGCCGTGTCGGCCGGCTGATCGGCACCGAATTCGAGCGCCAGCAGGTCGCCGAGGTAGAGCCCGGCGTGGTCGCTGGCCACGACCACGAAGCCGCGGCTCGCCCAGTGCACCATCTGCGACAGCGACTGCGTACGGAACGCCGCCGTGCCGTGGAGGAACACCACCACCGGGTACGGCCCGTGCTCGGCGTCGAGCGGCAAGTCCGGCTGGCAGTCGCAGGTCTGCCCGGGGTTCGCCTCGTCCGGCACCAGACCCTGCGAGGCCTCCGGCAACCAGAGGCGCACGTCGTAGACCTTGGCGTCGACGCCGGCGCCCGCACCGGCTGCTGCGGGATACCAGACCTCGGTGGGTTGCTCGAGGCCGGGGAGGTGCACGGTGCGCGCCCCGACGGCGGCCGGGCCGCGCGCCGCCGGGTCCTCGGGGTTCGCCAGCAGGCGGCCGCCCGCGCACACCCCGCTGCCCCCCGCCCGCTCGCGCCCGCCGAAGCACCAGGCACGGCGGCGTCGCCACAGGCGGCGCACGCCAGGGCGGCCCCCAGCGTGAGCAGCGTGCGCGGCAACGTCCGGATCACGATCGGCATCACTTGGACTCGAGGGTCGCCAGGCCGGAGTCCACGTAGCGCTTCTTGGCCTCGGCGCCGGTGAGGTACGTGTCGTAGTCGGCGTCGCCGCGCAGGTGCCGCTCGTAGAAGGCCACCAGGTACGCCTTCGAGAGCGCGACCACCACGTCGTTCGCTGCGCTGGCGGGCTGACAGAAGCTGCACACGAAGCCACACGTGGAGACGTCGTCGAGGAAGGACATGTGGTTGGCGCCAGCCACGGTGACGGCCAGGCTCGGCGCCGTGGTGCCGGCGTAGAAGGTCTGGAAGTTGTCGGCGGCGGGCGCGCAAGGCTGGAAGCCGCCGGATGCGTCGGTGATCTCGCCGAGGAAGCCGGTGGGCACGTCGAGCGGCATGAGCGCGCTCACGTCGGGACAATCCGTCGGGTTGCAGCCCATCGCCCCGTCGACCGGGTCGAGCGTGATCACCGCCTTCACGCGCGCGTCCGACTTGGCGGCCAGCAGCGCCAGCTTGCCGCCCATCGAGTGACCCGACATGCCGGCGGTGTCCACGTCCGCGACGCCATCGAGCTCCGACGCCGCCGCCGCCCAGTCGAGCGCACCCGACAGGTCCTGCGCGTTGTCGACGTTGTTCACGCCGAACGCGGCGGCCGGATAGTCGGCGGTGAGCGCGACGTACCCGAACGTCGCCAGGCGGCGCACGTACCCGTGGTACTGCGCCGCGGGCAGCTGGAAGCCGTGCGCCACGACCACCACCGGGTACGGCCCCGCCGACGGGCCCCCGTCGGGGTACGCGCAATGGATGGGCACCTCGTGGCCGGTGGCGGCCACGGTGGTCGCGGTATCGAGCTCCACGAACGTGTACGGGCCGTCCTCGTTCGGGTCGGGCGCGGCGTTGCCGCTGCCACCGCCGCCCGAGCCGCCTGCGGCAGCTCCTCCGCTCGCGCTGCCACCGGCGCCACTGCCCGCGGCGGCTCCGCCACCACCCGTCGCCGTGCCAGCGGTGCCGCTCGCCGCCCCGCTGCCCTGCGCACCCGAGCCCGCTGGCGACGACGACGATAGCGACGACGCTTCGTCGGGACGGTCGTCCGAGCACGCGCCCAGCAAGGCGCACCCCACTGCAAACCACACCACCCGAGTCGCCGATCGCATCCCGTTACCTTCCCTTCCTGCGCGTCGCCGCACGCACCGCGCCGGTGGGCGCGGCGGCGCGTCGCCGACCGCCGCCCCGTGCCTTCGCCTTGGTCTTCGTCTCGCTAGCCGCCTGCGCCTGTGTGCGCGCGGCCATCAGGTCGTCGAGCTGAGGGAGCAGCATGCGGCGGCGCAACAGCACCACCAGCCGCTCGGAGAGCACGGCCGCCGCCTCCGTGAGCGGTCCCACGTCACCATCGGCGCGCGGGAGCACGCCCTCGGCGAACATCTGCAACTCGACGCGCACCAGGTTGCGGATGGCGTCGACGTAGGGCGCGAGGATGGTGATCGGCAGCATGTCCGGGCGCAGGCCGGCGCGGCGCGCGGCGCCCAGGGTCTGCAGCAGTGCGATGTCGTCGCCTGCGTAGACGGCCGCGTCCCCGCGCCCGCGCGGGGCGACGACGCCCAGGCCCTCCAGCCAGGTCAGGTCGCGCGCGTCCACCCCCGCGGCCACCAGCTCGGCGCGCGTGCGCTGCTCGGGCGGTGCCTGGCGCGCCAGGGTGCGCTCGATGGCCTCGCGCGTGGCCGCGTGACCGTCGCCGCTGCGCTCGTCGAGCACCTGCTTGATGAGGCGCAGGGGCAGGAAGCGCGTGCGCTGGATCTCCTTGATGGCCTGGATGCGCGGAACGAGCGACGCATCGTACCAGGCCATGGTCCGCCCGGTGCGCGCTGCCGGCTTGGGCAGGAGCCCCTCACGCAGGTAGTGCTTGATGGTCGCCGCTGGCACCCCGGCGAGGCGGGCCAGGGCGCTCATCTTCACCAGTCCGGTCGGAGCAGACGCCATCTTGGAAGTTCGACTTCCTACTCCTGATAGCGGTCGCGCGTCAACAACGAGCCGGTGACGTGGGCCCTTCAGCGAGCCAGCGCTGGCGAGCTCGCTCCACCGCGGGGCACACCGGCATCGCAGCGCACGTCGACGGCGAAGCCACGCGCCGGCGACTTCTCCAGTCGCTGCTGGGTCGCTGCGTTGTAGACGCCGCTCTCCTCGATGGCGTCGTCGGGATGGGCGTGATTCCAGAGCTGCTGGAACGCCTGGACGTCGACGTTGTGCGGCGCGCCGCGCGCACCCTTGTAATCGAAATGCACCCTGTCGATCGCGCCCAGCCACTGGAACTCGTTCGCCTCCAGGGCCGGCCTCCACGTGCCGGGGTCCGAGATGTCCAGCGCGAGGCCCGTCTCGTGATTGCTCTCGCCTGGCGGCGTCGCGAGCTGGATACCGCACCGCCGGGTCGAGGCCCACCGCCACAGCAGGTACTGCTGCGCGACGGTCCTCAACGCGCTGTTGACCTTCATCTTGCGAGTGGGATGGGCGGCCAGCACGGACGCCAGTCGATCGCGCGCCGACGCCTCCATGTAGAGGAAGACGTTCGGACCCGTCACCAGGTTGGGGCGTGCCGGGACAGGAACGAAGGCGTTCGGGGCAATGCAACGAGCCTGTCGGATGATCTCGCGGCTCAGGCCGCCGACGACCGATGTGGAGCAACTCCCGGTGACCGCCTGCTTCACCGAGCCGGAGCGCCTCGACCTGTCGGGGTTGCTCGAGTCTGGATCCTCATCGCCGTCGAGCGAAGGCGTTTCGGACCCGGTCTCGGCGTCGACCACCGGCTCCGGCGGGAGCATCGCTGCGACCCGCTGCTCGATGACCTTCGAGATGCGTCGGGCCTCGAGGCGACCTCCGGCAGGCGGCGCCCCGCGCCACCAGGGCGATGCGAAGATGACGAGGACGTTGACGACGATGATCGCGCCGAGCGCGACCATGGCGGCGATGACGACTCCCCGGGTCCGCCACAGGCGGGTGGGCGAGGTGACCGGCGGCAACGCGGCGAGCGCCCGTTCAGGGTCCTCCGCGTCGCCGCCCTGGCCTCCAACCGGGGCGTCGTCGGCCATGGGCCCCCGGCGTTAGCCCGACCCACCTCGTCTGGCAAGGCGTGCTCTCCCTCACGGGGTGGGTTCGATGACCGTGGCGCTGTCCAGGGTGACCGCGGTCTGCGCCAGCAGCCGGCCCTGGATGGAGGCACCCGTGGCCGCAGCGATCGACGTCTGCGCGAGCACGATGCCCTGCATCTGCGAGGTGGTGCCGAGCTCCACCTTGCCGGAGACCTGCCAGAAGACGTTCTCGGGCAGCGCGCCGCCGGAGAGGTTGATCTGCACGCCGTTGCTCACCGAGAGGTCCTGGGCGATCTGGAAGATCCACACGTCGGTCGAGGACCCGGTGAGCGCCACGTCGGTGGGCACGAGGAGCCCGGTGCTCCAGCCGTAGACACCCGAGGAGAGCGTCATGCCGCCGATGTTGCCGGCGCCGAGCTCGGTGACGTCCGGCGCGCGGCCTGCGGCGGCCGTGAACGCCAGTTCCATGTCGCTGACCGCGGTGGTCAGGTTGATGGGCGTCGGGGAGGCGTGGGTCGCGCTGTACACGCTGCCGGTCACCTGCGCCGACGTGGAGAACAGGTTGGTGGCGTCCGCGGTGAGCGAGAAGCCGGTCACGAACGTGGCCGCTGCCGGGCTGATCCCCAGGTCGCCAGTGATGGCCGACGGGGGGACCGTGGAGATGGCACTCTTGGCCAGGATGACGTAGTCGCCCGACTCGCCGAGTGGCACGGGGACGCCCGGCACCAGGACGGCGGCGGTGGTGAAGGTCCAGCTGTAGGGGGCGGCGAGCGGGATGCCCATTTCGCTGCTCGCGGTGGCGGCGATGGTCGCCACGAAAGTGGTCAGCGGTTCGAGCGGCTGCGCGGGCGCGAAGACCGCCGTGGTGCCGGCGTAGGTCACATCGCCGAGCACCGGTGCTTGCGTGTCCTGCGCGACGAGCGTGAAGGTCGTCTCACTGAGCGTGCTGCCATCCATGGGCGCTGACGCTCCAGTGAAGAGGCACCGACTGGACGCCATCGCCCGGGAGCGTGGTCACCACGGTGGGCGTGGTGGTGATGCCGCCGCCCCCATCGCCGCCGCTGCCCCCCGAAGCGCTGCCGCCCGACGAGCTACCCCCGGAAGCGGTGCCGCCGGAGGCCGAGCTTCCACCGGTCGCGCTCTCACCGCCCGTCGATCCGGCCGCTCCCGCGGAGCCCGCCGGACCTGCGCCAGGAACGTCGACGTCGCTGCAAGCAGCGGCCAGGAGGGACAACAGGGCAGCGGCGACACACGAACGCGATTGGATGAAAGACCTCAAGCACACCTTCTTCGGTCGCGGGCGCATGCCCCGGATGTCGGGCCGACCGCGTGCCTCGTCCATCGGCGTGCGCAATCGCTTCTGTAGCGAAACCGCGCGCTCGCTCGCTGGCGCCCTCGGATGCGCCCAGGCTGGGCGCCAACGAAAGGATCGCGTTCAGCGACCCGGGTCCCCGCCGATGGCCTACATGCGGCCAGAGTGGCGTCGGAATCGCTACGACAGCGCCAGGGTCCGCGCGTTCTCGGGGACGCGCTCCAGGAAGCTCCGCCTGAGCTCGGCGTCCACGATCCTCTCGGCGCGCTCGAGCACGCTCCGGCGCGCGGCCGCGAACGCGGCGGGAGCCCGCGCATCGCCGACCGCGTGCAGGGCCTCGGCGTACGCGAGACGAATGAGCGACTCGCCCTCCTCGATGGCGCCCTCCGCCGCGAGGATGTCCATCGCCTCGGTGGCGGCGGCGAGCGCCTCGGCGCCGCGGTCGCGGGCCAGCGCGGCGGCAGAGAGCACCGTCAGGGCGTGGGCGCGGTGGCAGCCGAGCGCGTCCGCTTCCTCGAGCTGGGAGCGGCTCTCTCGCTCGGCGCGCTCGATGTCGCCGGACATCAGCGCGAGCCGGGCGAGCTGGAAGCGTGACGAGAGCTCGTAGCTCCGCAGGCCGGTGTCGCGCGCCAGCGCCCCGGCCTCTTCCTCGAGGGCGATGCCCTCGGCCAACCTGCCCTGGAGCGCGACGGCGAGCCCGAGGTCCTGCAGCGCGCTCACCCGCACGAAAGACAGGCCGAGCCGGTCGCTATCGACCAGCGCGGCGCGGAGCACGCCTTCGGCCTCGGAGAGCGCGCCGAGGCGGACCTGGGCGCAGCCGATGTTGGCAGCTTCGCCGGCGGTGTTGCGCAGGTCGCCAGCGGCCTGGAAGCCGGCGTGCGCGGCTATGTGGAGCCGCAACGTCGTCCCGAGATCGCCCTTGAAGTGGACCTCGAGCGCCTGCGCGCGCTGGAGCGCGGCGGCGACCGCCGCATCGTCGGGCAGGTCCGCCGCGACCTCCTCGCTCCTGCGCAAGAGGACGCTGCCGAGCGCGGTTTGCCCGGCGAGGATCCCGTGACCGCCGGTGCGCGCCAGCGAGATGGCGTACGCGGCCCCGAGCTCGCGCATGCCTTCGCTGGCGAGGTCTTGCGGATCGAAAGCGACCTCGGCAGCGAGCAGATCGCGCATGGCCGCCTCGAGCCCCTCGGGCTCCTGGAGGACGCCATGGGCCTGGGCGATGGCCTCGATGGCGCGGCAATACGGCGCCGAGCCGTGCGGCACGCGCAGGGCGGCCTCGGACGCGCAGCTCCGCATCTCGCGCATTTGACCCTGGTAGCGATTGGCGACCGCCTCGAGCAGGTAGAGCTCGCCCTGCCAGCGCGCGTCGATCCCATCGCCGGCGCAGACCAGGGCCTGCGCGGCGAGCGTCACCACCAGAGCGTAGTCGTTGCCCTCGAGCGCCTGCTCGGCGGCGCGTCGGTACCAGCGGGCGGCTTCGAGGGGGCGGCCGCCGCGCTCGAGGTGCTCGGCGAGGAGCTTGGCGTCGCTTTCGCCGGCGCGGGCGAGCCACTCGCCGGCGAGCCGGTGGCCGACGGCGCGGTCCGCTTCGGTGAGCATCCCGTAGGCGGCCTCGCGGACGAGCGCATGCCGGAACGCCAGCTCGGTCTCACCGGGGAACTTCGCCTCGCGAGCGCGGACGATCACCTCGTCGTCGACGAGCGCGGCGAGGATCTCGTCGAGCGCCGCTCCGCCGAGGAGCGCCGAGAGCCCGCCGCGCCAGAAGCGCTGCCCGAAGATGGCGCCGGCGCGCAGGACGCGGCGGGCCTCGGAGGAGAGCCCCTCCAGCCGCGCCTGCACCATCGCCACGACGGTCTCCGGCGCGCCGGCGTCGTGTCCGGCGACCGCCGCGCGGATAAGCTCCTCGAGGAAGAAGGCGTTGCCGGCCGAGTGTTCCCAGAGCCGGTCGAGCGTCGCGGTGCTCACGCCTTCGCCGAGGACATCGCCCGCGAGCTCGGCGCAGGCTCGCCGCGACAGGCCGCCGACGTGGAGATGGATCGGCGCCCGCTTGCTCCACAGGCCGGGGAAGCGCGTCATGACCTCGGGACGCGCGAGCGCCACGACCAGGAAGGGGCGGTCGCGGAGGAGACGGAGCGCCGCGTCGACGAATTGCACGGTGGGCAGGTCGCCCCAGTGCAGGTCCTCGAGGACGAGCACCACCGGCTGGACGCGGCACTCGGCCTCGAGCCAGTCGACCCAGGCGCCGCGCATCTGGTCGCCCATCGAGACCCGGTCGTGGCGGGCGGCGCGAAGGTGCGGGCTGTGCTCGTCCGAGAAGGGCACGCCCGCGAGCTCACCCAGGAACTCGGCCACGCGCTGGGCCTGGTCGCCGAGGTGTCGCCCGATGCGGGCCAGGAGCTTGCGCCGGCGCTCCTCGATCGGCTCGCCATCGAGGACACCGGCGGCGCGGCGGATGGCCTGGCCGATCTGGCCGAACGGCGAGCCGGCGCTGGAAGGGTCTCCGCGGGCGAGCCAGCGCTCGATCGGCTCGCCCCGTTCCCCGAGGCTGCGGGCCAGCTCGGTGTGGAGGCGAGATTTGCCGACCCCCGCCTCGCCGACGACGATCACCGCACGCGCGCACGGCTCGGAGACCGATGTCTCGAACGCCTCCTCGAGGGCGCGGAGCTCGCGTTCGCGGCCGACGCAGCGGATGCGCCGGCCGAGGAAGCGCCCGTCCTCGCCGCCGATGGCGCGCTCGCCGCGCAGCGCGAGCCGATCGGCGTCGCCGTCGATGACGAAGCGATCGCCGAGCAATCCGGCGGTGAGCTCGTCGATCCAGATCGGCGCGCTGGTGCTGCCGGCGGCCGTCCCGGGGAGCCGGCGCGCGAGCAGACCGGCCGCGCGTTCCGCGACCTCGCCGGCCGGCAGGCTGGCACCGGCGAGCCCGCGGCCCATGGCGAGGATGATCGGCGCGTCGGCAGCGACCCGCCGTGTGGCCAGGGCGCAGCGCGCCGAGAGGGCGGCGCGATCCGTGGCCGCGCCCGCGCCGGCAAGGGCCATCACGAGGGTGCCGTCGGCGAGCGGCGCCAGCGCGGCGCCGTGCGCGCTGGCCACCTCGCGCAGTGGTTCGAGGAGGCGAAAGGCGTCGAGCGGCAAGGTCGCGGCCTCGGCGACCCCCCCGCTGACGGCGAGCGGCACGGGCCCGCCGACGAGGATGACCGACAGGAGCCGCTGCTCGTCCGTGGTGAGCTTGGGCGGACGCGACGACCACGAGCTGGCCGGGGGCGCGCTGCCGACTTCGATGGCGTCGAGCGCCTGGAGCACCGCCCCCGCACCGCCGGGCCGCTCTTCGCGACGCTTCCGGAGGAGCGCGGCCACCAGGTCGGCGAGCGGCTCGGGGACGTCGGCGCGCAGCATGGTGACGCGCGGCGGGTCTTCGAGGAGCACCTTGGTGAGGAGCGCAATCACGTGGAGCCCGGTGAAGGCGGGCCGACCGGCCAGGCACTCGAAGAGGACGCACCCCAGCGAGAACAGATCGGCGCGCCCGTCGATATCGCGATCGCCGCGCGCCTGCTCCGGCGCCATGTATCCGGGCGTGCCGATGGTGATGCCGCTCAGGGTGAGCGGGTGCGCGGCGTCCGCGGCGACGGCGATCCCGAAGTCGAGGAGCTTGAGCTGATCGATGCGTCCGCCGGCGAGGAACAGGTTGCTCGGCTTGACGTCGCGGTGGAGCGAGCCGCACGAGTGGAGCGCCGCCAGCGCCTCCGTCACCTGTCTGGCCAGGTCGATCGTCTCGGCCACGGTGAGGCGGCCGCGCTCCAGGCGGGCGCCGAGCTCTTCGCCGTCCAGCCACTCCATGACCAGGTAAGGCGCGCCCTCCGCGGTGGCGCCCTCGCCGATGTAGCGGACGATGGAGGGATGCCGGAAGGACTCGAGGAGGCGGGCCTCGCGCGCGAAGCGTCCGGTCTCCGCGGTCGGCAGGAGCACCTTCACCGCCGCCGGCTCGCCGGTGAGCAGATCGCGGGCGCGGTAGACCGTGCCCATCCCGCCGACGCCGGCGACGCGCTCGAGCTCGAAGCGCTCGCCAAGGACCACACCGGCGCTCAGGCGCTCAGCCACCATGCCGTCCTCGAGCAAGTCATGGCGACCCGCAGGGTAGGAGCGTTGCAGCCGACCAGCAACGGCGGCGGCGGCGCGGCGCGGCCGAGGGCGACTGAAGGCGCCGGTGCGGACGAGCACCGCGACGGGTGCGCGTACCCGTTCAGGGGCTTGGATCTCCGGACCCTAGCGAATCCAGCCGCTGCCGGAAGATGCCGGCCATCGTCTGAAAGACGACCCAGGTGTCGTCGATGTACCCGAAGTCACGAAAGGGCCAGTCCGGTTGCGGGTGGCTGAAGGACCAGTGATGCATGTCGGACAGGCGGTAGACGTGGATCAGCGAGTCGCTCCCGCTGAACAGGCCGTAGAAACCCTGACCGATCACGGCGGGCACCTCGCCGACGATGGGCGCGGGGCGCCGCTTGGTGGGGACCAACTCGGCCGTCGTCTCCGCGAAGGGGCTCGTCCAGAGGTCGCCCTGCGGCCAGAAGTCCGCCCAGGGATCCTTGGGCGGCACCTGCATCCAGACGATGGTCGATCCATATCGTCCGGCTCCGCAATGAATAGGCTGCGCTGTGGACCTGCGAACGGATACCTGGACCGACCCTGCCAGGCCCGGGGACTTCGAGGCGGCCGTGCCGACGCCACGGGATTCGCTGCCGCGAGATCCCTTCGAGTGATCCGAGAATCAGCGCGGCGGACCCGGGCCGGGGGTACCCATCGAATAGGATGACGCCTTTACTGCACGATCCCATCAGCCAGGTCGCGCCACCACGGAGCCCGTCGTGACCGAGCTGGGCGCGAACGCCAGGGCGCTGGCCCGGGCCGTCGTGCTCGACCCATCGTTGCGTTCGACCAATCGGGCCCGCGGACGTCAGAACCGCTCGAGCGCGATCTCGCCGTCCTCGAAGACGACGCTGAGCATCCCCGCCGCGGCCTCCTGACAGATCTCGCACGAGTTGCCGTAGTCCACCTCGTAAAACTTCGGCTGGTAGACGAGCGAGCCCGTCCCCTGGCCATCGTGCGTGATGCCGACCCAGACCTGGAAGGGCGTCGAGTCGACGAGTATCGAGAAGCGACGATCGTTGCTCCCCGACGCATCGACCAGGGTCACCAGCGAGTCGATCGTGCAACCCGCGTCGAAGGAATGTTCGTCGAGCGGGAATGCGAAGGTGCACTCCCGGTCCACCACATCGACGTGGACACGAAGCGTGTACTCCCCCGCAGGGAGGTCACTCTCCGCGAGGACGTCGATGCGGTAGTGATTACCGCAGCCGATGTCGTTGCACGAGGTCTCCCCGCATCCCTCGAGCCAGGCCGTGCTCAGCAGCACGGCAGCACCGGCAGCTCTGGCAACTTTGCTTGCGTGCTTCATACCCCTCAACAGCGAACGGTTCGGCCCAGGCCCAGCATACTCCGCTCGTCGGGCGTGAACCCCAGCAGCACCGGCTCCGGTTGCAGCCAGACGCCCAGCCGCTCCCCCACACCTCGCCTGACCTCGGCGGCGAACGCCAGCAGCTCCACCGCCGTGGCGCCGCCCCGGTTCACCACCGCGAGCGCGTGGCGGCTCGACAGGCCCACGTTTCCCGTTCCGGCGCCCTTTGCGAACCCGGCTCGCTCGATCAGCCACCCGGCCGCGAGCTTCGTCCGGCCCGTGCGCGCGCCCGTCTCGTCGAGAACCGGGAAGGCCGGCATCTGCGCCACGTCGCCGCCGGCGAGCGACCGCGCTCTCTCGCGCACGGCCTCGACGTCGCCATCGTCGACGATGGGGTTCATGAAGAACGAGCCCGCGCTGCGATGGTTGGGATCCGAGTCGTCGATGACCATCGACTTGCGCCGCCGCAACTCGATGACCACCTGACGCACCGCTGCGAGGCTCGGCGCCGCCGCGTCGGTCGAGCGTCGCAGCTCCGCCAGGCGTCGCTCGAGCTCCGGGTAACGCACGGCCGCCGCCCCGCCCACCCGGAGCTCGAAGACCACCTCGAGCACCAGGAAGCGCTCCTTCGCCTCGCGCTTGAACACGCTGTCTCGATAGGCGAACCGGCATGCCTCCTTGCTCAGCGTCACCACGGTCCCGGTCACGCGGTCGATGCAGCGAACGTCGACGATTGTCTCCGCCACCTCCTGCCCGTACGCCCCGACGTTCTGGATCGGCGTGGCGCCCACGTAGCCCGGGATGCCGCTCAGGCACTCGAGCCCCGCCCAGCCCTCCTCCACCGCGCGTTCCACCAGCGCGTCCCACGACTCGCCGGCGCCCGCGCGCACCCGCACGCGCGCGCCCTCAGCCCTGCCCTCGACCTGCTCGAGCTCCACCCCGCGCAGCAACGGCCGCAGCACGAGCGCATCCACGCCCCGGTCCGCCACCAGCACGTTGCTGCCGCCGCCGAGCACCACCACGGCGATGCCCTCGCCCCGCGCCCACGCCAGCGCCTCCGCGGCCGCCTCCCCCGTCTCGACCTCGAGGTACCAGCGCGCCGGCCCGCCGACCCCCAGCGTGGTCAGCGGCGCCAGCGGCACGTGCTCGCGCAACCCCTCGGGGCGCGCCACGGTCAGGGCTTCACCTTCACCCGCGTCACGGCCATGAAGCCGTCGTCCACGGTGTGGATCTTGTCGACCAGCGCCTGGTACGCCTCGGCGTCGACGGTGCCGGTGGGCACGTTGAGCACGAAGTCGTCCTCGAGGACGCGCCCGCCGTCGTGCACCACCTTGCGCGTGGCGCGGATGCGCGGCACGTCCACGGCCACCGGCGCCGGCAGGCGCACCACCGTCGCGCCCGGCGGCAGCTCGATGCGCCGGCGCAGGTGGTACTGCAGCGACAGCTCGATGGTCAGCGCGCTCTGGCGCGCCGCGCGCGAGGCGTAGGTGCTGCCGAGGGTGGCCACCTGCGGGCGCGGCAGGATGAGGTGCACCGGCTCGAGGCCGGGCAGCGACCATTCCTTGCCCTCCTTGCCCTCGGGGCGGCCGTATCCGGAGACGCGGATGGCAGCGCGCACGGTGAGGCCGAAGGTGCCGGGCGTCGGGTTGACCTCGACGGTCTCCACGTCGGCCCACGGCACCCAGGCCAGCACCACGCCGCGCAGCAGCTGCTGGCGGTCGCTGCCGACGACCGTCTCGAAGGCCTCGGTGAGCGCTTGCGCCGGGCGGCCCTGCAGCAGGGCGGTGAAGGTGCCCTTGGCGTCGCCCTTGTCGTCGAGCGTCAGGCGGATGTCGATCTCGTCGCCGAACTCGGCCACCGCCGCCTCGACGGTGACCATCTTGCCGCTGTGGAGCATGGCCGCGCGCCCGCGCAGCTCGGGGCTGACGTGCCCGGGCGGCAGGGGCGGGCCGTCGACGTCGGCGTCGATCCACATCGCCGGCTCGCCGGGTGGGCGGGCGATGAGCAGCGGGTGGCGGAAGCGGCCGACGTGCGGCGGGAAGCCCGGCGCGCTGCTGAAGGGCTCCGGCTCGGCCACCGCCAGCTCGACCGGCACCTTCAGCTCGGTCAGGGCGCGGTAGATGACCCAGATGCGGCTGCCCTGCCCGAGCTCGAGCATGCTGCGCGCCGTGCTGCGCTGGGCGCCGCCACCATAGACGGCGGCCACGTCGCTGAGCTCGGCGCCGCTGGCCACCTTGATCGACTTGCCCGCCGCGGCGACGACGCGCTCGACGAGGGCGCGGGTCGGCTTCTTGTCGGCGCCGGCCGCCTCCTCGGCCCACTTGCGCACGTAGGGGTCCTTGTCCTGGAGCGAGCGCACGTTGTCCTGGAAGGCGCGCGCCACCTGGTCCCAGGTCTGCGTGCCGACGCTGATGGCCACGTTGCGCTCCATGCGCGCCACGCCGTCCTCGATGCGCCGCGGGGCGCGCTCCTTCACGCGCCAGGTGCTCACCGTCCAGCCGCCGCTCGTCTTGTCCTCCGCCTTGCCGAGCAAGGGGTGCGCCCAGAGCGTGAGCGGCAGACCCACGGCGCGCACCAGCTGGATCTCCGCCTCGCGCACGCTGGTGCGCTCGGGCAGGAGGTCCGGGGTGTCCATCACCAGCTGGCCGGTGTCGGCGGGCAGCGCCCAGCCCTCCAGCACCTGCTCCACGTAGTCGCCCTGCTCGAGCTGCGACAGATCGCTGTTGCCCTGCGCGGCGTTGGCGGCGGCGTCCGGCTCGAGGACGCGCCCGTCCTTCTTGTGGATGCGACGGCGCAGGAGGCGCAGCGCGGTGCGGCCCTCGATCATCGCCCCGAACGAGGGCGCGCCGCGCTCCACGTCGGTCGTGCCGCTCACCCGCCGCAGGTCGTAGGAGACGAAGTGCAGGAGGCCCTGCGCATCGAGCGTGTAGCGCTCCAGATGGCGAAGCACCGCGGTGCCGGCGCCGGGCAGGAAGGCGCGGGCGCGGTCGTCGGCGACCAGCTTGGCGCCCTGCGCCTCCAGGGCCACCGCCGCGTCCGGCTCCAGACCGAGGGCGCGCGTGACCGGGCCGATGCCCCACGGCGCGTCCCGTGCCGCCAGGCGATCGCGCACCAGCCGCGCGCTGGCCTCCGCAGACTTGCCGCGACCGGCGGCCAGCGCCGGCACCTGCATGAGCGAGCGCTGTCCGGGCGGCAGCGCGTCGTAGATCGGCAAGGCCCCGGCGAGGTCACCGCGGGCCACGCGCTGGATGATCTCCACGTCGCGCAGGGCGTCCGGCGCGCCGCGCAGGCGGCGGAGGCGTGCGATCTCGGCGAGGATGGGCGGCAGCTCGGGGCGCGCCGCCAGCGTCTCCAGGCAGAAGGTCTCGGCGCGACTCTGGCCGGGGCGGCAGGCCACCAGCGAGGCGTCGGCGCCGGTGCGCGAATGCACGCGCGCGTCGACGTAGGCGATCATCGCCGAGCCGGCGGCGCTCTTCTCGAGCTCGCGGTAGGCAGCCTCGGCCACGTCGATCATCTGCGCGCGATCGGCCACCATGGCGCGCACGGCGGTCACGGTCCGATCGCCCGTGGCGCCCGCCTTGTTCGCGGCGGCGCCGAGGTCGCGGAGTGCCGCGACCACGCCCTCGCCCTCGCCGCGCCGCCGCTCGGTGAGCCGCGACAGCGAGATGCGCGCCTCCCAGGAATGCGGCCACTGCTCGCGCACCTTCTCGAGGGCGGCCCGCACCCGCTCGATGGCCTTGTTCTCGGCGGAGTCACCGGCGAGCTCGATGGCTCGCGCCAGAAGGAGACGCGTGCGCGCACCGATCGGTTTGGAGGTCTTCAGCCCCTCGCGCTCCATCAGGCTCTCGAGCAGGTGCTCGGCCGCGCGCCCGTCGCCGAGCGCCATCAGCGCCGCCGCGGTGACCTCGACCTGCGCCGCCTCGGTGCGGTGATCGAAGGCCACCGGCAGCTGCACCGGCGCCGCCGACGAGGCGCGCGGCCACCGGGGTCACCCGGGCGCGGCGCGCGAGCGACCAGCGGATGCCCGTCCTCGCCCCAGGCCTGGAGCTCGACGATGTTGCCGTCGCCCTTCTGCGCCACGCGCGCCACCACGCGCAGGCGCCCCGGCGCGGCCTGGACCACGCCGAGGCGGGTCACCGGCCGGCCGCCGGCCTCGAAGCCGCGCTCGATCACGCGCGCGCCGCCGGCGTCGACGACCGCCGCCGAGGAGCTGGTCCAGGCCAGGTGCACGCGCTGCGCGCTGGGCACCTCGTAGTCGACGACCAGCACGCGCAGGCCGGCCAGGAAGCTGCCGGCGTTGACGTCCAGGCGACACGCGTCGGCGCGCACGGTGAGCGGCGCGACCGCGGTCGCGAACGGAGCGATGCCCGGGTACGACTTCTGCAGCGGGCGGTCGTGGGCCACCGGCGCCGCGCCGGAGAGACCGACCAGCGGCGAGGCGTCCGTCGGACCGATGAGCGCCGCCTCGCGCGCGCAGCCGCGCTGCTGTTGCCAGCGCGCCGCGGCGGCCTCGTCGCCATTGAAGAGCGCCAGCTGGTGCTCGGCCTGGGCGATGAAGCCCCGCAGGAAGGGCGCGCCGTCGGCGTCGTCGAAGGCCCGGGCCAGCCGGCGCGCCGTCGACTGCATCGCCGCCGGTGCGCGGTGAGCGATGGCGCTCGGCCCGAGCTCGCCGAGCGCCGGGCTGGCGCCGAACACCAGCGCGTCGAGCGAGGCCAGCGCGACCACCAGGCTGCCCGGCGTCCCCGGCGAATCCACGGCGCGGTCCAGCGCATCGAGGAACGGCCCGGCCGCCGCGGAGTCGCGCGCCTCGGCGTCGACGGCGGTTGCCCAGGCACGCGCCAGCTCCGCGGTCGGCAACGTGCCCGGCGCCACCGCCGGCGGCGTGCTGCTGCAGGCACCGAGCACGAACACGACGAGGAGTGCGGCCGCCCACCGGGCACACGCGATAAGTGGCCGTGTCTTCACGGGCGCGGAGTCTAGTCCATGGACGCGGCCGCGGTGGCGGCCATGAGCCGGAACGCATGCGCGGCAGGCTTGGCGGGTGAGCGAGCAAGATTGGCCACCGCCCTGCGTGTCTCGGACCGATCGGGTCCCGTAGCAGGGACTGCTCAGAGGCGGCTGCGCCAGAACCCGGGCTCGCGGCTGGTGTGCGCGATGGCCTCGTCGTGAAACGAAGCGGCTTGGTCATCGTCGCAGCTTGGCCTCGATCGCCTTCAAGACCTCGCTGGCGTCGCCACCTGCCGAGCCACCATGGATCGCGCGCTCGGCGCGCCGCGTGAGCTCGTCGGTCCAGAGCCGCTGCACCTCATCGGGCGGCAGGGCGCGCTCGGCAGCGTCCAGGCTTCTGAGTAACTCGACCACCACGTCAGCACGCTCGTCGATCGGCAGGCGAAGGGCTTCGGCAAGAACTTGTCGCGCCTGTTCACTCACACGTTGCAGGGTAGCTTCCGTCCCGGTGCCGCGCATCGAGGGACCGCCCCGCCGCGGCGGAGTCGCGGGCGGAGGCGTCCATGGCGCTCGCCCACGCGACGCGCCAGCCATGCAGGCGGCCTCGGTGACGGGTGGCTCCGCCATGCGCCACGGACCCATGAGCGGTAAGCTCCGCCGGGTGAGCCAGGCCGAGAGCGCCAGCGACGCCGCGACCCCCGCGGCAGGGGCGGCAGACCCGCCCCCCGAGCCCCCCGCCGCCCCCGAGCCCCCCGAGCCCCTCGCCGCCCCCACGCCCCCGAGCGATCCGGCCACTACCCCGCTCCACGTCGGACGCGTGACGAAGGCGGCGATGATCGCCTTCTTCATCGCCTTCGCGATACTCATCGGCCTCTCCAACACCATCGGGCAGAACCCGCTCGCCGGCGCGCGCGTGGCCACCAAGTTCGGGATGTTCTCGGCGCCGCCGAAGTCGCAGCCCATCGTGGTGCGCGGCGTCGCGCGGCGCGGCCGCGCGGTGGAGCTGCTCACCAACCCCAACGAGGCGGACGCCGACTGGCGGGAGCGGCTGCGCGATCAGCGCGAGCGCAAGTGGCACGACAACGTGGGCCGCGCTGCCGGGCTGCAGCAGGGATACCTGGCCTACCGCTGTCGCGTGCACGGCGCCGACTACCGCAAGGTGCAGCTGGTGGCGCTGGCCGACATCGGCATGGAGGAGAAGGTCATCCTGGAGCGCAACTGCGCGCCCCTGCCCGCCGACGCGCCGAGGGCCGCGCGGTGAGCGAGGCGCCGGCGCGGCCACCCTGGCGCGTGCGTGCCCGGCAGCTCTGGGCCGAAGGCCGCGTGGTGGCCGCCGAGTTCTTCCTGACCCCCACCACCGGCGAGGCCATCTCCGCGTTCCGCATCGCCCTCGGGATCCTGGTCCTCTACTACCTGCTGGTCTCGGTCTCCTGGAATCTCGACCGCTACTACGGCGAGCGCGGCCTCCTGCCGTACGCCGACTACCTGACCACCGACGCAAGCCACTTCACGCTGCTGGCCATCGGCCCGAGCGAGGCGCTGCTGCACGCCGTGTGGGCGGGCACCGTGGCCGCCGCGGCGCTCTTCACGCTCGGGCTCTTCACGCGCGTCGCCGCGGTGGTGACGTACATCGGCCTCGTCTCCTTCTACAACCGCAACCCCTGGCTGATGAACGCAGGCGACCACCTGGTGGTCATCCTCGTCTTCCTCTGCATCATCGCGCCGGCCGGGCTGCGCTTCTCGGTCGACGCCTGGCTGCGACGTGGGCGCGCACGCCGAGCCGGTCGCACCTTGCCGCCGACGCCGGTCTACGGCGTGGCCATCATCCGGCTCCTGGTCTGCTTCGTGTACCTGTCGTCGTTCGTCCACAAGATGAGCAACTCCTCGTGGCGCAAGGGCGAGGCGGTGACCCGCATCCTCGACTCCACCCGCTTCGCCTCGGGCATGGTGGACTTCGACTCCTTCCCG
This sequence comes from Polyangiaceae bacterium, assembly GCA_037720395.1. GTDB lineage: Bacteria > Myxococcota_A > Polyangia > Polyangiales > Polyangiaceae > JBBJMR01. Next base: position 21,260 of record JBBJMR010000050.1, read on the forward strand.
ATCTTCGAGCGCATGGCCACCTGGGGCACCTTGCTCGTCGAGGGCGTCTTCCTGCTGGCGTTGCTCAAGCGCTGGCGGCCGTGGATCCTCGTCGCCGGCATCGGTCTGCACATCTCCATCGAGCTGCTCATGAAGATCCCGATGTTCACGGCGGTGATGCTGATCAGCTACATCGCGCTGCTCGACGACGGCGAGGTCCGCTGGCTGCTGCGACCGCTGCTCGGGCGCTTCGTGGAGCCGCCGGCTATCTCGGTCGATGCAGCGGTGAATCCGAGCGCGCCGGGGATGCCAGCAATGGCGCTGACGGCCACGAGCGAGGCACCGACTGCTCCGGCGGCGGTGCAGAGGGCGACGGCTGCCGAGGTGGGGACACCGGAGGCCGAGGCGGGGACGGACCCCGAGTCCGCCGCACCCGCGGCGACACAGGCCGACCCGTCCGCGGGCACGGTCTCGCCGGGCGCCTGACCGCCGATACTGCTCGATCCGAACTCCGAGCGTTCGCGGCGGATAGCATCGGGTCGTGGCCGATTCTTGCTCCCCAGACGACGCGCCGTCGCCCGCACAGGCGAGCGGGCGCGCGCTGCTCGGCATGCTCCGGAGCCCAGAGCCCACACGGGCGTATGTCAGGCTGGGCCGCTCGGTTTCGTGTCTGGTAGTATGCTAGACATACAACGTACATCGCACTATGTTTAGCGAGTGATTCGGTCGTTCCGCTGCAGCGAGACGCAGGCTCTCTTCCAGGGACGCACGGCTCGTCGCTTCGTGAACATCGCGCGCGTGGCGGAGCGGAAGCTCGCCATGCTCGACGCCGCTGCCGCGCTCCGCGACCTGGCATCCCCTCCGGCCAATCGGCTAGAAGCCCTCCAGGGCGACCGCAAGGGCCAGCACTCGATCCGCATCAACGACCAGTTCCGCATCTGCTTCGTCTGGAACCCGACGGGTCCGACGGAGGTAGAGATCGTCGACTACCATTGAGGCACCCCATGAAGAACCGCATGCGTCCCATCCACCCCGGCGAGGTCCTGCAGGAGGAGTTCCTGCGCGAGCTTGACATGAGCGCGAACGCCTTCGCCCAGGCGATCGGCGTGCCGGCCAACCGTGTCAGCGGCATCATCGCCGGCGAGCGCTCGGTCACCGCGGACACCGCGCGTCGCTTCGCCGCTGCGCTGGAGACGACGCCCCAGTTCTGGCTCAACCTGCAGTCGGCCTACGAGCTGCGGCTCGAGGAGCTCGAGCACCCCGCAGGCGACATCGCCAAGATCAAGAGCGTGCTGCGCCGGCGTGCGTCATAGTCGGCGCGCCACATCTTGCTGCCCAGGATGTGAAAGCCGACTCATCGCCCGCCATCAGCCGCCGTCTGCCACGCCGTCCGCGTAGCAGGGCTCCGATGGCGACGAGCGAGGCACCGACGGCCCCGGCCGCCGCGACACAGGCCGACCCCTCCGCCGGCACGGTGGCGCCGGGCGCCTGACCCCCCTGGCCTGGTACGTCTCCCCTCCACGTGTTAGGGACGACGTGATGCGCCGTGGCTGGAAGGCGGGGTCGGTGCGCGCTGCCATGCGGCAGGCGGGCCTCCTGCTTTCGCTGAGCGTCCTCCTGGTGATCCAGCTCGCCGCGATGGGCCACCTGGTGTTCGTCCGTCACTCGCTCTGCGGCCACGGCGCCGCAGTCCACGACGACCACCACGGCGTGGCCGCCCCGGCGCGCGTCCGGGCGGGCGCCGAGCCCGCGGTCCGGCCCGGCGAGCCCGCCGAGGGGTCGCACGAGCACTGCGATCCCGCCGGGATCAACCCTGCCCTCATCGAGGCGACCACGTACGCCCTCCCGCCGACGCTGCTCGACGGGTACCTGCTGCCCTTCAGCGTCCGGCCCAGCGCCGGCCAAGGGGCCACCTCCGTCCTCGACTTCGCGCCCAGGAGCTCACCCCCGGTCTAGCGGCCGTCCCTCGCGCACGTTGCCCGGCCAGAGCCTGTCTGCCGCCGCGCAGCGATTCCGAGAAACCGCCGATCGGGAGGTGCCATGCCGTGGAAATCCGGCGTGCGCCCACGTCTCGCAGGAGAAGTGGGCTTCGCGCTCACAGCTTGCTGGATGATGAGCACGGGGACGGCGCGGGCCGCGCCCCAGGACCAGGGCGGTGGTGCGCCCGCACCGCCGCCCGCCGCCCAGCCCACGCCGGCGGAGATGAAGGAGATCGAGGCGGCGGTCGGGGCCGACGCCAAGGCCAGCGCGGCGACCGCGCCGGCGCCGGCGCCGGCCGACCCGCCAACGCGCTCGTCGAGCCCGATCTCGCTCAATCCCAACATCGCCTTCATCGGCGACTTCGCGCTCGCCGTCTTCAGCGGCGACAACCTCCAGGGCGGCGGCCACGACCCGACACAGAACGGGTTCAACCTCCAGGCCCTGGAGATGAGCGTGAACGCGGACGTCGATCCGTACTTCAGGTTCGACGTCAACATCGTCATCGGGCCCGACGGGCTCGAGCTGGAGGAGGCGTACGCGACCACGCTCTCGCTCCCCGCGAGCCTGCAGGTGCGCGCCGGTCAGTTCCTCACCCGCTTCGGCCGCATCAACCAGATGCACCCGCATCGCTGGGACTTCGTCGACCAGCCGCGGTCATCGGCAAGATGCTCGGCGGCGACGGCAACCGCAACCTCGGGGCCGAGGTGTCCTGGCTCTCGCCGCTGCCGTGGTTCCTCGAGCTCAGTGTCTCGGAGACCATGGCCACCGGCGAGGCGACGGCGCGCAGCTTCTACGCCGATGACGACCGGGGTGTGCACGACCATGGCCCTCCTGGTGCGCGAAGGGTCGGAGCGCTGGACCAGCCGCGAGAGCCTGCTCGGGGCCGTGTACCTGGTTGGCAGCGCCGGCGCGCTCCTGGTCGGCACGCGCATCCAGCAGGAGGCGCACGACATCCAGAGCATCCTCTTCGGCACCGCCGTCCTGGTGCGGAGCGAGGACCTGACCAAGCTGGAGATCATCGGCGCCGTGATCCTCGTCATCCAGCTCGCGCTCGGGCGCGGCCTGCGCTTCGCGAGCTTCGATCGCGACGGGGCCAGGATCCGCGGCCTGCCCGTGCGGGCGCTCGACGCCGCGCTCTTCTCGAGCATCGCCATCGCCGTCTCGGTCTCGACGCGCGTGCTCGGGGCGCTGCCCATCTTTGCGTTCAGCATTCTCCCGGCCATGGCGGGGATCCTGGTCGCGCCCAGCGTGCGCGCAGCCATCTCGTGGCGGCGGCGCTCGGTGCCCTCGCCGGCGGGGTCGGCTACGTCGCCGCCTTCCTCTACGGCTGGCCGGTGGGGGCGAGCCAGGCGGCCGTGGCTGCGGCGATCACTGCCGTGGCCGGCTGCATCCGACTCGCGCTCGGGGCGCCGAAGCGCGTCCGCGCGACGCCGCCCGCGGGGGTAGGCAGCGGGGTGGAGACGGCGGCCGAGTGAGTGCCCGCGGCCCGCGGCCCAAGCGCACCATCCGGTGCATGAGGATCGAGCGCCGAACCCCGTTCGGCCCCCACACCCGCTACTCGGCCTCGATCTTCAGGATCCGGTCGCTCGTGTAGTCGACGACGTAGAGCTCACCCTGGTGGTCCTGCCCGAAGCTCGAAACGTGGAAGCCGGCTTCGAGGTCAGCGGTCAGCACCTGCGGGTTGGTGGCCGCGCCACCGGCCAGCACGAAGCTGTAGATCTCGCCGGTCACGTAGTCGGCGTAGAAGTAGGTGCCGCGCAGCCCAGGGATGGCCGAGCCGCGGTAGACGTAGCCGCCGGAGACCGACTGGAACTGGCGCTGCTGGGTGTGAGGGTACTCGGCGACGGGATCGGTGAAGCCGCTCTCCACCGGGCAGCTGCCGTCGTAGCCGCCGTACGCGTGCAGGGCCTCGCGCACGGGCCAGCCGAAGTTCTGCGCGCCGGCGGCGGGCGGGACGACATCGATCTCCTCCCAGGCGTTCTGACCCACGTCTCCGATGTACAGGTCGTCGGTGCAGGCGTCGAAGCTCAGGCGCCACGGGTTGCGCAGACCGATGTGGTAGTACTTCGCGCCGTCGGGGTTCCCGGGGGCGGCGGGGTATCCATTCGCGTCGGCGGCGCCGTCGACATCGACGCGCGTGATCTTCCCGAACAGGTTGGCGGTGTTCATGGCGTCGCAGCCCGGGTCGCCCTGCGCACCGCCATCGCCGAGCGCGATGTAGAGGAAGCCATCCGGCCCGAGCTCGATGGCTCCACCGTTGTGGTTGCTCTGCGCGGTGGGGTGCTGGAGCACGAGCTGCACCGGCGCCGCGTCGGCGACGAGCGGGTCCGCCGAGCGCTTGAACTCCATGACCGTCGAGTCGCCACCCTGACTGGCGCTGTAGTGCACGAAGAAGCGGCCATTTTCCGCGTAGCCCGGGTGGAAGGCCAGCCCGAGCAGCCCCTCCTCGCCACCGGACTGGATCATGCCGGCGACGTCCAGGAAGGGGGGGTCGAGCACGGCACCATTTTCGATGATGCGCACGCGCCCCGCCTGCTCGACGACGTAGAGGTGGCTGTTGTCGCCGGGTGCCACGGTGACGAACACCGCGCCCTGCAGCCCGGACTCCACCACCGGGGTCAGCTTCAGCGGCGGCGCCGAGCCTTCCGGCGGGTCGCAGTCGAAGGCCGAGCCGCCGCCAGCGCCGCCTCCGCCATTCCCGGCGCCCCCGCCGCCCACGGCGCCCGTGCCCCCGACCGCCCCACTGCCTCCGGAGCTGGTCGACCCGCCCGCGCTCGCGTTGCCCGAGCCACCCGAGCCGGCAGTCGAGCTGGCGGCGCCAGCGGTTCCGTCCTGTTCATCGCTGCCGCAACCGGCCAGCGCGAGGGGGGGAACGAGCGCTGCGACGGCGAGGACCAGGCCGAGGGGTTTCATGACGACCACGATAGTCGCCGTCTCGGCCGCGGGGCCAGCGTTCCCGGCGCACGAGGTCCGCGTGCCTGGCTAACCAGTGGTCACCACAGCCGAGTCACCGACCGGCGTCCGCCGCCGTCTGCCAGGCCGTGCGGGTGGCAATCGCAGAGGTGATGTCCGCGCAGGCCTCCAGCGCGCGCTTCGCCGCCAGGTCGTGGGCCACCGAGGCATCGGCGAGCTCGTCGCGCTCGGCGTCGAGCCGGCGCAGCTCTTCGAGGGCCTCCTCGTCGCCGGTGTCGATGCGGAGCTTCACGGCATCGATCTCCACCGCCAGGCGCGCGCGAGGGCGCGCGAGCAGGTGCGCGGTCTGGGCGTCGAGCTGACCGGCGGCGTCGACGGCGCGGTCGAGCGCCTCCAGGGTGTCGTCGACGGACCCGGCGGCCATGCCCTCGGTGTCGCCGAGCAGCACCGGCGCCGCGCGTGCGACCGCGGCGGCAGCGAGCTTGCGGGCGCGAGGGTGCTGGAGCGCTTCGAGCTGGGTGCGCAGACGCCCGAGCGCGAGGGTGGCGGCCGCCGCCGCGGGATGGCGCGCCCTCCTCTTCTTCAGGACCAGGACGGGGCGCCGGATGTACCAGGCCGCCGCCGCGACACCCAGCAGGCCAACCAGCGGTGGGAGGAGCATCAGCGCAAAATCGAGGCGAAGGCTGGCGACGGCCACAGCGAGCGCGAGCACCACCACGAAATGCAGCACACCGGCGACGATGGCCTCCCCGCGGGTAGCCTCGGCCCCTCGAATGCGCGCTCCGAGGACGGCGCGCGCGCGGACGACCTCCGCCTTGCAACCGTGGTCTTCCGCCTCCGCTACCAGCTGCTCGGCGGTGGTCGCCGAGGCGCCGACGATCAGCGGCACGGGCACGTGCTTGAGCCGCTGCTCGACCCCGATGGGGTGCGTGCGCAGCAGCGCCCCATATCGATGCCGGAGCCACGCCAGAGCGTCGCCGGGACGCTCGACGGACGTGAGCTGCACGGCAAACGGTCCCGCAGTCGGCTCCCAATCGACGCCGCGCCCGCACCCGGGGCAGAAGGGAAGCGTGATGATCAGCGGCGTCTTGCACCTCGCGCAGGGGATGCGCGCCCGCAGCGCGCGGCCGGCCACCACCGATCCCCGCAGGAGCGCCTCGCGAAACTCACCTGCGGTGGCGAAGCGATCCTCGGGCTGCGGCGCGATGGCGCGGCCGACCACGCCGGACAGGGCGCCGTCGACCTCCGGTCGCAGCACGGTGACGTTGGGCGGCGGGTCGGAGACATGGCAAGCAGCGAGCTCGGCCACGCTGTCGGCGAGGTGCACCGGTCTGCCGGTCAGCATCTCGAAGAGGATGACGCCGATGGCGTAGAGGTCGGCGCGTTCGTCGGTGAGCGACGCACCGAACGACTCGGGCGCCAGGTATTGCGGTGAGCCAATGACCGCCCCGGTGCGGGTCAGGTTGAGCGCGGTGCTGAACCAGGCCACGCCGAAGTCGACGAGCACCGGGCCGCGCTCGGGATGAAGCAGCACGTTGGCCGGCTTGAGATCGCGATGCACCACGCCCTGCCGGTGGCAGACGTCTAGGGCGTCGAGCAGGCGCACCGCGATGGCGACGGCCTCCGCCACCGGCAGACGCGAGCGCTGCAGCCGGGTCTCCAGGTTCTCGCCCTCGATGTATTCGAGGACCAGCACGTCGAGCGCGCCATCGGTCAGCCGCCGATGGCAGGCGGCGATGCCCGGGTGGGACAGCTTGCGCAGGATCTCGAACTCGCGTTCGAAGCGCAGCCGGCCCACCGGGTCGGCGCCCTTGAGCGGGTCCAGGATCTTCAGGGCCACGGCACCGCGACCGCCCTCGTCGAGGGCCAGGTACACGGCCGAGTTGGCGCCCTCGGCGATCTTCTCCTGGATCCGGTAGCCATCGCCGATGCGAGTCCCGGCCTCCAGGCTCCAGAAGACGCCGGCTTCCACGGCGCGAGCCGCGGCGGTGCCGCTCAGCAACGCCGGCGTTGCCACCAGGTCTCCGCGGCCTCGGCTTCGAGCTCCCCTTCGAGCTCGAGGAACTCGAATCGCGCCCGCTGTCCGGCGTCGGCCTCCAGGATGCTGCGCGCGAGCATCGACCGTTCCCGGAGCGCACCGTCGTTCTTGCGCGAGCCCATGGCCACGATCGCCGAGGCCAGCCGGACCGAGGACGTTGCTTCGAGATGGTGGGAGAGATCGGCCGCGCGCCAGACGGCGTCCTTCGCGAAGCCGTCGGCGCCGGCGAGGGTTGCCACGTCCTCGGCCGCGCCGTGATGCGCGGGCACGAGCCGAGTGTTCGGCGGCAATCGCGTGGCCGCTGTCTCCGCTTCCTCCGCGCCGAGCTCCTCGACGATGCGCTCCGCGTCCGCCCGGATCTTGCGCCGCCGGCGTCTGGCCAGGACCACGAGCAACCCGGAGGCGAGCAGGCACACGGTCGTGCCCGCGGCCGTTCCCAGCTCGTCCATGTAGGCCCCCATCCAGCTGCGACGCTCCAGCTCCACCGGAACAGGCGGCACATACTCGCGGCCGGGCATTTCGAGCTCGCGCCGAACCTGCCAGATGATGCGGTCAGCGACCGACGCGACCGATGGCCAACGAGACAACCACTCTCGACCGACCTGCAGTTCGTCCTGGTGGCGAATCAGCGCGCCGATACACGCGACCTCCGCGATGACCAGCGCCGCGGCGGCGGCGGCCATCCACAGCGTGCTGCGGGTGGTCCGGGCTCGGGCCACGCTGCGACTGGGCACGATCGCAACCCTGAGCTTCACCAGGAATGGCGGCTCTGGCGATTGCGCGGCGCGCGTGGGTGCGCGTACCAGCGACGTTCGCCACGTGGAGACGAGCGCGACCAGCAGCGCGGCCGATCCGATCGCGGCGCCCGCAAGGAGCGGAACCAGCAACCCGTCCGGAGCCGTGCGCATGACGAAGTAGAGCCACACCAGGGAGACGAGCCAGCCCACCGCGGCCCACGTCCGGGCCGCGGGTCGCGCCAGCGGTCGGGTAGGTCCGGGACCCAGGATCCCCGCGCGCGCGCGCTTCAACGAGCCGGCCGACGAGAGGGCATAGCCGGCGACGAATGCCACCAGCAGCGGGAGACTGACGGCGGAAAAATCGAACAGCTGGCCGAGGTACGTACGGCCGAAGAGCATCGCGAAGAGGAAGGGGACCACGTGCCACCCGGCCACGGCCGCGGCGCCGATGGCCAAGGAGCGCGGCACCTGGGCTCTCTCCTCGATCACCGCGGCGATGGCGCCGTGCTTGGAGAGGCGCGCCACCACCGCCAGGGCTTGCTCCCGATCGATGAACGAGACGTACCGCTGGTGCTCGAACGACAGCGCCGCGCAGCGCTCGGCGAGCGCCCGGATGCCGTCGGGTGTGTCGTGCTCCGGGAACTGGGTCACCACGTGCTCGACGAAGCGCGCCGGCTCCGACACGCTCACGATCTCCACGTGGCAGAGCCCGGCCGAGTAACCGAACGGGTGCTGGCTCTTGCATTGCGGGCACACCGCCGACTCGGGCGCGATCTGGGCATCGCAATGCAGGCACGAGGGCTGCCGGCTCCGCCGCGCCGCGAACTCGCGCTCGACCTCCGGGTGGTCCAGGGCCCACGTCGCCAGCGACGCCGTCGAATAGCGGCGCGAGGGATCGCGCGCCAGACACCGATCGATCACCTGCGCCAGCGCCGCCGGCGTCTCCCTGGCGACCGCGGCGACGCGCGGCGCGTCCACCGTGCTCCGCAGCACCGCCAGCTCGGCCAGGCTCTCGGCCGTGTGCGGCGCCCTCCCGGTGAGCGCGAAGAACAGCGTCGCGCCGGCGCCGTAGATGTCGACCCGCGGGTCGTATGCCGAACCGGCGAAGAGCTCCGGCGGCATGTACTCCGGCGTCCCGACGCTGGTCCCGGTCGTCGTCAGCTTCGAGGCCGCGTCCAGCCGCGCCGAGCCAAAATCGAGCAGAACCACCTGACCGTCCGGGCGGATGCGGACATTCTGCGGCTTGAGGTCGCGATGCACGATGCCTGCGCCATGCGCGGCGGCGAGGATGTCGAGCAGCTCGCGCGCGACGCGCGAGGCGACATCGCCCTCGAGCGGTCCGGTGTCCACGACCAGCTCGTGCAGGTCCACGCCTTCGACGAACTCCATCACCAGGGTGGGGTCTCCGTCCCAGCCGATGACGTCGTGAACCTGGGCGATGCCCGGGTGCTGCACGCGACGGAGCGCGTCGAGCTCGCGACGAAAGCGCGCCAGCGACTGGGAAGAGCGGACCAGGTGCCGGTTCAGCCGCTTCAAGGCAACGACCCGGCCCGTCTCCGAGTCGACCGCGCGGTACACCCGGCTGGTCGCGCCCGTCCCGCAGAGCGTCAACTCCCGGTAGACGCCCAACGTGTCCGGAGATGAGGAAGCGTCCAGCAGAGGCGATCATGATTGCATGTCGCCGGCATGGCTCCAGTCGGATCGGGGCGCTCGGCGTCTTTCGCTTGTGGTGAAACCAGCAACCAGCGCCCACTCTCGGGGACGCTCGAGGAGGCTCCACCCGCCGCTCAGCCCGATGACGCCCCCACCTTGCCGGTGACGCTGGCGCTGGCACGGATGCTGACGTCGATGCGCGCCGAGGCCGACGCGGAGGCTTCGGCGGAGGCGCCGACGCAGGCCAGGGCGTGGGCGCCGGCGTCGCCGACGATGCGCGGCAGCTGGGCGCCGACCTGCGCGACCACGCGCGCGTCGCCAATGAGGCGCTTGCCGAGCGCGATCTCGGCGTAGATCAGGCGCGGCAGGTTGGTTTGCAGGGTGGCCATCAGCCGCGCGGCCATCTCGGCGTTCTGGTTGACGCGCACCTGGACCGCCGGGGCGCTGCACGAGGCGTTGACGTCGGCGTGGGCGCGGCAGCTGGCGTCGCACTCGGCATCGGCGCTCGGCCCTTGCACCATGCCCTCGCACTTCGGTGCTTGCCAGTTGCCCTGGCATTGCGCGTGGCAGGTGGCGTCGCAGCCGCCGTCGCACTCGCCGTTGCACTGGCCGGCGCATCGCCCTTGCGCATCCATCGCCGTGCACTGCCCGCGGCACTGGCCGTTGCAGCGTCCTTCGCAGCGGCCGATGCACCGGCCCTGGCAGAAGCCGGAGAGCCTCGCCGGCTGGCACTGGGCGACGATCTGACCGGGATCGATCTGCGCCTGGCAGGAGCCGGAGCAGCGCGCCTGCGCCTGGGCGCTGGCCTGGCAGACCGGCGGGGTGACGGAGACCTGGACCATGACGCCCTGGCGCAGAATGGCGTCGATTCGCGCGGAGACGGCCGCGCAGGCGCCGCTGGCCTGGCCCCCCGCCTCGCTGCGCGGCTGCATCTCCTGGGGCGGGACGCCGAGGTCGGCGCCCATGCGGCGGCACACGTCGGCGATCTCGGATTCGATGTGCAACGAGACGGTGGCCAGATCCTTCGACGCCTGGACGAACGCCCGGAGCTTGCCGTTGGCGCGCACGTTGGCCGAATAGTTTGCGCTCAACGGGTCCCCGCCTCCGAGCTCCGGGCACATCGCCTTGCCGAACCCACCTCCCTGCCCGAACTGATCGCACCCGATCGCGGCCGAGAGACCGATGAGCAAACCCAGACGCCAAGTCGACGCGAGCATCACGACCTCCTGTCCATCGTTCGGCGCCAGCCTACCGACTTTGGCGGCCCGCTCGCGAGAGCTGCGACGGGATTCAGGACCGGGGGCGCCTCGTCGACGGCCTCGGCGGAGGACGCCATGCCCGGTAGGCGGGGCCGCGGGGTGCTATCGTTCGGCCATGGCTGACGCGGCGGAGGACCGGCGCAAGGCGCTTTACGAAGCCTTTCTGCGCGTGCCATCGCACCAGACGGCCGAGATCGTGCGGGGCACGCTCTACGTGTTGCCCCGCCCTGCACCGAGGCACGCAAACGCCACCTCCGTTCTCGGCGGCGAGCTGAGCGGCCCCTTCCAGCGCGGTCGAGGCGGCCCGGGGGGCTGGTGGATCCTGTTCGAGCCGGAGCTGCACCTGGTGTCCCTGGAGCCGATGGTGCCCGACCTCGCCGGCTGGCGTGTCGAGCGAATGCCGGAGCTGCCCGAGACGGCGTACTTCACGCTCGCGCCCGACTGGGTGTGCGAGGTGCTCTCCCCGTCGACGGAGAACATCGACCGGAACGACAAGCTCCCGATCTACGCCGAGCGGGGTGTGCGCCATGTGTGGCTCATCGACCCCATCGGCAAGACGCTCGAGGTCCACTCGCTCGGCGACGATGCACGGTGGCGCGAGGTGCGCGTGTACTCCGGGGATGCGCGCGTTCGTGCGGAGCCGTTCGCTGCGGTCGAGCTCGAGCTCGGCGCGCTCTGGTCGCCGCCGGCGCGGACGTGAGTCGTCGGGATCAGCGCACCGGTGAACCCGAGCCGGCTGCGGGGGGCGACGGCGGTGCAGCCGACGGCGGCGGCAGCGGCTGACCCGCCGCGGCCGCCGGGGGCACGCCGGGCAGCGCCTTGCCGGGCGCCTGCTGCGGAACGGCCGGCGGAGGCGATGCCGGCTGCGCGGGCTGGGATGCCAGAGGATCGCGAGCCTTCGCGGCGGGACCCGTCGGCACCAGGCGCACCATCCGGTGCATGAGGCGATCGACGCGCTGCAGCCAGCCGCGCCAGGCGGTGTACTTGTCGACCGGGATGGTCGACAGGTCGAAGATCACCGTGCGCTCCACGACCACGCTGCCGCCCTGGCGCTTGAAGGTCAGCTTGGCGCGCCCGAACTCGCCGCCGGCCTCCTCGCCCGCAGGCGGAAGATCGCCGAAGGTGTAGTTCGGCGGCGGCACGATGGTGATGCGGCGCGTCTGGTGCCCGGGCGCCAGGCCGGGCGGGAGCACCACCGGCAAGGTGCGCTTGACCAGCGGCGCCAGCTGCGAGGTGAGCGTCTGCGTCTCGGCGATGGGCACGGCCAGCTCGTCGCCCTCGCGCCGCGCCAGCCCGTCGGACTTCGCCTGGTAGCCGAGCCTGGCGGCGCCGCCGGGCAGGTCCCCCTGGAAGTCGATGTCGCCGACGAGCTCCACGCTGGAGACCAGGCCGCCGGCCACGTACTGCTCCACCCACTGCGAGCGCGCGTCACTCTCGCGCAGGTTCATGCGCAGCTCGAAGGCGGCGTCGCCGATGTGGCGCTCCCTGGCGGTGAGCTCGCCGGCGCCCGACGGCCCGAGCTTCATCGTCCACTCGGCGTCGATGCCGTGGTCGTCGGGCGAAGCGGCCGGGGTGTCGACGACCTGCGCTGGGCCCTCGTCGATGAAGAGCGCCACCGCGCGCGCGTCCATGGCCGGCAGCGGCCCGAGGCGGCTCTGCGGGCTGGTGGCGTCGAGCCACATGCCCGGCTTGCCATTCTTGCCGGGCAGGTAGGCAATGCCGTGGTCGAACATGGGAATGGCCACCTTGTCGCTCTTGAGCAGCGACGGCTGGCCGGTGTACCGCGTCTGCACCAGCACCTCGGTGGCCTGGATGCCCACCGACTTGAGGAGCGAGATGAGCAGCAGCGCCTTGTCGTCGCAGTCGCCCTGGCGCCGCGCCAGCAGCTCCTGCGGGCGGTTCGGCAACCACCACTCGCCGGAGACGTAGTTCACGTAGCGGATGTCGTCGGCCACGAACTCGAACAGGGCGCGGATCTTGTCCTGCTCGCTGTTCTTGCCGTTGGTCAGCTCGGCGGCCAGACGGCGCACCTGATCGTCGGGCTCGGTGAAGCCGGAGACCGCGCCGCGGTACCACTCGCGGAAGGCGCTCCAGCTGCCGAAGGTGGAGCCGATGACCACCGGCAGCGCCTCGGCGAGCTGCGGAGCGAGCGGCTCGGAGGCGATGTTGGTCGGGTTGTCCCAGATCATGCGGGTGACGCGGCGACCGTCCTTGAGGTCGTTGGTCACCCGATCGGCCTTGCCGCGCAGCACGTCGGTGGCCAGCGGCGTGGCCTCGGGCGAATCGATGACCACCTCGTTGTAGAGGACGGGGTGGGTGTCGGTGCTGCCCACGTAGTCGATGAAGTAGAACGGCGCGTCGCCGCGGCGACCCACCGGCCCCGCGGTCCAGGAACGCACCGCGACCTCGACGACATCGCCGGCCACGAGACGCGGCCAGCGGATGAAGGGACGCTGGCCACCGGAGCTCTGCTCCTCGGGCTGCACCACCGTGCCGTCCTTCTTGTGGACCCGCGCGAAGAGCAGCTCGGTCTCGCCGCTCTCGGTGGGCACCGGCTCGACCAGCTCCTGCTCGGTGCGCGGCTCGACCACGATCTCGCGGGCGTAGTGCATGAGCTGCGAGACGCGCTTGTCCGGGTGGTACGTCACCGCGCGCACCCAATGCAGCTGGCGGTCGAAGACCTCGCCCTTCCTGGCCGGGTTGGCGCGGGCGCGCGCCAGGAAGACCTGCGGGGTCACGATGTAGGCCTCGTCGGCGACGCGCTCGCGCGCGTCCTTGGGGGCCGTTCCCTCGCCGCTCGCGGGCTGTTCGGTGCGGAAGGCCAGCTCGGCGCGCAACGCGGCGTCGCTCGGCTCCAGGTCGCGCGCGCGCGCCAGCGCCGCCACCACCAGCCGCGGATCGGCGGTCGGCTTCTTGCCGGCGCGCGTCTCGTCGGCGGCCACCGCCTGCAGCGCCGCGGCCAGGCCTCGGTAGGCGGGCGCGCGGTTCGGCGACAGCTCGACGGCGAGCGCAAAGGCGTCGCGGGCCAGCGGGTTCCTGCCGGAGTCGAGGAGCTCGCGACCGATGAGGGTCAGGTCGTTGGCGTCGGTCTGCTCGCCCAGGGCCTGCGCGGCGGCGGCCTGGACCGCGGCGCCGTCGACGGCACGGAACGCGCGCACCCACGCCGGTCCGCGCACCTCGGCGCGCACCTCGGCCAGGCGCCTGGCGGCGAGCAAGCTGGCGGAGGGATCGATGCGCGACAGGTCGGCGATCTCCAGCCAGACGCCCGTCGGCGTGGCCTCCTTCTTCTCGGCGACCACCGCCAGCAGCTCGTCGAGGGCGCCGCGCAGCAGGCCCGCCGCGCCGAGGTGCTTGCGAGCCACGGCGCGGATCAGGCGCGCTTCCGGGTCGCGGGCCGAGGCCAGCGGCTCGATGCGCGTCTCGGCCCTGGCCCAGTCCGAGAAGACGGCGCCGAGCTTGGCCGCGGCCAGGCGGCGCTGGGCGAACGCCGCCGTCTCCGCGTCGCCCGCGGCCTGCGCGCGCGAGCGGGCCAGGTTCAGCCAGCCGCTCCGGTTGGCGCCGAACGGCGACACCCAGCCGGCGAGCGCCAGCGCATCGGGCGTGAGCGACGCCTCGCGCGTGGCGCGGTCGAGCAGGCCGGGTGCGCGAGGCGAACGCGCGTCGTCAGCGCCGCCGAGGGTGCGCACCACGATGGCCGTCAGCAGGCGATCGATGGCCGTGGTCGCCGCGCCGCCGGCAGGAGACGGCGTCGGACGCAGCGAGCCGGCGGGGGGATTGGACAGCGCCAGCGCGCGCGACAGCACCGTCGGCAGCAGATCGATGCCCTTCGGCGGCACGATCGCCGGGCGCGGCGCGGCGGCCGGGCCCTGCGCCGCCGGTTTGCCCGCGGTGGGCGGCCTGGCGTCGGGCTTCGCCGGCGCGGCGGTGGGCTGGCCGGGCTTGGCCGGGATGCGAATCTTCTCGCGCGGCTTGTCCGGCGCGGCCGGCTGGGAAGCCGGGCGCGGCGCAATCGACAGCTTGCCAAGATCGGACGACGCGCCCACGGCCACCGGCTTGCGCGCACCATCGGTGAAGCGGACCCGCACGCGACCTTCGTCGGCGACGGCCGCCGAGCACACCTTGATGGCCAGGAGGTGCTCGCCGGCGGGCGCGGCGATGCGCGCGCTGATGCGCTCCAGCCCGAGCCGTGCGTGCGCCTCGTCGGAGACGGCCACGTCGGCGCCGTCCCACACCACGCGCAGCGCGCCGGTGCCGGCGACGTGGGCCACCACCGGCTGCGCGCCGGCGGGGAACGTCAGCCGCGACGCCAGGTAGCTGCAGCTCTCATTGCGTGGCGACACGTACAGATCGAGCGGCAGGCCGCGCGCCGTCACCGACTGCGGCAGGACGCGCTGCCAGGCGACCTCGAAGGCACCCCACGAAAAGCGCGCCATGGTGTCCGACCAGCTGCCCCCGGCGTCCTCCGGCCCCTCGGCGCGCCGCAGGCCGCCGCCGTCGGTGTCCTCGAACGGACCGAGCACGGCGAAGGCGCGCACCAGGCCGCTGGCGTCCGGGGGCGGATCGAGCACCACCGCCGACGGGCCGCGCCAGGGCTCGGGCGCCGGTGTCGGTGCCAGCGTGGCGGCCATCCAGCGCGCCTCGTCCGCGAGCGGCGACGTGCCGGCGGCGATGCCCCCCAGACCGGCACGCACGCGCCCGAACGATGCGCGATCGTCGAGGGCCGCCGCCACGATCAGC
>JBBJMR010000249.1:0-12972 GCA_037720395.1 Polyangiaceae bacterium
GCCCGAGGGCGCCTCCAGCGCGCGCTGCAACGCATCCGCCGCGCGCGCCGGCGCGGCGGCCGGCGCCGCGGCGCGCGCGGCGTTGTACTTGGCGGCGGCGTGCGGCGCCTCCCGATCGGCAGCGTCGAAGGCGGCCGCGGCGGCGCGGTAGTCGCGCCGCGCGTACGCGGCGCTGCCGGCACGGAAGAAATCGTCGGCGACCGTGCTGTCACCGGCGTGCGCGGCGCACGGCGCGCACCACCCGGCGATCAAGAGCGCCACCACGCCCGCGCGACGGATCATGGGCGCGGGGCGTAGGGGCTGGCGGCCAGGTCGGGCACGCGTCCCGTGGCAGGCCGCGTGGGCCTCGCGCGTGCCGCGCTGCCCGAGGCTCCTGCGGCGCTCACGCCGCTCGCGCTCGCCCGGCCCTGGCCGGCGGCTTCCGCGCTGCCGTGGCCTGGCGACGGCGCGGCGGGGCCGGCGGCAGCGACGGGACGGCTTCCACGGGCACGGCGGGCAGCTCGTCGGCGGTGCGGCCTTCGACCGACACCGCGTCGCTCGACCGAGGTGCGAGGGCAGCCAGCGCCACCGCCCGCGTGGCGCCGATCAGCGAGACCTCGACGCCCGCCGCCAGCGGAGCACGCGCCTCGCGGGGGCGCGCGTCCGTGCCTGCGTCCCGCGTCCAGAACATGGCGGCGAGCGCGGTCCCCAGCGTGAGCGCCGCGGCGAAGACGAGGGTGACCACCGACGAGCGACCGGAGACGGCCCGCGCGACACGCGTCGCGTCGCCCGCCAACCGCGCGCCGTGAACGAGGTCCGGCGCCGATGGGTTGCGCTCGCTGCGGCGCGTGGTCTCGTCCTCCTCGATGCCGCGCACGAACGCGCCGCGCGCCAGCGTGTGCCCCTCGTCGCCGATGACAGGCGCCGGACCCGCGGCGGCGGCGAGGCCTCGCCCGGAGACCTCGGACCTGTCGAGGCCGCCGTGCGGATCACTCCAGCGCGCACGGGCCGGGGGCTCGCTGGATCGCGTCGCGCGGGCGCGCGCCACCGCGTCGGCCCGCTCCCGCAAGGCACGGACTCTCGGTCCCGCCGATGAGCGCCGAAGCCTGCGCGGCGACCTCGCTCGCCTCCGCGATGTGCACGGCGCCGGCGCGGCACGCCTCGCGCAGGTCGGTGGCCAGGCGGAGCGCGTCCGGGGTGCGCGCCGTCGGGTCGAGGCGGAGGGCGGCGGCCACCACGTCGCCGAGCCCCGGGGGCACGTCGGGGCGGACACTGCCGACATGCGGCGGCGGCTCGGTCACCAGCTCGAGCAGGTTCACGGCGTCGTTGTCGGAGGCGCGCAGCCGGCGCCCGGCCAGCAGCTCCCAGGCAACCACGCCCGCCGCCCAGACGTCGGAGCGCCGGTCGACGGCCTGCCCGCGCGCCTGCTCGGGCGCCATGTAGGCCACCTTGCCTTTGATGGTCCCGGTGCGCGTGCTGGTGCCGCGCGTGAGCACCTTGGCCACGCCGAAGTCCGCCAGGCGGCTCACGCCGTCGAGGCCGACGAGGATGTTCTGCGGGGAGACGTCGCGGTGGACCACACCGAGCGCGGTGCCGTCCGCGTCCCGCAGCTCGTGCGCCGCATGCAGGCCGGCGAGCACGTCGAGGAGGATGCGCACCCCGACACCGAGCGGCAGGCTGGACTCCGGCGAAGCGGCGACGAGCGTGTTCAGGCTCTCGCCCTCCACGTAGTCCATGACCAGGTGCACACCGCCCTCGTCCTCGCCGACGTCGAGGACGCTGACGATGTTCGGGTGGCGCAGCGCGGCGGCGAGCTTGGCCTCCTCCACCAGCTCGACCGCGGCAGCGGAGGTTTCCAGCACGTGGCGGTGCGGCAGCTTGATGGCCACGTCACGCTCGAAGCCGCCGACGCCGCGCGCGCGCCCGAGATACACGGTCGCCATGCCACCGCTGGCGATGGCGCACAGCACCTCGTAGCGCCCCACGCGCTCGGGCATGCTCGCGGGCGGGACGCCGGGGCCGCGCATGGTGGTGCGATGATACTCCACGCACCGCCGGCGCGAGCGCGCGCAGGCGCCTGATTTTCCCGGACGATCGTGCTGTGGACCGGACGGACGGTGGGCGGCGCGGCGCGATCCACGGCATCGCAGGTGATGGCACGACCGCTGCTAGGATCGGCGCCTGGTGACGCTGCGATCGACGGGGCTGCTGCTCGTTACGGTGCCCGCGGTCGCGGCGAGCTGCAGCTTCGTTCTCCACGATCCGATCGAGCCCACACCCGGCGACAGCGGCGGCACGGCCGGTGCCGGTGGCGCGGCCGCAACCGGCGGCGCGGGATCGAACAGCGGTGGGGATACGAGCGCGGCCGGCCCGGTCACGGTGGGGGCCGGCGGCGCGGCCAGCGGGATCGCCGGTGCCGGCGGCGAGGGCGGTGGCGCCTGCATCGACGACCTGGGCCTGCAGAGCGGCTGCGCCGATGGTTGGCGCGATGGCTACAACGGGCCGACGATGGCGGAGGATCCGCCGGACATCTCCGCCTGCGCCGGTCGGTTCGACATCGCCGGCGCCACGCAGGGCCGGAGCGGCAATCCCGCCTGCATGGCCGCCGGGAACGACCGATGCCAGCCGGACATCCCCGGCTGCTCGGCGCTCGATCTCTGCGCCACGGACTGGCACATCTGCAGCTCCGCCGACGAGATGCTGCAGGGCCTCCCGGGCTTCGGCTGCCTGCAGGACGCCTGGCCGGACACGTTCTGGATGTCCGCCGTGGGACAGGACGGCGCAGGTGGCTGCGGCGGGGGCACCGGCAACGTGCTCGGCTGCGGTGACTACGGCGAGGGCAGCTTCGACGACTGCAAGCCGCCCTTCGATGCGCGCATGGACCTGACCGCCTGCGCCGTGTCACCGCCCTGGCAATGCACCGGGAGCGACGGAAGCGACGAGCTGCTCAGGATCCGCAAGCCGGGTCTCGGCGGTGGCGGCGTCCTCTGCTGCCGCGACTGACTCGTGACCGCGAAACGCCGACGACAGGAGTCCCATGAGCGAAGGCCATCTCCACCAGCCCGCGCACCACGAAGCCTCGACGCTGCAGCGCCCGCGCATCGATCCCGACGACCCGGGGCAGCTGGCCTACGTGCTGGTGGCCATCGAGGGCCCCGACGCGGGCAAGAGCTTCACCATCGACAGCGCCGAGCCCCAGCGCGTGCTCCTCGGTCAGAGCGAGAGCTGCGGGGTGCGCCTCGCCGACAGGCTCGTCTCGCGCCGCCACGCCGCGCTCGAGCTCGCCCCGCCGCGCCTGAGGATCACCGACCTCGGCAGCACCAACGGCACGTTCGTCGACGGTGTGGCCGTCGCCGACGGCTGGCTGCGCGGCGGCGAGGTGGTGCGCGTGGGCGAGACGGCGTTCCGCGTCGATCGCGGGCTCTCCCCGCAGACCCGACCCTCGTCGTCCGCGGATCGCTTCGGGCGCCTCCTGGGCGCCAGCCCGGCCATGCGCCGTCTCCACCCGCTGCTCGAGCGCCTGGCGGCCGCGGCGTTGCCGCTGCTCATCGAGGGCGAGGCGGGCACGGGCAAGGAGCTGTGCGCCGAGGTGATCCACGAGGTCGGACCGCGCGCCACCGGCCCGTTCGTGGTCTTCGACTGCGCCATCACCGCAGCGCTGGCCGAGGCGGAGCTGTTCGGCTCGGAGCGCACCGCGGGGCTGATCGCCGGCCGGCCGGGCGCCTTCGAGAGGGCGCACCGAGGCACGCTGCTGCTCATCGACGTCGATCGCATGGAGCCGGCCATCCAGGCGCGCCTGGTGCACTCCGTGGAGCGCGGCGAGGTGCTGCGCCTGGGCGCGACGCAGGCCATCGGCGTGGATGTGCGGGTGATGTCCACCACGCGTCGGGACCTCGACGCCGAGGTGGCGGCGGGGCGCTTCCGCGACGACCTCTTCCATCGGCTGGCGGTGACCCGCGTCGAGCTGCCGCCGCTGGCGCGCCGCCAGGGCGACGTGGGGCTGCTGGCTCGCCATTTCTGGTCCATCTCCGGCGGCGACCCGCGCGCGCTCGACCCGGCCATGCTCGCCGCGCTCGACAACGAGAGCTGGCCGGGCAACGTGCGCGAGCTGGAGACGACCATCGCCCGCCGCGTGGCGCTGGGTGACCTGGCCGGTGTCGCCGACGGGCGTGCGGACGGCGCGCCGCCGTCGTCGGGCCCCTCGCCGCGCGATGGGATGGAGGCGGTGCTGGCCCGTGAGCTGCCCTTCTCTGCCGCGAGGCAGGCGATGCTCGCCGAGTTCGAGCGGCGTTACGTGAGCCGGGTCCTGGAGCGACACGGTGGAAACGTGACGCGGGCGGCCGCGGCGTCGGGGCTGGCGCGAAGGTACTTTCAGGTGCTGAACGCCAAGCGCCGCGGGTGACGCGAACGTCCGCAGCCAGCGCGACGGCCGCAAGACGCTAGCAACGTCGAGATCGTGCACGTTCACGGGCACGTTCACGTTCACGTTGGTTCCGGGTACCGCGGCCGCCGAGCGCGACCTGCTCCGGCACCCGCGATCCTCCCGATCACCCCATGGCGGTGGTCGACAGATCCAGGCCCGCCGCCGGAAACGATGTCCAAACGAACGTGAACGTGAACCTGACCGTGAACGATCCGGACGTCGCAACGGCCGCGACCCCGTGATCGGGCGATGCGCTCTGCACCTGGGCACGCGGGTTGCACTTGGGTGCTCCACCAACCCGGTGGTGGAGAGGACGCACGCATGATCCATTCGCTCGCACCGCGCGCCGCCTTGGCGGCCGCCGTCGGAGTCACGCTCGCGCTGCTGGGCTGCGGACCGGAGGCCGCACCGGCGGACGAGACGGGCAGCTCGCGCGCGCAGGCCATCGCGCCCGATGTGTTCGGTATCAACGTCGCCGGCGACGCCCCGGGCGGCGCGGCGGTGGCCACGCTGGGTGCGCGCTGGGCGCGGCTCGAGCTGCGCGACGGCACGACCGGGTCCGACCTGTCCGCCGAGGCCGTGGCGAGCATCGGCGCGCAGCTCGCCGACTACCACGCGCACGGGGTCTCGGTGCTGCTGGTGCTCGACTACATGACGCGCGCCGGCTTCGGCGGTGGGGGCGTCGGGTTCTGTCCGCCGCAGGGCGACTGGTACGGCTGGCGCGACGATCTGGTGGCGCGCGCCGGGCACGCCGCCGCGATCTGGGGCGACGCCGTCGACGCCTGGCAGATCTGGAACGAGCCCGATCACCCCTGTGGTGCCGCGGCCGGCTACGAGCCGTACGTCGACCCGCACGAGCTGGGGTGGCTGGCGCAGGACATGTACGCGGCCATTCGCGCCTCGTCGTCGACGCCCGTGGTGCTCGCCGGGCTGGAGAGCGGCGACCCGGGCTACATGGACGAGATGGTCGCCGCCACCGGCGGCTGGCTCGGCGACTACGCCGACGGCATCGCCATCCAGATCTACGGCGTGGTGCCGAACGACGACTGGTGCGCGCCGGGCGGCCCCGCCGAGGGCGAGCTCCTGAACTGCGCCTGGGGCCGACACGACGGCAAGGTGCACGAGTACTACGAGCGCTCCGGTGGCTTGCCGGTGTGGGTCACCGAGGTCGGCCTGCGCACCGAGGACCCGGCGAAGATGGCCGACTACCTCGAGGACGCGTACGTCGCCTTCGCATCGGCCGGCGATCGGCTGGAGCGCGTCTTCTGGTTCGGGTACTCCGACGCCATGGTGGCCCCGTTCGGGCTGACCGATGCCAGCTGGCAACCGAAGCCCTTCGTCTACGAGCGCTACCAGATGCTCGCCGGCGTCACCGGCGGCGGCGACCCCGGCGGTGGCGGTCCGAGCGGCGGCGGCTCCGGCGACCCGAGCGGCGGCGGTCCGACCGGCGGCGATCCGACCGGCGGCGATCCCGCCGGACCGTCGATGGGCGCGGGCGGTGGCGATCCTTCGTGCGGCGATCTGGCAGCACAGAACGGGTGGAGCGAGTCGTACTGCGAGTGGAGCGGCAACGCCGCGTGCAACGGCGAAGGCCCGGCGACGTGGGACTGCGAGCACTGCTGCGCGCCGCCGGCTCCGCCCCCGCCGCCTCCGCCGGACCCGTCGTGTGGCGACCTGGCCGCGCAGAACGGATGGTCCTGGTCGCTGTGCGAGTGGAACGGCAACGAGGCCTGCAGTGGCAGCGGGACGCCGACCTGGGATTGCGACCTCTGCTGTCAGGGACCGTGAACATCGCGTGACGGGCGCGCCCGCGCGCAGCCGGGAGCGGGCGCGCGCGTGCACCCGGATGGGATGCGCGCGCCGCGCGGCGCGACTATAGGCTCGCGCATGGCGGAGGGCGGGGCGCGGGGTGTGGTGGTCGCCAGCGATGGCACGCGGCTGTCGGTGGAGCGCGTGCCGGGCGCGCCGAGGCCGGGCGCGCGCCCGGTGGTGCTGGTGCACGGCGCTCCCGAGAGCTCGTACTGCTGGAGGCGGGTGGTGGCCAAGCTGCACGCCGCCGCGCCGGGCCGCTTCGTCACCCACGCCGTCGATCTGCGCGGCTACGGCGAGAGTGAGCTGGCGCCCAGCGGCGACTACACGCTGCCGACACTGGTCTCCGATCTGGCGGCCGTGGTGCGCGCGGCCCACGACGAGGCGGCGCGCGTGGCCGGCAACCAGCGCGTGCATCGGCCGATCGTGGTGGCCCACGACTGGGGCGGCGCCATCGCCTGGACGTTCGCCGAGCAGCACGGCGACCTCCTGCGCCACCTGGTGGCCACCAACGGGCCGCACCCAGCCGCGTTCGCGCGCGAGCTGGTGCACCCGCGCCAGGCCATCCGCAGCTGGTACATCGCCTTCTTCCAGCTGCCCGGCCTGCCTCGCCTCTTCGAATCGCGCGGCGGCGCGTTCGGGGCGGGCTTCCTGCTGAAGATGATCACCGGCTCGTCGCCGAAGGGCATGCTCGATGAGGCCGACCTCGAGGTCTACCGGCGGAACCTCATGCGACCCGGCCGGGCCAGCGCCGTCCTCGAGTACTACCGAGACATCCCGCGCGGCGGCGTGGCGGCTCGCCGGCGCGAGGCGATGGAGGCCGGTCGGGTCGAGGTTCCGGCGACCCTCGTCTGGGGCGACGCCGACCTGGCCCTGGCCCGCACCCACCCCGATGCCGTCCGGCGCTACGCGGCGCGGCTCGAGGTGCGGCGGCTCGCCGGCGCCAGCCACTGGGTGCCCGAGGAGCGCCCCGAGGAGATCGTGCGAGCCATCCTGGACGCCGACGCCTCCTCTTAGTGCCCGACAGCGGGAAGAAACGCGGGCCACTGGCGGTTCGGGGTCCGCGCTCTGTTGACACGGATCGGTTCGCCGCTAGGATGGCGCCGCTCCGGGGTGCCGCCCGACCCAGTGGCGCCCAACATTTCTCAACGAACCTCGCAAGTTGGCCGCCACTGCGCGACCGCGGCGGGACTCAAGGGGCGCGGCCGCGGGCGGCCGCGTCGATGGACGGGCCGGGACGGAGGACGAGTTGTCTACCGATGTGATGATCGAGGCCAACGGGCTCAGCAAGCGCTTCGGCGCCGCGCGCGCGCTCGACAAGGTCAGCTTCGAGGTCGAGCGCGGTGAGGTCGTGGGCTTCCTCGGGCCCAACGGCGCCGGCAAGTCGACGACGATGCGCATCCTGACGTGCTTCATCTCGGCGACGGGCGGCACGGCGAGCGTGCACGGCCACGACGTCTTCGAGGAGCCACTCGAGGTGCGCAAGCGCATCGGGTACCTCCCCCAGCGCGCGCCGCTCTATGGCGAGATGAGCGTCTGGGAGTACCTGAATTTCGTCGCCGACATGCGCGGCCTCGACCAGAGCACCTTCAAGAAGCGCATGAAGAGCATCGTCGAGGTCTGCGGCCTGGCCCAGAGCCTGGGCAAGGACATCAACACCCTGTCCCAC
This sequence comes from Polyangiaceae bacterium, assembly GCA_037720395.1. GTDB lineage: Bacteria > Myxococcota_A > Polyangia > Polyangiales > Polyangiaceae > JBBJMR01. The sequence goes on from JBBJMR010000249.1 coordinate 7,881, forward strand.
GGCTACCGCCAGCGCGTCGGCCTCGGCCAGGCGCTGGTGCACGACCCGCCCATCCTCATCCTCGACGAGCCGACCAGCGACCTCGACCCCAACGAGAAGGCCGAGGTCATCAAGTACATCAAGGAGATTGGCAAGGAGCGCACCATCCTGCTCTCCACCCACAACCTGTCGGAGGTCGAGGCGGCGTGTGCGCGCGCCATCATCGTCTCCAAGGGCCGCGTCGTCGCCGACGGCCCGCTCGACGAGATCCGCGCCCGCAGCGGCAAGGTCCGGTACGTGGTCACCGTCCACGAGCAGAAGGTCTACGAGGGCGGCGAGGGATACCGCGCCGGCGCCCGCAAGCCGCCCACGGCCACCGAGGTGCAAGAGGCGCTGGCCAAGCTGCCCGGCGTCACGGCGGTCAGCGAGCTGCCCACCGACGACAAGGCGCACAGCTTCCAGCTCATGGGCGCCCTCGGCGCCGACATCCGGCCGGAGATCTTCGCCCTCGTCGTGCAGAAGGGCTGGCTCCTGCTGGAGATGCGCCGCGACTCGCAGTCGCTCGAGGACGTCTTCAAGGCGCTGACGCGCGGCGACGAGCGCCGCGATCGCGGCCGCAAGCTGGCCGTCGACGAGGACGAGGACGAGGACCTCGACGTGGCGCCGAAGCGCGCCGTCGCCGCGGGGGCAGCCGGCACCGACGACGACGAGGATGACGACGAAGACCGCGACGACGCCGACGACGACGCCGACGACAAGGACGACGACGACGACAAGGACGACGAGGCCGCGGACGACGAAGACGACGACAAGGATGCGGACGACGAGGACGACGACGCGGACGACGCGGACGCGGACGACGACGACGACGATGACGACGAACCGCCCGCCAAGAAGGCCTGACCTGCGATGAGCCCCACCCTCACCATCGCGAAGCGGGAGTTCCGCTCCAACTTCGATTCACCGCTGGCCTACGTGGTGATCTGCCTCGGGCTGATCATGCTGGGCTTCATCTTCTTCTTCTACAACGGCGGCTTCTGGCAGGCCGATCGCGCCTCGCTCGGGCAGCTGTTCTTCTGGTTGCCCGGGGGCCTGTCGGTCCTCATCGTTCCGGTGGTCACCATGCGCCTGCTCGCGGAAGAGAAGCGCAGCGGCACGCTGGAGATGCTCATCACCCTGCCCGTCCGCGACCACGAGGTCGTGCTCGGCAAGTACCTCGGCGCCCTCGGCCTGGTGCTGGTCATCCTGCTGGCCACGCTGTCCTACCCGCTCTTCATGTTCTGGGGCTGGTGGCACCTCGGCTCGCTCGACAGCGGCCCCCTGCTCGCCGGCTACCTCGGGCTCATCCTCTACGCGGCGGCCACCGTCTCGGTGGGCCTCCTGTTCTCGACGCTGACCGACAGCCAGGTCATCGCCTTCTTCATCACCTTCTTCGTGCTGGGGGCCCTGGTGCTGATGGGCAACTTCGCCAACTCCATCCCCTTCCCGGCGGTGCGCACGGTGGCCTCGTTCATCAGCTTCGACGCCCGGCTGGCCAGCTTCGCCCGCGGGCTCATCAACACGCGGGACGTCATCTACTTCCTGTCGGTGACCGCGCTCTGTCTGATGGCTTCGTTCCGCGCCCTCGAGCGCAGGAAGTGGGCGTGATGGAACGCAAGACGAGAGCAGCCGCTCAGACCGGCATCTATCTCTTCGTGGTCGCCGCCGTCCTGGTGGTGGCCAACGTCCTGTCCTACGGCGTCTACAAGCGCTTCGACGTCACCAAGAACGAGCGCTACACGCTCTCCAAGGGGTCGGCGCGCCTGGTCAGCGAGGGTCTCGGCCAAGAGCTGCAGATGGACGTTTACGTCACCCGAGGCCTGCCGAAGTTCGACCTCTTCGTCCAGGACCTGACCGATCTCCTCAACGAGTACGAGGCCGCCTCCAAGGGCAAGCTCAAGTACACCCTCATCGAGGCCAAGACCGACGAGCAGCGCGCTGCCGCCAAGGAGGCGGGGCTGCAGGAGATCCAGGGCTTCGAGGGGAGCGAGACCGGCAAGGATCAGACGACGATGACCCAGGGTTACATGGGCATCGCCTTCAAGTACGGCAGCGAGAAGGAGGCCATCCCCGTCCTCTCGCCCGACCAGGCCCTGGGCCTGGAGTTCTGGATCACCAACAAGATCCGCGAGCTCCGTGATCGCGCCGAGGACAAGTACCAGAAGTTCGGCCTGATCACCGGCAAGGACGAGATCAAGCTCGCCGACGCCAACCTCGTCGCCGCCCAGCCGGGCCGCGGCGGCGGGCCGAGCATGAAGAGCATCGTCGAGCAGGCGCTGCCCTTCTACAAGCTCGAGGACGTCGACCTCCAGGGCGGTGACGCCGAGATCAACAAGGAGCTGGTGGGCATCATCATCACCCAGCCCGGCAAGGACTACACCGAGAAGGAGCTGCGCCGCATCGACCAGTTCCTGATGCTCGGCGGCAAGGCGGTGGCCATCTTCGCCGGCGCCGTGAACATCAAGGCCGCCGACGCGAGCATGAAGGCCGAGCTCAACACGCGCGGCCTGGACAAGCTCCTCGACGGCTACGGCATCGAGATGAAGAAGGAGGCCATCCTCGACTGGGGCCGCTCCATCGCCATCCCGGTGCAGACCCAGAGCGGGCAGATGGCCTGGTTCCGCGCGCCCAGCGTGATCCAGCTGCAGCACGACGAGCGCCTCGACGACAAGGAGCAGCTCCTCGACTCCTCGTTCGCCGGCTTCTTCCGCCTCGAGGAGCTGTCCTTCCCGTTCCCCTCCACCCTCGTCCCCCACCCGGAGAAGCAGCCCGGCGCGGAGCTGAAGGTCATCGCGCGCTCCACCCCGAGGACCACGGTGGAGACGTCGGACACGGTGGAGATGAAGATCTCCAGCGAGTGGAAGCCGAAGGGCAACTACGAGCAGCGCGTCATGGCCGTGGCGCTGGAGGGCAAGATCAAGAGCGCCTTCGGCGGCATCGAGGGGATGGGCGTCAGCACCTCGCCGGAGTCCAAGGAGCGCTCGCGCGTGCTGGTCATCTCCGCCTCGCAGTTCCTGGCCAACCCCTTCGCGCGCGCGGGCAACCCGCCGCCGATGCCGCCGCAGATGGCGATGATGGGCGGCATGGGCGGCGACGAGGACCTGCAGGCCATCTCCCAGCCCTACGCGCAGAAGTACCTGACCGGCACCATCCTGGCGCTCAAGAACACGCTGGACTGGATGAGCGGCGACACCGACCTCATCGCCGCCAGCGCCAAGATCATCGGCGAAACCAACCTCACCTACGCCGACATCAACAAGCCGTCGCAGGAGCCGACCGACGACGAGGCGACCATCACCCGCAAGAACGAGGAGTACAAGACGGAGCGCAAGAGCGTGCAGAGCAAGGTCACCTGGACCTTGATCCTCTTCCCGGCGCTGCTCTTCGCCGCCTTCGGTCTGGCGCGCTGGCGCTGGCGCGAGTCCTCGCGCGACAAGATCTCGCTCGATTGAAGGAAAAACGACGATGAAGACCGAGTACCGGATCTACGCCGCACTGGCGGTGCTGGTGTTGCTCGGTGGTGTCCTCTGGCTCACCACCCAGAACAAGAAGAAGGAGGCGGAGTCCCGCTCTGCCACCGCCGCCTCCGCCGACTACCCGACCATTGGCGTCCCCAAGGACGACACCGACAAGCTGACCAAGATCGAGATCAAGAACGGCGACAAGTCGGACGTCACCCTGGAGAAGAAGGGCGACGCCTGGGAGGTGGTCAAGCCGGTGAGCGCCAAGGCCAACGCGGCCAACGTGCGCAGCGTGCTCGACAACCTCAAGGAGCTGAAGGTCAAGGAGATCATCGACCGCGGCACCGCCAGCTACGACAAGTACGACCTCGGCGAAGGCAAGGGCGTGCACGTCGTCGCCTACAAGGGCGCCGACAAGGCGCTGGACATGCAGTTCGGCAAGAGCGGCTCGCGCGGGCAGATGGCGCGGATCACCGGCAAGGACGGCGTCTGGGTGGTCGGAGGCTACTCGGCGTACCTCTACGCGCGCGAGGTGAAGAACTGGCGCGAGACCTCGGTGCTCAAGTTCGAGGACGCCAACGTCATCTCCGCGGAGATCGACAACAAGAACGGCCGGTTCTCGTTCTCCAGGAACGACGACAAGTGGTCGGGCACCTTCACCGCCAAGAAGGAAGGCAAGCTCGCCGAGGGCGCGGCCCCGAAGTGGGAGAAGCTCGAGGAGGCGAAGATCAAGGACTTCCTCCGCGCCTACAAGGGCCTCAACGCCGAGGACTTCGCCGACGAAAAGGCCGACACCGGGCTGGACAAGGCGACCTCCGAGGGCGGCGTCGTCAAGATCAAGCTCAAGGACAACGCCGGCGAGCACATCATCAAAGTCGGCAAGACGGCCAAGGGCTCGAGCCGCTACGCCACCAAGGAGGGCGGAGACGGCGTGGTCTTCGTCATCTCGTCGTGGTCCGCCGACTGGGCGGTCGCCGAGAAGGCGAAGTTCGAGAAGAGCGACAAGAAGAACGACAAGAAGGACGACGGGCACGGCCACGGCGACGAGGGCGACATGCCGGACATGCCGCCGGGCATGGGCATGCCGGGCATGCCCGAGATGCCGGAGATGCCCGAGTAGCCGAGCCGGCCGCGCTCCGATGAAGGCCTCGTATCGCTGGCTCCGCGCCCTGGTCCCCGGGCTCGACGCCTCGCCGCGCGAGCTCGCGGACCGGTTCACCTCCGCCGGCCTGGAGGTGGAGGCGCTGAGCGAGTTCGGCGCCGGCACCGCGCAGCTGGAGCTGGCCGAGGTGCGCAAGGTCGAGCCCCACCCCAGCCGCGCCAAGCTGCGGCTGGTCACCATCGACACGGGCGGCGGCGAGCAGCGCGTGGTCTGCGGGGCGCCCAACGTCCCCGACCCCGGTGGGGTGGTGGCCTTCGCCCCGCTCGGCGCGCACCTGCCGGCGGTGAACATGACCCTGACGCCGCGCGACATCGGCGGCGTCACCAGCGAGGGCATGCTGTGCTCCGAGCACGAGCTCGGGCTGGTCCTCGGCCCAGGTCAGAGAGGCGGCCATGACGGCATCCTGGTCTACGCGGCGGGCAAGGCGAAGCCGGGCACGCCGCTGCGGCAG
>JBBJMR010000051.1:0-36501 GCA_037720395.1 Polyangiaceae bacterium
GCGGGTGTGAAGACCAGTGTCTCGCCGTCGTTGGCGAGCGCCCCGGGCACGCCCCAGAAATAGGTCACCGCGTCGATGCCGGCGAGCGAGTCGAAGCCGAAGAAGCCGTGCGCGAGCACGATGGGGTAGGGCGGTCCCAGGCCGGGCGCGCCGCCGTGCCCGCCGCTGCCGTCCCCGGCGCCGCCGCTGGCCGCGCTCGATGCGTTCGTCGCGACCGCCTCGCCGCCCGCGCCGCCGCTCGACGGGCCACCGCCGATGCCGGTGACCACACCGCCGCTTCCCGAGCCGGCCATCGCCGGCGTGGCGTCGTCGCTGCCGCCGCACGCCATCAGTGCCACCGCGGCGAGCAGCGAGAAGCGGGACGGCGACACGGCGCCGGCAGGATCACGCTCGGCGGCCGTCCCCGTCAATGTGCGCAGGTGTCGGCTACCGTGCAGCGCCGGCCATTCGCGACGCCGGTGCACGCTCCGCGCGACATCGGCGTGGGGCGGGTCGCCGCGGGCGACTCAGCGCGCCGCCAGCGCACCCCGAACGGCCACGGGCACCGAGGCCACCAGCAGGCCGGCGAGCATGCCGAGGATGCCGGCCGCACCCATCACCGTGCAGCCGAGGACGCCGGTCAGCCCGGCCACGAACGCCGCCGAGGCCATGAAGGTGCCGTGCTCGCCTCGCTCGCGGCCCGCGCGCAGCGCCACCACGGCCCCGGCGACCAGGCCCGCGCCCACGCAGGCCACCATGCAGATGGCGGCGCACAGCCCGGCGATGCAGCAATGGCCGCCGCTGCGGACGAGCACCGGCGCCACCAGCGGCACTGCGCCCGCCAGGAGGCCGGTGGTGGCTGCGCGGCCGTAGGCTCCGCCGCGCCAGAGCAGCGCCAGCACCGTCACGGCCAGCACGCCGAGCAGCGCCAGCGCCTGGGGGCCCGGGTGCATCCAGAGCATGAGCGCGGCGACCGGCAGCACCCGCAGCGCGCGCAGCGCGGCGCTGCGCAGCCGACCCAGCTCGTAGGCCCGGCGCGCCTTGCGCGGCAGGCTGATGTCACTCGGTGCCATACGTCGATCTCCATGCCCCGCGCAGGCGGGCGATTGCGCGCTCCAGGCGCTTGCGGAAGGTGGGGCCGCCGTCCGGAGGGCGCTCGCCGGCGATGGCCCTGCGCAAGGTGTCCTGATCGGCGGGGCGCAGGTCGCCGAAGGCAGCGCGCGCTGCGGCCTCGAGGTCGCGGGCCAGCGCGGCGGCCTCGGGATCGGCGCCGGGCGCCGCCGCCCCGTCGAGGTGCGAGGCATCGCCGATCTCGCGGCGGCGGGCGGCGCGCTTGCGCAGCGTGCGGCACTCCCAGGCGACGATTCCCAGGACCCAGGCGCAGGCGTCGCGCTCACCGTCGAACTCGGCGGCGCGCGAGAAGACCCGCAGCAGCGCCGACTGGGCCGCGTCCTCGGCGTCGGCCGAGCTGGGCAGCGCGCGCGCGGCGAAGGCGCGCAGCCGCGGCCAGAGCGCGGCGTAGAGCGGCGCGAAGGCGTTCCGGTCCCCGTCGGCCAGGGCCGTCATCCAGCGATCGATCTGCTCCCTGTCGGCGCGCTTCAAGGTCTCGTCGAGATCTCCGTCGGCCGCGCGGCGCTGCGCGGCGCACCTGCTCTGCTCCAGCTCGCTGTCGGCCGTTTGCCTGGCGAAAGGCATCGGGCCCGCGTCGTACGCCGCGGGCCCGGAGCGCTTCAGTGGTTACACGGGCAGCCAGGGCAGGGGCAGTCCGGCCCGCAGGGGCAGGCGCCGGCGGCCAGGGCGGGGACGGCGCCCAGGGTGAGGGCGGCGATGACGGTGGCGATCTTGATTCGCATCTCGGTTTCCTCTCGGTTCCCGCGCCCGCTTCGTCGGACGCGTCCTGTCTAGGCGCCCCGGCCGCGATCGTGACACATTGCCCGCCGATTTCTGGCGCGGCCCGGGTGCGGACGAGCGATGACAGCGAGGTGCGCGGTGACCGTGCTCATGGTGATCGGTGCGACAGGGATGGTGGGCAAGGCTGCGCTGGAGCAGGCGCTCGGCGACGCGCGCGTCACGCGTGTGGTGGCGCCCACCCGCCGTGCGCTGGCCGTCGAGGCTCCGGGCAAGCTCCACACTCCGGTGGTCGATTTCGACGCTCTACCGGCCGAGGCCGACTGGTGGAAGGTCGACGGCGTGGTCTGCGCGCTGGGCACGACCATGCGCCGCGCCGGCTCGAAGGAGGCGTTTCGCAAGGTGGACCACGACTATCCTCTGGCCGTGGCGCGCCTGGCGCATGCGCATGGCGCGCGGGCCTTCGCGCACTGCTCCTCGGTGGGTGCCTCGGCGAAGGGGAGCAGCTTCTACCTGCGCACCAAGGGCGAGGTCGAGGACGCGCTGCGCGCGCTGGGGTTCGAGTCGCTGACCATCGCGCGACCCTCGTTCCTGGACGGTGACCGGGAGGAGTCGCGGCCCATGGAGGCGCTGGGCATCGGGTTCTTCAAGGTCGTGGCGCCGCTGGTGCCCAGGCGGTACCGGGTCGTCGACGCCTCGCGCGTGGCGCGAGCGCTCGTGGAGGGTGCGATCGCGGCGCCCCCCGGGACGCGGGTGATGGAGTCCGAGCTGCTGTGAGATCTCGACCTCCCCTGTCGGTGGGGCGGGTTCACCGCGCTCGTCACCCGACGTGAAGCAGAAGCCCAGCGGGGCCAGCGCAGCGAGTGCCCACACCGGCAGCAGCTTGCGCAGCGTTTCCGTCATCGGGCACCGCCGCCATCGATGCCTCGCGCCACAGCGCTACGATGCCGGACAGCGCCCGGTGGCCGCGTGCGCCGCGAAGTCCGCCGGAAAGAGGCGCAGCGCGGAGAGCGCCGGCGCGGCAGCCATCTCGATGAGGCTGCACAGGCCCTTGCCCTTGGTGAAGGCGGTCACCTTCTCCACCTGGGCCTGGTAGGCGGCGCCCTCGCCGGCCTCGCCGCTCGCCACCTTCTGGAAGACTGCGGCGATGGTGTTCGTCTCCATGCGGCAGGGCGGACACTGGCCGCACTGTTCCTTCTTGAAGAACTCCGCGATGGACAGCGCGCGCTCGACGATGCACGTGCCCTGCTCGATGACCGAGAAGCCGCCGCAGCCGAGGTTGGAGCCGGCGTCCCTGATGGCCGCGTGCTCGAGGCGTGTCTGCAGCGCGGCCGCAGGCAGGAAGCTGCTGGAGAGCGCGGGCAGGATGGCCTTGACCGGCTGGCCACCACGGGTGCCGCCGCCGTGGACCTCGATCAGCTCGCGCAGGGTGATCCCCAGCGGAACCTCGACCAGCCCCGGGCGCGCGAAGCTCTCGTCGAGCGTGCACAGCATGGCGCCGGGCTGGAACCAGGCCCAGCCCTGCTCGACGATGCCCGGCACCCAGGCCAGCGTCTCCACGTTCTGCACCGACGTCGGCTGGCCGTGGAGGCCGGCCTGGCCGGGGAAGGGCGGCGTCTTGCGGGGCCACGCCTTCCTGCCCTCGATGACCTCCAGGGCGGCCGTCTCCTCGCCGGCTACGTAGGTCGTGGGGGCCAGGGCGACGCGCGCCTCCACGCCGCCGAGCAGGCCGGCGTGCCTGGCCTCGGAGATGGCCCGCCCGGCCGCGTGGATGGCGTCGACCATGTCCTCGATCAGGTAGAGGACGATGCTCGAGGCGCCGACCACCTCGGCGCAGATGGCCGCGCCCTCGAGAACACGGTGCGGATACCGCGCCATCAGGGTGCGGTCCTTGATGCTGCCGGGCTCGTGCTCGCCGCCGTTGACGACCACGTGCTTGGCGGCGCCCTCGCTGGTCCTGGTCAGCTCCCACTTGGTGGCGACGGGGAAGCCGGCCCCACCGCGGCCGCGCAGGTCGGCTTCGCGAAGCTTCTCCAGCACCGACTCGGGCCCCTCGGCGCGCGCCCGCAGGAGCGCCGCGTAGCCGCCAGCGGCGCGGTACTCGTCGAGCGTCTCTGCAGGCGCGTCGGGCGCGCGGGTCAAGAGGCGCGGCGCGTAGGCGCTGTGGGTCACGGACGCCTGCCCCGGCTCAGAAGCCGGTGTCCAGCAGATCCCAGACGATCTGCTCGACGTCCTTGTCCACGGCGCCCGTCAGGCGATCGACGGCCTTCCCGTCCCCGGTGAGGTGCTCGACGATGTCCGGCAGGTCGCTGGTCTTCACGTGGCTGTAGAAGACGCGATCGGGATAGAGGACGACGTTGATGCCGTGCTCGCACCCGCCGAAGCACGGGTACTTGCGGAGGCGGTTCTTCTTGTCGCCCTCCTTTTCGGCCAGCATTTCGCCGAGCTCGGCGTGCAGCTCGATCGAGCCCTTCTCGCTGCAATCGCCGCCCTCGCAGACGTAGACCAGCCGCTTCCCGCTCTCCATGCTCCGGTGTCCTCGTCGCCGTGGGCGTCAGTGGAACTTCACGTACTCGAAGTCGACGGGCTTTTCGTTGATGCCCGACGACGGCGGAGCGATCCAGTTCGCGAACTTGCCAGGCTCGAGCACCTTGACCATGCACGATTTGACGTAGGCCATGTCGTCGGCGGTCGGGAACCAGCCGGCCTTCTTCTTCTCGAACTCCTCGCGCGGAATGGGGTCGCCGGCCGGGTCGTACGTCTTGCCGGCGTGGATGCCCATATTGCGGTTGAAGCGCAGGCTGGGCAGCGTGATCTTCTGGTCCGAGCCCTGCTTCTGGAGGGTGCGGTTCCAGCGGTCGACGATGCGGGTGGCGTCGGCGTGGTAGCTGTCGAGGAGCAGCGCGTTCATGGCGCGACGGAGCGGGATCTCCATCTTGGTCAGCCTGCCGCCCTCCTCGATGTCGGTGACATAGGTCTGGTTCAGCGCCTGCGGGTCCTTGTAGAGCCCGTCGCCCTCGCGGTACCGGCCCTTGAGGCCGCAGGCGAAGGCCTCGGCGGCGTTCGAGGAGTCCTCGCCCCCGAAGAGGTCGTAGCTGGAGGTCGACCAGTCGTTGACGAACTTCTGGATGATGTCCATCGGGATGGCGCCGACCCTGCGCGGGTCGGTGCCCTCCTTCATCAGCTCCGCGGTGCGCTGCACCACGCGGCCGACGCCGTTCTCCCCGACGGACAGGTGGTGCGCCTCCTCGGTGAGCATGAACTGGGTCGAGCGCGCCAGCGGGTCGAAGCCGCTCTCGGCCAGCGCGGCGAGCTGGTACTTGCCGTCGCGATCGGTGAAGGCAGTGAAGCAGAAGAAGGTGAGCCAGTCCTCGACGGGCTTGTTGAAGGCCTGGAGGATGCGGGGGTTGTCGACGTCGCCGGAGCGGCGGCGCAGGAGGTCCTCGGCCTCGTCGCGGCCGTCGGCGCCGAAGTACTTGTGGAGGAGGTAGACCATGGCCCACAGGTGCCGGCCCTCTTCGACGTTGACCTGGAAGAGGTTGCGCAGGTCGACGTTGGAAGGCGCGGTGTGGCCGAGGAGGCGCTGCTGCTCGACGCTGGCCGGCTCGGTGTCGCCCTGGGTGACCACCAGGCGGCGCAGGCGGTTGCGCAGCTCGCCGGGCACCTGGTTCCACGCCGGCTGGCCGACGGGATCGCCGAAGTGGATCTTGCGATCGGGCTCGGGCTCGGCGAGGAAGATGCCCCAGCGGTAGTCGGGCATCTTGACGTAATCGAAGTTCGCCCAGCCTCCCTTGCCCACGCCGACGGCGGTGCGGAGGTAGATGTCGTCGGTGGCGAAGTCGGCGGGGCCGGTCTCCATCCACCATTCCTTGAACTTCGGCTGCCAGTGCTCGAGGGCACGCTGCAGCTTGGGATCGTTGGCCAGGTCGACGTTGTTCGGGATCTTCGCGTGCAGGTCGATGGCCATGATCAGGTCCTCCTCCAGTCGAACTTCGGCCGGTCGGGCTGCCCGAAGAGCTTCAGGGCGCCGGACTCGCCCGTCGCGTTGGGGCGAATGAAAATCCAGTTCTGCCAGGCGGAGAGCCGCCCGTAGATCTTGCTGTCCAGCGCCTCGGGGCCGCCGAAGCGGAGCGAGGCCTCCATGCCGGTGAGCGCGTCGGGCGAGAGCGAGACGCGCTCCTCGATGGCCAGGCGCACGTCGTCGTCCCAGTCGATCTCGTCCGGGGCGACGGTGACCATGCCCGCGGCCATGGCCGCCGGTGTGTCGAGCTTGCCGCGCTCCTTGGCGATCCGCTCCGCCTTGCCGGGCTCGGCCAGGAAGCGCGACTGCAGGCGGCTGATGCCGTTGTGCATGGGCAGGGCACCACCCGCCTCTCCACCTGACAGCGCGCCCACGGACAGATGCACCGGTCGGCTCTCGTCCGACAGCATGTAGATGCGGTCGCAGCCGAGCGCGGCCTCGAGCAGCTCGCCGCCGAAGCAGCTGCCCGGCTCGACCAGCGCGAAGAGGCTCTTGGCCATGCCGTCGAGGCGGCGCAGGGTGCGCGCCGTGTAGAGGACGATCTCGTTCACCAGCCAGTCGCCGCGGTTCTTGGCCAGGAAGTCACTGTGGGCCACGACGCGGTCGATGTCGCCCTGCGTCTTCACCAGCAACAGGCCGATGAGCTCGTGGTCGAACCGCAGGTGGAGGAGCGCGTCGTCGAGCTCGCGCATCACCCGCAAGGACCAGAAGTCGCTGCCCTGCTCGTGCACCGCCGCCGCCGATGCCGGTGGAGCGGCCTCCGGCCCACGGATGGTGACAGTGGCCAGGCGTGGCCCGGGGTCGATCTCCACGGTGACGTACTTGTAGTGCAGGCGCGTCTCGCTGATCTCGCCGCCGATCGGCTTCAGCTGGATGCCTTTGGTACCCGACTTGTCCGGCCCCTCGACCTTGCGCTCGGCGGCGGTCTTGGCGCGATCGGTGATGGCCGCCTCGAACTTGCTCTTGGTGAAGCTGGCGTCGACGAGCTTCCACTCCACGGCCTTCTTCGCCTTGCAGCCCTCGGCCAGGGTGCTGAACATGTCGGCCAGGTCGCGGCGCACCTTGCGCTTGTCGACCAGGCGGGTGAGCCCGCCGGTGCCGGGGAGCACGCCGAGCAGGGGCACCTCGGGGAGGCTGACCGCCGAGTTGCCATCGTCGACCAGGACGATGTCGTCACAGGCCAGCGCCAGCTCGTACCCGCCGCCCGACGAGGTGCCGTTGACCGCGCAGATCCAGCGCTGGCCGGAGTGCGCGCTGGCGTCCTCGATGGAGCAGCGGGTGTCGTTGGTGTACTTGCAGAAGTTGACCTTGAAGGGATGCGTCGAGGTCGACAGCATCATGATGTTCGCGCCGGCGCAGAAGATGTTGCTGTACGCCGACGAGAGCACCACCACCTTCACCTCGGGGTGCTCGAAGCGCAGGCGCTGCACGACGTCGGCCAGCTCGATGTCCACGCCGAGGTCGTAGGAGTTGAGCTTGAGCCGGTAGCCGGGGCGGTGCGGCTTGTCCTCGACCACGGCCATGTTCAGCCGGGCGACGGCGCCGTCCATCGACAGCTTCCAGTGGACGTAGCGATCCGGGTGCGTCTCGAAGTCCGTCATGGCGTCCGCCACCTTGCCGCACGGGGCCGCGCTGGTCAAGCACTAAACTGCCGCTATTGGGTTGTTCAGGAGCAGATAGCAGCAGTATAGTTCTGAATCGTGGGCGAGCGGATGGAAGCGGCGGCGAGCAAACGGCAGGGGCGCGCGCGCGGCGCAGCGGCGGCACACGGCGATGCGCTGCTGCGCACGACCGGCCACCGGGCGCGCGCTGCGCCGCGGACGGGGCTGGTCGCGCAAGGAGCTGGCGCAGCGCACCGGGCTGAGCGAGCGCTTCCTCTCCGACGTGGAGAGCGGTCGCGGCAATCTTCGCTGCGCAGTCTCGCCGAGATCGCGCTGGCCCTCGGCACCACGCCGGCGGCGCTGCTCGAGGCGCGCGGCGAGCTCGTGGCGCTGCTCGGCCTGCGCGGCGCCGGCAAGAGCAGTGCGGGCGAGGCGCTGGCGGCGCGCCGCGGGCGCCCTTGCGTGGCGCCCGACGCGCGCATCGAGGAGGCCGCCGGCCTTTCGCTGGCCGAGATCTGGGAGATGCATGGCGAGGCGTACTACCGGCGCCTGGAGCGCGAGGCGCTCGATGCGGTGATCGAGGACTCGCCGCGCGCCGTGCTGGCCACTGGCGGCGGCATCGTCGCCGAGCCAGCCACCTGGGAGCGCCTGCGGCAGGAGGCGATCACCATCTGGCTCGAGGCGCGGCCGGATGTGCACTGGGACCGGGTGGTGGCGCAGGGCGACCGGCGCCCGATGGCCAACGATCCGCTGGCCATGGAGCGCCTCCGCCAGCTGCTCGACGAGCGCGGACCGCTCTACCGCCAGGCGCAGCATGTCATCGAGACCTCGGACGCGCCGCTGGCCGACGTCGTCGACCGCGTGCCAGGCTGTGGAGCGCGGGCGGCCGGCGCACGCGGCGCACGGCTCGTGAGGCAGCATCACGAGCGACATCGCGGCGATCGCGGCGGGTGGCTTCGCGCTGCGGTGCTCGGTGCCGACGACGGCGTGGTCTCGACGGCCAGCCTGATGATCGGCGTGGCCACGGCCTCGGCGACGGCGCCCACGGCCACGGTGCTGGTGGCCGGCGTGGCCGGTCTGGTCGCCGGTGCGCTGTCCAGGCCGCCGGGAGTACGTCTCGGTGGTCGCGCGCGACGCCGAGGAGGCGGACATCGCGCGCGAGGCGCACGAGCTGGAGCACGACCCGGAGGGCGAGCTGGAGGAGCTGGCGGGCATCTACCGCAAGCGCGGCCTCGATCCCGAGCTCGCCAAGCAGGTCGCCGTGCAGCTGAGCAAGGGCGGTGGCACGCTCGGCGCGCACCTGCGCGACGAGCTGGGCATCGAGGACGCGCGCATGGCGCGGCCCTTCCAGGCGGCGGTGGTCTCCGCGGCGAGCTTCGCGTCGATGGGGCTCTTGCCGGTGCTGGCGCTGCTCGTCGCCCCGGCCTCGATGCGCGTGGCGTTCATCGCCGTGGTCAGCCTGGCCAGCCTGGCCATGCTCGGTGCTCTCGGTGGGCGCCTCGGCGGGGCACCGATGATGCGCGCGGCGCTGCGGGTGATCCTTGGCGGCGGTGCGGCGATGGTCATCACCGCGATCATCGGGCACCTGCTCGGCTTGGCGGGGGTGGGTTAGCCCGGCAGCGACGGCGCGGCGCGAGCGCGTTGCAGCGCCGGAGCGGACGTGCGCCGCAGTGGAACGGTGGTAGGGAGGACACCTGGCATGTCGCAATCGTCCGGCGAATCGGGTCCGCACATCGCCATCGCGCGCGAGCCGCGCGTGGTGGTGGCTTGCGAGGTCCAGGTGTACTGGCGCGGCGACCCGATCTGGGGCGTCTCGCAGGACATCAGCAAGAAGGGCATCTTCGTCCGCGCCGATCGCTTCCTGCCCGTCGGCGACGAGACCCAGCTCTTCATCCGCTTCCGCACCTCGGCCATCCCACCGGCACCGGCGGCGGATGCGCGTGCCTCCAACCTGAGCTTCGATCTGCAGGCCGACGACGAGTGGGTCATCGACCTGCCGGCGCGGGTGGTGCACGTCCTCGGCGAGGCCGCCGCCAACTCGCTGGGGCGCCAGCCGGGCATGGGGCTGGCGTTCCTGGACGAGCCCAGCGAGGCGCGGGCGCGGCTCGAGGAGTACCTCGAGGACGTCATGCCGGTGCTGAGCATCCGGCCCGATCCGGCGCCGCGGCGCGCGCGCGTCCTGCTCGCCGACGGCTCCACGCGGCTGCTCGAGCGCCTCAGCGTGGCGCTCGGCAACGCCGGCTTCGTGGTGGCCACCGTGGCCAACGGCGCCGAGGCGTACGCCAACTGCCTGCACGACCCGCCCGACGTGCTCCTGGTCGCCGCGGACATGCCGGTCGTCGACGGGTGGCGCCTGATCCGCATGCTCGGCGCGCGGCCCGAGCTGGCGCGCATCCCGGTGGCGCTGATGAGCGACGAGGCCGACGACCTCACCCGCCTGCGCGCCTACCGCCTGGGTGTGGTCGACTTCATACCCAAGCCGTTCACCGCCGCCGAGCTGTGCATCCGCATGCGCCTGTTGGTGCGCAAGCACAGCGCCCCGACCAGCCTGGTGGTGCTACGCGGCGATCTGTCGGAGATCGGCGCCACCACCCTGCTCGGCATGCTGGAGTTCGAGCGCAAGTCGGGCGTGCTCTCGGTGATGCGCGACACCGAGGTCGCCTGGCTGACCGTCGACGGCGGGCGCGTCGTGAAGGCCGAGTCCGCGGGCGACCGGCGTGGCTCGCTCGACAACGCCATCATGGTGCTCGGCTGGGATCGCGGGGAGTTCGAGTTCGTGGGCTGCGAGGTCGTCGAGGATGACGAGATCGGGCTCTCCACCACGCACCTCGTCCTCGAGGCCGCCCGGCGGCACGACGAGGAGACGCGCCCGATGGAGTCCGTGGAGATGGGTGCCGACGGGCGCGACTCGTTCCTGCCCTTCGACCCTCGCAGCTGAGAAGGCGAGGCCGCGGTAGCGGAGGCAGGAGTGACCTCCGCCGCGCGGCCTCATGGGTGACTATCGGAGCGCTGGCGATCAGAGCTCGAGCATGTCCTGGCCGAGGCCGTCGCTCCCCTTGTTCAGCTGCGCGTTGCCGGTGCCCAGCCCACCGGTTCCACCCGTCTGGTGCTTGAGGACGACGGTGCCATCGATGCTGGGCGCATTGCCGCTGTACGCGAGGGTCACGGAGTGACCGCCGGCAGCACCGCCTGCGAGCCCGCCCTTCCCACCATCGCCGCCGTCGCCGCCCGAGCAGGACTTGTAGACGACGTCCGTGCCGAACGACTTGACGACGACCTGAACGCCGTCGCCGCCGTCGCCGCCGCTGCCGCCCAGCTGTGCGTAAGCGCCGCGTCCCCCCGCGCCAGCGTCGCGCGCGATCAACGCTGTCCCGCTGACGTGGATGATGGAGTCGATGCTCACGAGCGCAATGCTCGAGCCGCCAGGCCTCCCCCCTCGACCACCGCCGCCTCCGCAGCCGCCGGCGCCGCCGCTGGCGCCGCCCAGCTTGCCGCCGGCGCTGAAGTCGCAGCCGTAGCTGGAACCGCCACCCCCGCCGCCGTGGCCGACGGTGCCAAACCCGCCGTTCTGGCCGGGGATGCCGTGGTAGCCGTCGCCGGAGATGGATCCGATGCCCGTGCCACCGGCACCCGAGGAGCCGACGGTTCCTGGTGTTCCCTCGTGCCCATCCTTGCAAGAGGTCACGCTGCCGTTCGAATTGTCGCCCAGGCCCCCATACCCGCCGGGTGCCGGTAGTCCGCTCTGCCCGTCTTGACCCTTGCCGTTGACGCTCGAGCCGCCGTCTCCGCCCTGGCTGCCGCACGAGGCATTGTTGGCGCCCGTACGACCCTTCGCATTGGCGCCCCCACACGACGGGTTCGCGAACGCGTCGACCCCATCGGGTCCGGCGGTGGCGCTGACAGGCCAGCTGTCTCCATCCGCGCCGTCCATTGCATCGCCTGCCGAGACCGAGCCTCGCAGGATCTCGACCTCTGCTTCACTGGCCAGAACACCGATCGACGAGCCGCCTTGCGCGTCCGCGTTGCCGGCGACGACATCCAGGTCGACCAGCCGGGTCTTTCCCGCGCCCGACAACAGCTTCACTGCGATTGTGTCTGCCGGCCCGGCAAGCGACGTGTTCTGGGTGGGATCCCACTTCCAGCCGTCATCGCAGCGCAGCGAACCGAAGATCTCCATGCCCGACGGCACCACGATCGCTTCCTCGAAGTACTGCTCCCCGCACGCGTAGACGCGCTTCCCGTGCGCCTTGGCAAGCGCGATGGCCTTCGTCAGCGTCTGTACGGGGGCGTCCCGGGTGCCAGCTGCCGCATCGTCTCCAGTATCCGCGCGCACGAAGATCCCGAGGGCGTCGTTCACGACGCACGGCGCGTCACTCGGGTCGGCGGTGACATCGCACGGAGGTGCCCCGCCCGCGCCGCCGCCGCTCGCGGTGCTGCTCGCACCGCCTTGCCCGCCCTCACCTCCACTACCCGTCGCACCTGCGCCGCCCGCCGCTGTCGTGCCGCCCGCTCCGGTAGCAGGCAGATCGGTCGACGGAGCCTCTGGCGGCTGCTGCTGGAACCCGTCGTCCCCTCCGCACGCCGTCGCCTGGAGCAGCAGCAAGCTTCCAACGCAAATCGAGGCCCTTCGCATGGCTTTCCGTATCCTCCCGTCGATTCGTTCGACCAGGGTTCATCGGGACGGCCTCCAGGCAGCGCTCGACTTTCGTCACCCCGGCCTCGCGGGCGAACGCCGGACCTGGAGCGCGCGCCAGACTGTTGCGGTTGGCGAACAGGCGTCGGACCAGCACGGCCAGCGCTGGCGGAGAGATGCGACGGATCCATCCGCCCAGGCGTGCTAGGCACCGGCCCCATGCCGCGCCCCTTCGCACCCGTGGACACCCCGCCGCTCCCCGAGCAGGACGGTCGCACCTTCCCGCGCATCGTCGAGCTCATGCAGCGCCTGCTCGCGCCCGACGGCTGCCCCTGGGACCGCGAGCAGACCTTCGCCACCCTGCGCAAGTACACCCTCGAGGAGGCCTGCGAGGTCATCGACGCCATCGACGGCGGCGATCGCAACGACCTGCGCGACGAGCTCGGCGATCTGCTCCTCCAGATCGTCTTCCAGGCCGAGCTGGCCCGCGTCGAGGGGGCATTCGGGCCCGACGACGTGGTGGCCGCCATCTGCAACAAGCTGGTGCGCCGCCACCCGCACGTCTTCGCCGAGGAGACCGACCCGACGCTCGACGCCGAGGGGGTCCTGCAGAACTGGGAGCGCATCAAGGCCGCGGAGAAGGGCTCCAAGCACGAAAAGGGCATCCTCGGCGGCGTGCCTCGTAGCATGCCGGCGCTGGTCCGCGCCCAGCGCGTGGGCGAGAAGGTGTCCCGCGTCGGCTTCGACTGGCCGGACGCGCGCGGCTCGCGCGCCAAGGTGAGCGAGGAGCTGGCCGAGCTCGACGCGGCCATCGCCTCCGGCGACGCGGCGCGCATGGAGTCCGAGCTCGGCGACGTCCTCTTCGCCGTGGTCAACCTGGCCCGGCACACCAAGGTCGACGCCGAGGGCGCGCTGCGCGGGACCATCGACAAGTTCACGCGCCGCTTCGATCACGTGGAGGCGCGGGTCAAGGAGCGCCACGGCAGCTGGCCCACGAAGGACAGCGCGGACCAGCTGACGCTGGAGGAGCTCGACGGCTACTGGGACGAGGCGAAGCAGCGCGAGGGCGGCGTGCGCTGAGCCCGCGCCGAGGGCGGTGACCGAGCCGCGCCTCAGCGCACCGGCTCGATGCTCGTCCAGGCGAGCATCGTGTGCGCGCGTGGGGCAGCTACGCGCGCGGCGCGCGCCGCCTCTACACCAGCGCCGGCTTCGGCCACTGGTTCCCGTTCCGGCTCGGTTGCCCGAGCGAGGCACCGCTGCTGGTGCTCACGCGCGGCGCGGACGGCGCTGCTGCGTGACCGCGACCCGCGAAACGGCCGGGGCACCGGCGACCGCGAGGTCACCGCGCCCCGGCCGAAGCGAGCGCCCGCGCGGGCGCCCCGGTTCACTGCGACGATTCGCGCAGCAGCACGCGGAACGCCAGCGCCGGCGTCCGCTTGCGGGTGATGGCCTGCGCCACCTCGCCGCGCACCCAGCCGGCGACCCGCTCCAGCCGCGCGAACACGCGTTCGCTCGGCGTGTCGCCGTCGACCTCGATGAACACCACCAGCCGCGACGCGTCCGGCTCCGGCTCCACGCCGGCGACCCACGCCGCGTTCAGCAGGTCGTCGTCGAGCGACCCCAGCGCCGCGCCGACGGCCTCCTGCACCTGACGGCAGAGCTGGCGCACCTTGCGCTCCACCTGCCGCTGCATCGCCTCGTACTCGTAGCTCTCTTCCGTGAGCGCCGGGACGCGCTGCGCGCGCCGGCGAATGGCCTTGCTCATGATTGCACCCGAACGAGGTGCGCCGTGCCGGGGCACGCGCGCGCCTCCACGCGACGGGGAAGGTCGGAGGAGCCTCGCCGGTTGCTTTTCAGCGCGGGTTCACGGCGAAGCTCGGGGCGCAAGAGGGCTCACGGGGACCTCGGTCGGGGGCGTGGTGTGCCCCGTCGGTCGGCTCACCGACGCGGCGGCCCCGCCGGACCTGACGGTGGAGCTGACCGCGGCTCGCTCAGAACAGGTAGCGCTCGCCGGAGTCGGGGAGGACGGTGATGACGCGCCCCTTCACCACCCGCGCCACCTCCACGGCCGCGTGCACGTTGGCGCCGGAGCTCGGCCCCACCAGCAGGCCCTCCTCGCGCGCCAGGCGTCGCGCCATGCGCTCGGCGGCCACGTCGCTGACGGTGATCACCTCGTCGACCACGCTGCGGTCGAGGATGAGCGGCACGAAGCCGGCGCCGAGGCCCTGGATGCCGTGCGCGCCGGGCCCGTGGCCGGAGAGCACCGCGCTGGCAGACGGCTCCACCGCCACCACCCGCACCGCCTTGCCCAGGCGCTCGCGCAGGACGTGACCCACGCCGCTGATGGTGCCACCCGTGCCCACGCCGGCGACGAAGGCGCCGATGTCGCCGCCGGTCTGCTCCAGGATCTCGAGCCCGGTGGCGTGCACGTGGGCGTCGGCGTTGGCCGGGTTCTCGAACTGGCAGCTCATCCAGGCGCCGGTGGAGGCCTTCATCATCTCCCGCGCGCGCGCCACCGCGCCGCTCATGCCCTCCTCGGCGGGGGTGAGAACGATCTCCGCCCCGTAGGCGCGCAGGATGTAGCGCCGCTCGACGCTCATGTCCTCGGGCATGACCACCACGCAGCGGTAGCCGCGCACCGCGGCGATCATCGCCAGGCTGATGCCGGTGTTGCCGCTGGTGGCCTCGACGATGGTCGCGCCCGGCTGCAGCGCTCCACTCTTCTCGGCGAGCAGCACCATGGCCAGGGCGGCGCGGTCCTTGACGCTCCCGCCCGGGTTGCGCGACTCGAGCTTGCCGTGCACCACCCCGCCACCCTCCGGCGAGACGCGGGCCAGGCGCACCAGCGGCGTGCCACCGATGAGCGCCAGCGCGTCGTCGGCGACTGGCCCGGGGCGCGCGCACGTCGGCCATGTGCGGGGCGCTCCAGCGGGCGCTGTCGTGCCGGCGGGCGCGCCTGCGGCGGTGGCCTTCGTCGCGCGCGCCTTGCTCACGCCGCCGTTCCCGCCGCCGCCCGCGCCCTCTGCCATGTGCGGCAGTCTAGTCCGGCGAGCGGGCCGGCGCCCTCTCCCCGTGCCGTCACATGCGCGCCAGCGGCACCAGCGGGCCGATGCTCAGCTCGGAGTAGACGCCCCAGTGGTCTGAGGCGGCGACGCCGTTCTCCACCTCGGTGAGCACCACCCGGGAGAGCAGCGGCTTGCCGCGCACGGCGCGATCCGGCCCGCGCACGAAGATGTAGTCGAGGCGGCGTGGGTACTCGTGCGTGGCCGCCGCGAACGGGTTCTGGGTGGCGTCGAAGGTGTACCCAGGCCCGGCGCCGGTCTGCTCGTAGGCGTCGGCCAGGAAGAAGCTCTTGCCCTGCAGCGACTGCAGCCCCTTGAGGAAGCGAATCTCGCTCGACTCCGGCTGGGCATTGAAGTCGCCGACGAGGATCGGCGGCAGCCCCTCGAGCGGCGCCTCCTTGCGGACCTGCTCGGCGATGGCCATCACCTGGGCCTCGCGCACGTTGCCCTCGTGGAACTTCCAGTTCAGGTGGGTGACGAAGAAGGGCACCGGGCCGAACGGCGTTCCGATCTCGGCGAAGAAGACGCAGCGGCTCTCGTCGGAGAAGCCAGTCGGCAACGGCACGGGCGCGCTGCGGGTGATCGGCCAGCGCGACAGGACGGCGTTGCCGAAGTGCACGCCCCCGCCCACGTCGTGGGCCACCCCGAAGGCCGCTTCGTATCTGGAGGGCAGGCCGGCGGCGATGTCGTCGGCCTGGGAGCGGCCCTCGCTGGAGATGACCTCCTGCAGGCCGATGATGTCCGGGGCCAGGGCGGCGATGCCGCGCTGGATCATCGGGAGCCGCTCGTCCCAGGGGCCCTGCCGGTTCCAGATGTTCAAGCTGAGGACGCGGATGCGATCCATCGCGCCTCGGTAGTCGAGGCGGGAGCGCGGATCCAGCAGGGCGCGTCCTGGTCACGGCATCGGGGTGGGGCCGGCCGCGCGCGGTGGCCAGGCCGCGCGCGACGACGGTTCTTCGACAACCCGTGGTGCCGTTCCTGCTGGCGTGCCGTGCTGGAGGTCACCCCGATGCCGTTCGAGCAAAGAAGCCCCGTCGAGCTGCGTGAACGTGCCGTCGGCCGGCGGGTGCGTTGGCACGGCGTGAAGGCACATTCGCGCCGCCTGGTGCGAACCCCGCTCACCGTCGCCATCGCCGCCGTCGCCTTCCTCGGGGGCACCGCATGCGTGTCCCAGGCTCGGGTCCCGCCCGCGCAGCTGCCGGTGCTCCTCGCCCATCGCTCGCCGCAGGTCCGGGTGCGCGACGTCGACGGCGACGTGGTGACCATCGACCGGAACGAGGTGGCCTATGTATCCATCCAGGGGCATTCCGGGTTTCGCTTGATGACCGGCGGGAATGTGGACCCGCTCTTCGGCGCGGTCAGGGCGGTTGCCTTCCCGGAGGCCGAGGAGAACGACGCCCAACGCCGGGGCTGGGCGTCGACGCTGGACGAGCTCGAGGGGCGGTCCTTCGCCATGGCGTTGCGCGGCGACACGCTCTTCATCGACACCGCGCGTCTCCGCGCTGCCGTGCGCTTGCAAGATGTGGCCTACGTCCAGCTGAAGGAGGCGTGGCCTCCGGAGGCGACCGTCCTCATCGTGGTGGGGTCGATCGCCGTGGCCGGACTGATCGGCTACGCCTCCCTGGCGAGCTGCGGCGGCTGCTTCTTCGCCGGGGAGGGCTGACGCCCCGATGCGCTGGCCACGCCCCGGTGAGCCGGCGCAGCGCCTCACGACCTCGCTGCCGCCCCGGCCGCGCCCTGTGGTAGAGGTGGCCGCCGGAGGAACGAAGCATGATCTCGTCTCGTCTCGCCGCCCTGGTCGCCCTCGCCGCCGCGCTCTGCCTCGCCGGTTGCTCCAGCAAGATGGACGACAAGGAGTGCGCCAAGCTGCGCGGCGAGGCCTTCGATCTCCTCAACAAGGGCCAGCAGTGCAACAACGACCAGGACTGCCGGCAGAGCGACTGGCCGGGCTGCGCCAAGCCGGTGAGCGTCGCCAACTGGGACAAGATGAAGCCCATGGCCGACGGCTACAAGAAGGGCCAGTGCGACGAGCCCAAGCTGGAGTGCAAGGAGCCGCCGCCGTCGTACTGCAAGCAGGGCCTCTGCGTGCACCGCGAGAAGGGCACCGCCGAGGGGTCGGGCGAGACGCCCGTCGATCAGATCGAGATCAAGTAGCGCCTGCGGGTCGCTAGTTCCGCGGCGGCAGCACCTCTTCGGTGCGGCTGGCGTAGAGGCAGCCCTCGTCGTGGCCGAGCTTGCACGCCTTGCTGAAGAGCTGGAAGGCGCGGTCCTTGTCGGCCTTCACGCCTTCGCCGCTCTCGTAGAGCCGCCCCAGCTCGACGCACGCCGGCGCGTTGCCACGCAGGCACACCCGCCCGAAGAGGTCCGCGGCCTGCACGGCGTCCACGTCGACGCCGCGGCCGTCGAGGAAGGCACGCCCCGCCGCCACGCAGCCGCCGTTGGCGCCCGCCTCGCACGCGCGCCGGTAGAGGCGGGTCTCCTCCGCGGGGTCGGCGAGCATCCCCTGGTGGTGGGCGTCGGCGAGGCGCATGCAGCCGCGCGCGCTGCCCTCCTCGCAGGCGGCTCGGTACATTTCCAGCGCGCGGGTGGGGTCGGGCGCCACCGGCGCGCCGGTCGCCTTGTCCACGGCGTGGCCGCCGGGCATGAACATGGCGCCGAGCGTCACGCAGTCTTCGACCTGCTTCTCCTCGCAGCCCTTGCGGCATCCCTCGAAGTCGTCGTCGCTGCACGGCAGACGGAAGGGGAGCACGCCGGGCTGGGTCGGTGGGGCGGGCGCTGCGGCCACTGCGGGCGGCGCCGCGCGCGGCGCGGGCCGGGGCGCGGCCGCCGGCGCGCCGCCAGCGCTTGCCAGCAGCGCCAGCCCTGCTGCGCTCGGCCGGCGAGGCCTGCGTGGGCGCGTGACGCGCGTCGCGGGGGAGGGGAGCCCGGCCATTGGCGCAGCATGCCATGCGGCGGGCCGGAGGCGACCGCCGGCCGCCGCGTACCGCTGGGTGCCCTGGCGGCGGCTTGCGCACCATCGCCGTGGACCCGCCGTTCGCTCGGTCCGTATACTCCGCGCCGATGACCTCCTCAGAGAACGCCACCGCCAGCGATTTCGACTCTCCCAAGCTCGAGGCGCTGGTGGAGGTGATGTTCCTGGCTGCCTGGGCGGACGGCGAGCTCGGCCCCGAGGAGCGCGTCCAGTTCGCGCGCAGCGTCGAGACGCTCACCGACAAGCGGGTGGAGGGCGGCACGTTCGAGGCGCTCTTCGAGCGGCTCTCCAAGCAGCTCTCCTCCGAAGGGCGCCCCGCACGCCTGGCCACGCTGAAGGCGCGCCTCCCCGACGAGGCCCAGCGCAGGGTAGCGCTGGCGCTGGCCGTGCAGGTGATGGCCGCCGACGGCCTCATCCGCACCAGCGAGCGCGAGCTCATCGCCGTGGTGGCCGTGGCGCTGGGCATCGCCGGCGACGAGCCCGCCGACCTGGTGCGCGACAACGCCGCCGCGGCCTCGGGCTGACCGTGCGCCACCTGCGGGCGCGGCGTTTGCTACGCTCTAGGGCATCGTGAGCTGGTCCACCACCGGAAGTCACCTCATCCCCTTCCCGGTGCCAGGGACGACGCTCACCTCGTCGCGGGGCAACTACCTGGTCGGCGCGCTCATCGGCGACGGGCAGTACGGTTCGGTCTACGAGTGCGTGGGCCCGTTCGACCAACGCTACGCGCTGAAGATGCTGCGTCCGGCCAACAAGCCGTACCAGGTGGTCAAGGACGAGTGGTCGCGAGAGATGAAGCGGCTGGAGAGCTTCCGGCACCCGAACATCGTCTACATCCACGACGCGTTCGAATCGAACTTCCTCTTCTACCTGGCCCTCGAGCGCTGCGACACCAGCCTGCGCGCCATGATGGGTGCGCCCATGGACCACGGGCTGCTCATCGAGCTGGCCAGGCAGCTCTTGATGACCCTGCAGTACCTGCACGACAGCGCGCTGGTGCACTCCGATCTGCACGCCGGCAACGTGCTCGTCTCGCACCACAACGGCGCGCCCATCGTCAAGCTCACCGACTTCGGCGTCGCCCATCAGCTCGACGGCGCCGGCTGGTTTCGCCCCCAGGTGGCCAACCCGAAGATCCTGACGCCGGAGCTGGTCACCGCGGGCTACACCACCACGCAGAGCGACCTCTACCAGCTCGGCCTGCTCATGTACCACATGCACACCGGCCAGCCGGCGCTCGACGCGTCCGCCTCCGCGGCCGCGCACCCCGACTACACGCGGCAGATCGCCGAGGGCACGCCGCGGATGCGCGCCGAGGCGCTGGGCACGCCGCTCTCTCAGATCATCGCCAAGCTGCTGCGCCGGCGCGACGCGTACCGCTACCACGCCGCGCTCCAGGTCTGGGAGGACCTGCGCAAGCTGGCCTGGCACCGCTGAGCCGCGCGGGTTACACAGCGCGGCGATGACCGAGAACGCTCTCGAACGGGGTGCGCGCAGCGGCAAGCCGCGCGTGGTCTCGCTCACCCCGGCCGTGTTCCACCTGCCCGACGCGGTGAACGCCATCTCGCGCACGTACGGCGAGGCGCCCATCGTGCCGCGGGGGCCACGCCTGGCGCCGCTCCTCGGCGGCGTCCGCAAGGGCATCCAGGACGCGCTCGGCTGTCCCGACCACGAGGCGGTGCTGATGACCGGCTCGGGCAGCAGCGCCATGGCCGCGGTGCTCGGCTCCTGCCTGCGCCCCACCGAGAGGCTGCTGGTCATCCGCAACGGCGCCTACGGCGATCGCATCGTCGAGTTCTGCAGGACGCTCGGCCAGCCGATCGTCGACATGAACCTGCCCTACGGCGAGTGGCCCGACCTGGCCGCCGTCGATGCGGCGCTGCCGGGCGTGGACGCGGTGGCCATCGTCTACGGCGCCACCTCGACCTGCACGCTGAACCCGCTGCGCGAGGTCGCCGACCTCGCCCGC
This sequence comes from Polyangiaceae bacterium, assembly GCA_037720395.1. Lineage (GTDB taxonomy): Bacteria > Myxococcota_A > Polyangia > Polyangiales > Polyangiaceae > JBBJMR01. Next base: position 20,085 of record JBBJMR010000051.1, read on the forward strand.
AAGCACGGCAAGAAGCTCCTCGTCGACGGGGTGAGCGCGCTCTTCGTCGAGCCCATGGACCTCGGCGCCCTCGGCGTGGCCGCGGTGATGGGCTCCTGCAACAAGGGGCTGCACAGCCACCCCAATCTGACGGTGGCCCTGGTGCGCAAGGACCTCATGGACGAGATGGCCGGCATCGCCCCGCGGGCGCCGAGCCTCGAGCTCCACAAGCTCTGGAAGGCGCAGGTTGGCGGCACCCACCCCTACACCATCGACCCCATGAGCCTGTGCCAGGTGGCGGCGGCGCTCGAGCACCTCCAGGCCGAGGGCGGCGTCGCCGGTCGGCACGCCATCTACCAGCAGCGGTGCACGCTGCTCCGCGAGGGCTACCGCCGCCTGGAGCTGGTCATCGCCACCTGGCCGCGCGCGCCGCTGGCCTCCATCGGCACCGCGCTGCGCATCCCGGCCACCACCAGCTACGACGCCATGGCCACCCGCCTGGCGAGCGAGGAGGTCGAGGGGCACGTCTTCGAGATCTACTCCGCGCAGGGCAAGCTCTCCGCCGAGCTCTTCCGCATCTTCCACATGGGCCACTACCCGCTCGAGGTCTACGAGGTCTTCCTGCGGGCGCTGGCGCGCGTCGTTTGATATATGGCTCCACGATGAATCGCCCCGCATCGCTGCTCCTCGCAGCCGCCGTCGCCTTCGCCGGTTGTTCGGACAAGGTCCCCGAGCCCGAGGCCGAGCCGCGGCCGGCGACGACGCGCGAGCCGGAGGTGCCCGAGCCCGCCGACCTGATCAAGGAGGACCTCGCGCCCGGCAGCGGCCCCGAGGCCAAGGACGGCGACAAGGTGAAGGTCCACTACACGGGCCGCCTCCTCAAGAACAACCTCATGTTCGACTCGTCCGTCGGCAAGAAGCCCTTCGATGTGACCATCGGCAAGGGCGGCGTCATCAAGGGTTGGGACCTGGGGCTGGTGGGCATGAAGGTCGGCGGCAAGCGCAAGCTGACCATCCCCTCGAAGCTCGGCTACGGCGACGCCGGCAGCCCTCCCAAGATCCCGGGCAAGGCGACGCTGGTCTTCGAGATCGAGCTCCTGTCCATCGGCGACGACGCGCCCGACGCCGGCGCCCCCAAGGGCGACGCCGGCGCCCCCAAGGGCGACGCCGGTGCCAAGAAGGACGACGCCAAGAAGGGGGACACCAAGCCTGCACCCAAGCCCGACCCGACTTCGGCGCCGGTGCACCCCTAGTCCTGCGCTGATTGACAGGCGCAGGGGCGTGCCGCCCCTGTACCCCGCCGGAAAGCGCCCCGCCGGAAGCGCCCCGTTCGCCAGCGCAAGGCTCGGTAGACGCCGGCCGAACATCTCACCCTCTATCATCGCAGTGCCGTGCCCGCCGCATTCGCCATCTCCGCCCTGGCCGTCGCCGCCGAGCGCGCCAACGCCGTCGGCGCGGTGCGGCTGACCTGCGACGGGGACTGCCTGGAGATCGAGCTGACGCGCGTCGCGCCGCACCAGAGCGGCTTCGCCCCGGCCGCGGTCGTCGAGGAGGTTGCCTTCCGGGTGCCGTATCGCGCGGTGCGGGCCATGGTGCGGCAGGACCGCATGCTGGTGCTGGCCATCGATCCGGCCGCCGCCTCATACAACCGCTTCGCGCTGGTGCGCTTCACCGATGACCCGCCGGAGACGCTGCTGGTGACGCACTCGGCGCGGCTGCGCGCCTCGATGGCCAGCTGGCTGGCTCCGCTGCCGCTGGGGCTGGTGGTGGCGGCCATGCTGCCAGGCGCATGGATCGGCGGGCCGCTCGGCTTCGCCGCAGTCACCGCGGTGGTGGCGGTGATCACCTGGCGCGTCCTGCGCGAGCTGCACTCCTGGCTGAGCTGGGGCGGACCGGTGAGCGATGCCTACCGCAGCGCCTTCGAGTCGCGCATCGGCAGCAACTCGGGCTCACGCCGATGGTCATCCAGCGCATGCCGGTGCGCGTGCCGGTCCCTCGAGGACGCACTGCGGATCATCGGCAGCAGCAACGCGCTGGCTGCGCCGCGCGCGGTCGCGGCCCAGCGCTCCGCCGCCGAGCACGCCGCCGCTGCCGCCCGCCACGCAGCCGCCGCTGCCGAGCACGCGGCCGCCGCGGCGCCGGCAGCGCGCTGGCAGGTGCGCTCGCTGCGATCGGGGCCGACCTTTCGCCGCGACACGCGTCGACCGAGGGCGCGCCGAAGGCCGCCCCACCCCGGCTCGGCGCTGGCCCGGCGAGCGATGCCGCGATCGGTGTCGCGCCCGCGGGCACCGCCACGGCCGGCGTCCCGGCGAGCGTCCCGCCGCCGAGCGTGGCCCCGCACAGCGCGCCGGCGCGCGGCGCCATGCCCTTGCTCGGGCCGGTGCTGCCGCTGCCGCCGATCTCGCCGGAGGACACCGGCGAGCCGCACCGCGATCGGGGCCTGCGCGCCCTGCTGGCCATCGCCGCGGTGACGGTGATCGGCATCGGCGGCACGGGCTGGCTGCTGCGCTACGGCTGGCGCGATCCCATCCCCGCCGAGACCGCGGTCCCTCAGCTCGCGCCGCCCATCTCCAGCGCGGCGCGCACCGAGCTGCTGCCCGGGGCGAGCCGGCTGACACGCTGCGTGTGCGCGCGCGCCGACTCGCCGCTCTGGAACGACGGCGTGCCGGCCCTCAGCGTCATGCCCTCCTCGCGGCGCGGCAAGGGCAGCGACGTGGCACCGGAGGCCGACGCCAAGGGCAAGCTGCGCTACGACTTCGACCTCGCCGTCGTCAACAACGGCGCCCAGCCGCTGGTCGACGTGCGCGTGGTGGCCACCTTCGCGCGCCAGGACGAGCACGGTGAGCGCACCGGCATCAAGGAGCGCGGTCTCTTCTGGGAAGGCGAGCTGGCGCCCGGGCGGGCGGTGAAGTGGCGCGTGCGCGCGCCAGGCACGGAGATGCGCATCGACAGCGACGTGCGCGGCAAGCTCGGCGATGGACTGGAGGCGGCCCCGGCCGACGCCTTCTGGAAGCTGGTCGAGGTGGCGCGCTACCGCGTGGTGCGTCTGCACGCGGCCTCGATGCTCGCCTACCTCGGCGACCCGCGCGCCATGGAGGCGCTGGACCGCATCGGTCCACCGGTGGGCGCGGACGAGGAGCGCACCGTGGCGCGCATCCGCCGCGCCGTCTCCTCGGCCAGGGTGTGCGATCTGGGCAAGAACGAGACGGCGTGCGTCTTCAACGGCAGCACCAGCGAGCGCGCCTCGCTCGAGCTGGTGGAGATCGCCGTGGACGGGAGCAACGGCCGCACCTGGCAGGTCGACGACACCGTCCCGGTGCACGAGGGGCTGATCGTGCCGCTGCCGCTGGAGGGGAAGCCGCCCCCGCGCGAGCTGCTGGTCCGCGCGCGGTGACCGGGAGCCGTGGGCGCCCTGGCGCCGCGCGGCGCCGACGCCTCAGTTGAAGCTGCAGATGGAGTAGCCCGGCGGCAGCAGCATGCTCGGCGTGCAGCTGGATCCACTGGGGCAGTCGTCCGGCCCCATCGGGTTGCACAGGATGCGGTCGTCGTTGTCGCAGAAGTCCTGGCAGGTGGTGATGTCGTAGTAGGCGAAGGTTTCCTGCCCCTGGCCATAGACGTTGCGGTGGCCGCAGCAGACCTGCCCCGGGCAGTGCTCGGGTAGCTGGCACTCGACGCGCGTCTCCGCGCCAGCCTCGATGAAGACGTAATCGGTGTTGCAGTTATCGGTGAACGGCCCACCGGTGACGCACTCGCCCTGCGGCGCGCCGTTCCACTCGTTCGCGTCCCAGCAGCACGACTCCTGGCCGAGCACACAGTCCACCGCCCCGCACTCCAACGGCGGATCCGGGAGCGGGCCGCTGCTGCTGCTCATGGCAGAGCTCGCCTCGGCGGTCGAGGCGGGGGCGGTGGGCGCGCCGCCCGGCCCCCGGGAGGGCGCGCCACCCAGACCCCCCGCGCCCGGGGCGGGGCCGGGGCCGGAGCTCTGCGTCCCTGGACCGGGACCGGGACCGCTCGACTCGCCGCCGTTGCCGCTGTCGCCTCCGGTGCTCGCCGCTCCGCTCCCCGACGTCGCCGCCCTGCTGGCGGCGCTGGTGCCCCCGAAGAGGTCGTCGCCGCCGATCCCGCAGCCGGGGGCGACGAACGCCAGCAGCGCCGCGCCCGCGGCGACCCAGGGAATGGCGCGAAGCAAGGATGCGCGCATGGTTCCGCTCCTCCGGCGGCGCGTGGTGCGCCGTCCCGGCGCAGCCTCACACGCCCGCGCCGGGTTGCAAAGTCGCCCCGCGCCGCCCGCCGGCTCCCGCGGAGCTGCGATACCTCCCTACACATTCGCGTCCGCTGCGAAAAATTCCGACATCGACGCAGCGCAGGACGCGAAGCTGCGGCGAACCACGCACTTTGCTTCGCCCGGAACGGCCATTCCGACATACATCTGAGGGCGCGCGCAACGGACGTGTGGACGACTCGCCGGGCGCGCTGGATGCGTGGACCGGCACGGCCGCAGGCCCGATTGCCATGCTTGCGCACTTCGCTGGAGGCCATCCGATGCGTTCCACCCTGGCAGTCACCCGCCGCGGCGCGCTGTTCGCGCTCGCTGCATTCTTCGTGGCCACGCTCTCCGGCGTTGCCGGCGCGACCACGGTGCTCTTGCTGAGCCGCGAGGAGCTCGTCGGTCGCTCCGACATGGTGGCGCGCGTCCAGGTCGGCGCCGCCACCACCGGCCTCTCCGACGACGGCAAGGCCATCGTCACCCGCACCGAGCTGCGTGTGACGCAGGGTCTCAAGGGCGGCGCCGCCGGCACGCTGGTTCTGGAGCAGATCGGCGGCACCTGGCGCGGCAAGACGCAGCGCATCCTCGGCGATGCCACCCTGGTGGCCGGCCAGGACGCGGTGGTCTTCCTGAAGAAGGGCGATCAGGGCCGCGTGCACCTCACCGCCATGGCGTTGTCCGTCTACCAGGTCGACGGCAAGGGCATGGCGCGGCGCGATCTGCGCGACCTCGGCTTCGCCAAGCGCGAAAGCGGCCGCATCGTCCCCACCGACGCGCCGAACGACGCGCCCGAGCCGGTCGAGCGCCTGGTAGCCGACGTGCTCCGCATCGCGGGAGGCAAGTGAGATGACCGCCAACCGTCTCGCGCTCGCCGCCGCCGCCGCCGTGGCCATCCTCGCCGCCACGCCCGCTGCGTCGGCGTGGGTCCCCATCGACGGATCCATGCCGGTCTGGGAGATCCCGGTCAACTACTACGTGAACGAGGGGTCGATCCCCAACAGCATCTCCGGCATCGGTGTGGCGCGCATCGACGAGGGCTTCGCCGAGTGGGCGTCGCCTGGCTGCACCTTCTTCGAGGCCGTCAACGCGGGCGACACCAACGAGGGCTCGGACTACCAGGACGGCGTGAACGTCCTGCGCTGGCAGAGCGGCAACTGGCCGAACCAGCTCGGGGACGTGAACTCGGTCATCGGCGTGACCTCGCCCGTCTTCGACAACGGCGGCGGGATGTACGACGCCGACATCGTCTTCAACAACGTCGGCTTCTGCTGGAACGACAGCGGCGGTAACGGCTGCGTCGACACTGGCTCCATCGCCACCCACGAGGAGGGGCACTTCCTCGGGCTCGGTCACACCAACGGCGACTCCGCCACCATGGTGCCGTTCTACCTCGGTGGCACCGCCCAGCGCAGCATCGAGCAGGACGACGAGGACGGGGTGTGCGCGCTCTATCCCGCCGGCGGCCAGCAGAGCTCGTCGGGCAACCCCGGAAGCTGCGACGCGTGCACCGACGACTCGGTGGGCGCCGCGTGCAACGGCGCCTACCAGGCATGCGGGCAGTCGCAGGCTTGCGTCGACTTCTCGAACTGCATCCAGGGTTGTCAGGCGCAGGCCTGCATCGACCAGTGCGCCGCGGCCAATCCGGGCGGCGCGCAGACCTACGTCGACCTCATCGACTGCCTCTGCGCCGACTGCGCGGTGGAGTGCGCCACGGAGTGCGGCGGCAGCAGCTCGTCGTCGTCCTCCAGCGCGGAGGCGGCCTCGGCCGCCGCCAGCACGGCCGCGAGCGCGGGGGTCGGCGGCGGTGGGGTCGGGCCTGCGGGCAACGCCGGCGTCGGCGGGACCACCGGGACCGGCGACGACGGCAGCAACGACGCGGACACCAACCTCGAGCTCGACAACGACAGCGGATGCGGCTGCCGCACCGTGGGCGGCGGCGGCAGCAGCCTTCCGCTGATCGGCCTGGCGGCCGGCGCCGCGGCGCTGGTGCTGGCGCGGCGCCGCCGCCGCCGCTGACCGTCCGGGCACGTCGGGTGCGCCGTGCCTTTCCCCTCGGGGGCAGGGCGCGGCCGCCAAGGCGTGCGCGGTGCGCGGCGCTTTACGCGACCGCGCTCCCGCGGCAGACACGCGCCCGGTGACCGTCGACGGAACGAGCGAGCGCGACGCCGAGCCGGCGCGCATCCTGGGCGTGCTCGGCACGGGCGCCGGTGCGCGGGCGGTCGACGCCTTCGCCGACCTCGCCAGCGCCGAGGCCGCGCTGCGCGCTGGCCGGGCCGAGCTCCTGCTGCGTGCCAGCGGCGAGCTCGGGGGCGGCGCCACGGAGGCCAGCGGCGCGGGCGAGGCGAGCACCTACGGGCCGAGGCCCCTGGCGCCCGCCTGGGTTCGCTGGGCCGCGGCGCCGCCGAGGTGAAGACGACGGGCGAGGCAGCCGGCGCGGCGGTCGGCGTGGCCGCGCGCGCGGTGACGCTGGTTCGCGTCGAGACCGGCGAGGTGGCCTGCTGCGCCACGCAGTCGTGCGCGCTCCGCAAGACGCGGGCGCGGGTGTGGCTGGAGATGGATCCGCTGCCGGAGGCGCCGCGCCGCCTGCTGGTGGCCGAGGTGATCGGCGCGGACGCGGCCCAGGCAGAGGCCCGCGCCCGCGGACTCGCCGGAGCGCTCGCCGCCGCGCTGGGGCTCGGCACGGACACGGGCACGGGCACGGACACGGGCACGGGCACGGACACGGGCACGGACACGGGCACGGACTTGGGCACCGATGCGGCGGCGGACGGGGTCGCGGCGGGGGCGCTGGCGCGCTTCTCCTTCATGCCGGAGGGGGACGGCTGGGTACTGCGCGATCACGGCAGCGCCGGGCCCCGGGATCGATCGCCGCGCCTGCTGATCACCGCGGCGGTGCTCGGTGCGCTGGCGCTGGTGGGCTGGGTCGTGGTGGCGCGCGGGGTGGCCGGTGGCGATGCCGGTGGGCCGGAGATCGCGGTGGGGATCGCCGCCGCGCTGCTCAGCCTCACCGCCTACGCGTTCCTGGGCGTCGCGCGAACCCTTCGCTGCGCGCTACCAGGCGCGGTCCAACCCGCTGCTCTGGCTGGGCGCGGCACGCCTCACCGCCATGCCCTGGGTGGCGCGCGATGGGCGCGTCGATCTGCGCCCCGAAGGCCGCTTCGGCGCCAGCATCCCCATGCACGAGGTGCGCGGCGTGGAGACTCCGGCGCGCGAGGGTGGCTTCGCCGTCGAGCTGCGCACCGACCACGGGCCGATCGACGTGCTGGTCGCCCCCGAGCGCGCGGTCGCGGAGCTGTGGAGCCGAGCGCTGTCGCGTGCCTTCGTCGACCTGGCGCACCCCGACCCCAGGCCCACCGCGCGGCAGCGCGCGCGGCAGGCAGCGGCCGGCAAGGCCGCGCCGACGCCTGACGCGTGATGCCTGACGCCTGATGCCTGAAGCCTGAAGCCTGACGCCGGCGCTCGCGCTCGCGCGACGCGCGGCGCGCGGCGCGGGACGACCGACGTCGATCACGCCGCGGGAGTCAGCCGGTGGGCGGGGCGCTGGCCCGCGGCGGGCGGCTCGGGTGCGGCGGCGCGGCGGCGGCGCGGAGCAGCAGGTGCGCCGCGCGCTCCACGTCGGCCTCGGTCGTCCCGCGCCCGATGGAGACGCGGATGGCACCGAGCGCCTCCTCGCGACCGATGCCCATGGCGGTGAGGATGGCCGACGGCGTCTCCTCGCCGCTGTGGCACGCGCTGCCGGTGGTGAAGGCCAGCTCGGGCAAGGCCTCGAGGAGCGCAGCCCCGCGCACGCCGCGGAAGTGACCGTTGCACGTCTTCGGCAGGCGCGCCGCGCGCGCGCCGTGGACCACGAAGCCAGAGGCGGCGAGCTCGGCCTCCAGCCAGTCGCGCAACCCGCGCTGGCGCTCGGCCTCGCGCTCCAGGTCCTCGTGGGCCATGGCGCAGGCCTCGCCGAGGGCGGCGATGCCGGAGACGTTCTCGGTGCCCGGGCGCAGGCCGCGCTCGTGCTCCGCGCCGACCAGCAGCGGCGACAGCGGCGTGCCGCGTCGCACGTAGAGCGCGCCCACGCCCTTGGGCGCGTAAAGCTTGTGGCCGGCGATGGACAGGAGGTCGACGCCGAGGGCGCGCACGTCGACGGGCACCTTGCCCACCGCCTGCACGGCGTCGGTGTGCACCACCGCGCCGCGCGCCCTGGCCAGCCGGGCGATGTCGCTCACCGGCTGCAGCACGCCGGTCTCGTTCTGCGCCAGCATCACCGAGACCAGCGTCGGGCCCTGGTGGGCGCCGTCGGCCAGCGCGCGGCGGAAGACCTCCGGCAGCACCGCGCCGGTCTCGTCGACGTCGACCAGCGCCGAGCCGGGGGCGCGGTCGGTCAGCGCGCGCACCGGTTCGGTGACCGCGGGGTGCTCGACGCGAGAGGCGAGCACCATCACCTGGCTGCCGGCGTGCGCGGCGGCGAAGCCGCGGATGGCCAGGTTGCTGGCCTCGGTGCCGCCGCCGGTGAAGAGGATCTCGTCCGCATCGCAGCCGATGAGTCGCGCCACCTGGGCGCGCGCCGTGTCGACGAAGGCGCGCGCACGGCGGCCGTAGACGTGACCCGCGCTCGGATTTCCGAACCCCTCGAGCAGCGCCCTGGCCGCCACCTCGCGCACGCGCGGCACGGTGGGGGTGGAGGCGTTGTGGTCGAGGTAGAGCGGGTCGCTCACTTGCCGGGTGCCAGGAAGAAGGTCTCGATGACCGTGACCACCACGCCGGTGAGCGCGCCGCCGGCGATGACCCCGGCGCAGATGGTCTCGTGGTTGTCGTCGCCCACCACGTACCAGGGCTTCTTCGCGGCCGGCGGCGGCTCACGGTAGGACGAGGGCTCGTCCTTGACCGGGGGGTCGGCGGCCTTCCAGGACCTGGCGCGCCGCGAGAGCAGCCAGAACAGGAATGAGCCCAGGAACATCGTCCAGATGTCGGTGAAGCGCAGCACGAAGGCCAGGCCGAAGCCCACCGCCGAGAGCGGGAACTTGTTCTTGGTGACCTGCTTGGACGCCTCCATGGCGATGCCCAGCAGAGCGCCCACCACCACGGCGGCCTGGGCGGAGGGGTGCAGGAATCCGAAGCCTTTCATCAGCACCTCGCTGACCGCCTTCCACACCACCGCGCTCGGCATGGGCAGCTGGTCGGTGCCGTAGGCGTCGACGTTGCCGCGGATGAAGACCAGGTACCAGACGGGGATGGCCACCAGCAGGCCGGCCACCGCGCCGATGACGTGGCCGATGGCCTGGTGGCGCGGCTTGCCGCCGAGCATGTAGCCCGGCTTGATATCCATCAGCAGGTTGCCGGTGTTGCTGCAGACCTCGGCGGTGATGCCGGCGGTGATGATGTTGGTGGTGATGTTTCCCGGGGCCAGCGCGCCGTAGGTCAGCTGGGTCAGCTTGCCGAGCGCGCTGGTCGGGGTGATGGCCGTCAGCGCCGTGGAGTTGGCGGCGATGAGGGAGAACACGAAGACCAGGGGGATGGCCAGCGCGCCCATGAGCGGGCTGATGCCGAACCACACGTACCCGAGGATGACGATGATCACCCCGAGGATGGGGATGCCGAAGATGGAGACCTTCATCGGCAGCTCGATGTGCGCGAGGACGTCCTTCTTCCGGTCCTCCTTCCTGGCGAAGAGGCCCTTGAAGGAGGCGATGATCACCGCCGGCTTGGAGAAGAAGGCGTAGAGGCTGGCGGTGGTCATGCAGGCCACGCCGCCCCACAGCGCCCAGATGGTGATCTCCTTGAAGCCCACCGTGCCCTGCGCGTTGGGGAGGATGATGCCGCGCTGTATGAGGTACGGCGCCAGGATGAAGTAGTTGAGGATGCCCCCGAGCAGCATGCTCACCCCGACGCGGATGCCCATCAGGCCGCCGGTGGCCACGAAGATGATGCTGGTGTCGAAGCGGATGGTGAGATCCTTGAGCTGCGTGCCGAGGAGGGTCGGGCCCTTGCCGTCCTTCGGGTAGAGGAGCTCGTCGTAGTAGTGCGGAAGGGCGGCCAGCTTGGCCCAGCCCTTCATGATCGCCTCGCTGCGCAGCAGCTCGATGACCGAGGCGACGGCGCCTGCGGCCACCAGCATCTTGCCCTTGAGGATGCCCTCCTTCTCGTCCGACTCGTGCAGCGCATCCATGACCACGCCGGCGGCCATGCCCTCGGGGAAGGGGAGCTGCTCGTCGTTGATGAAGCGCTTCTTCATCGGGAAGGCGAAGAGCACCCCGAGCACGGCGAGGATGAACATCCAGATCCACGCCACGTGCATGGGGATGATCTGGCGCGTGACCATGGTGTACGCGGCCATGCTGGAGATGAGCGGCGCCGTGATGTAGCCCGCCGCGGTGGCGATGGACTGCATGGCGTTGTTCTCGAGCACGGTCATCTCCCGGCCCATGCCGATCTTGGAGAAGACCTTGAAGAGCAGGAACGACAGGATGACGCTGGTCACCCCGACGCCGAGGCTCCAGCCGGTGCGCGCGCCGATGTAGAGGTTGGTCAGCGACAGGAGGCCGCCGAGGAAGAACCCGGTGATCCCGGATCGCAGCGTCAGCTGCGGCATGTCGCCGCGGTAGACGTTCTCCAGCCACCACTTGTCCTTCTCCTCGAGGGACATGGTCTGCACTTGCTCGGGCGTGAGCTGCTTGATGGCCATGCGCGCGCGTCCTCCGGAGCCGGGGGCGCCGCGCCCCCACGGGGAGCGGGGCGAGTGCCGCCGGCTCCTCTGGCCGCCTTAGCACGGGCCTGCCGCCGCGCGACGGGGTGACGCGGCGCCCTCGGGCCGTGGGTCGGCTGCCGGAACGCGTCACGCCGCCGCCGCCCGCGCGCGTCGGGCTGGCCGCCGTCGGGGCCCGGGAGTAACGGTGCCGGCCATGGCGCTCGCCCACCCGCCCTCCGAAGACCAGGATCCCGAGGCCACCGGCGCGAGCGTCGACGAACGCGTCCCGCAGGTCGCCGGGGAGGGCGCGACGGCGGCCACCGGTGGGCGCCCGGAGTTCACCCTGCGCGCCGTGCTGGTGGCCATGTTCGTGGCCCTGCTCATGGGCGGCAGCTACCCGCTCATCGTGCTCAAGCTCGGCTTCGGGCCGAGCATCTCCGTGGTCAGCGCCTTCTTCGGCTACCTCATCCTCTCGGGCATCGGCTTCTTCACCGCCCAGCGCGCCAACAAGCTCGAGAACAACCTGGTGCAGACGGCGGGCACCACCGCCGGCCAGGCAGGCTTCATGTGCGTGCTGCTGGCAGCGTTCGACATGCTCAACGCCAAGGAGGGGCTGGGCTTCGACATCCACCTCTCGGTGCTGCAGACGTTCGTCTGGCTCACCGTGGCCGGCCTGCTCGGCGTGCTGCTGGCCGTGCCGCTGCGCCGCCATTTCATCGACGAGGAGGACCTGCCCTTCCCCGACGGCGTGGCCACCGGGCACACGCTGCTCGTGCTCGAGGACCCAGCCAAGGCCAAGAGCCGCTCCAAGGCGCTGGGCATCGGCATGCTGCTGTCCGGGATCCAGACCTGGTTCCAGGTCGGTCTGCCGGCGAGCATCCGCTTCATCCCGGGCGAGACCTGGTTCGGCGAGGCGGGCAAGGCGCTCCGCATGGGGATGGGCTGGAGCCTCCTCTCCTTCGGGACCGGGCTGCTGGTCGGCCTGCGCATCGCGCTCTCCATGGGCCTGGGCATGGTCGTCAGCTGGGTGCTGGCCCCTCCGTGGCTGAAGAGCGCGGGCGCCATTCCCACCGCCGGCTTCGCCGACACGCTCAAGTGGGTGATGTGGCCGGCCACCGGCATGATGGTCAGCGGCGGGCTCACCGCGCTGGCGCTGAAGTGGCGCCTCATCGTCAAGACCTTCACCTCGCTGCGCCACCGCCCGACCCACACCGAGGGGAACGAGCCGCTGGCGCACGAGACCGACTTCCCCATCAAGTGGGTGATGTGGGGCGTCATCGGGCTGACCATCCTGCTCTGCGCGGTGCAGTACGTGAGCCTGGGCATGCCGCCGTGGATCACGCTGGTGGCGCTGGCGCTGTCCCTGCCGCTGATGCTCGTCGGCATCCGCGTGCTCGGCGAGACGAACTGGGCGCCCATCTCGGCCATGGCCAACATGATGCAGGCCATCTTCGCGATCCTCGTGCCCGGCCACATCCCGAGCAACATGGTCGCCTCGGGCATGAGCGGCACCGTGGCCGGCAGCGGCGAGTCGCTGATGCAGGACTACCGGACCGGCAAGATGATCGGCTCGTCGAACCGGCACCTGACGTACATCCAGCTCATGGCCGTGCCGGTGGGGTCGCTGGCCGTGGCCGTCATCTATCCCATCCTGCGCGACCGGTACGGCGTGGTCGATGCGCCCGGCAAGCCGGCGGAGCTCTCCAGCCCGATCAGCGTGAAGTGGGCGGGCTTCGCGGAGCTGCTCTCCAAGGGGATCTCGGCGCTGCCGGCGGGCGCGGGCATCGCGCTGGTCGTCGGGTGCCTGCTGGGCATCGGCATCGCCATCGGCGAGGGCACCAAGTACAAGAAGTACCTGCCCTCGCCGACGGGCATCGGCATCGGCATGCTCATCCCCGGCGTGGCCATGCTCCCCATGGTCCTGGGCGGCATCGTCCAGGCCATCTGGGCCAAGCTCAAGCCGGCGCAGGAAGAGGCGTTCAGCACGCCGCTGGCGTCCGGGTTCATCGCCGGCGAGGCGCTGGTCAGCGTCATCCTGGCCATCATCGCCGCCGGTGCGCTGGCGCTCGGCGGCGAGGTCGGCGGCGGCGGTCATTGACGAGCGCGCCGTGCCAGCGCCCGAGGCCGAGCCTACTGCGGGGCAGCCAGCGGATCTCGGTACAGTTCGTCGACCGAGAGCGCGATTCCGAGGGAACGCAGCTCGACCACTTCGCCCGCGATGTACTCGCGGGTCCGCCACGTCCGCCCGTCGGGCTCCCATACCTCGACGAGCGGCTCGCCTGACGAGACGAGCACGTACTCGCGCAGCGAGGGGAGCAGCCGGTAGTTCCGCGCCTTCTCGCCGCGGTCGTAGCCTTCCGTCCGCGGCGAGAGCACCTCCGCGATGACCACGGGGTTGGTCACTGCGTCCGCGTCGTCGGGTGCGTGCTCGATGCGCGTGCATACGACCAGCGCGTCGGCGTAGTGGCTTCTATCGGCAGCGACGATGCGAACGCGCGCGTCGGGCGACAGTACGACGCACGGGCGGCCTGCGAGCGCCTTGCCAAGCAGCAGCTGCATCGCGGAACCGAGGCGCGCGTGCTCGATGGTCCCGCCCGACATCGCCACGATGACGCCCGCGTGCCACTCGTGCTTGCTCTCGGAACGGTGTTCGGCTTCGAGATAGTCCGCGTAGGTGAGGATGCGGGGTGCCGAGGCAGCCATGATGCTGCCGGCAGGATACCACGCGATAGCGAGGCGCCGAGCGCCCACCTCGATTGCGCGGCGCTGTCGCGGCCGCCATGATGCGCGCCGCGATGGCGCACGACTGGAGCCTGCGCGCAGTGATCACCGGCGCGCTCATCGGCGCCGTGCTCTCGCTCTGCAACGTCTACACCGGCCTGAAGATCGGTTGGTCGTCGAACATGAGCATCACCGGATCGCTCATCGCCTTCGCCATCTGGCAGATCGGCTTCCTCCAGCGCAGCCCCAAGGGCCCCTTCACCATCCTGGAGACGAACCTCTCCCAGGCGGCGTGCAGCGCGGCGGCCGCCGTCTCCTCCGCCGGCCTGGTGGCCGGCATCCCGGCCCTGACCATGATCACCGGCTTCACGCTGCCGTGGCCCTCGCTGGCGGCGTGGGTCTTCAGCGTGTGCGCGGTGGGCATCGTCGTCGCCGTGCCCATCCGCCGGCAGATGATCGAAAACGATCCGCTGCCGTTCCCGATGGGCATCGCCGCCGCGGAGATGCTCAAGCAAATGTACGCGCGCGGCACCGAGGCCATGGCTCGCGTGCGCGCCATGGCCATCGCCGCCGTCTTGTCCGGTGCGCTCAAGCCGCTCGAGCACTTCAAGATCCTGCCCAGCCTGCCGCTGCCCGGCGCCATCGCCGGCTACTCCCTGAAGAACCTGACCTTCGCGCTCGACCCGTCGCTCTTGCTGGTCGCCGCCGGCGGGCTGATGGGCACCAAGGCCGCCGCCTCGCTCGGTGCCGGCGCCCTCCTGGCGTACGGCGTCGTCTCGCCGGTCCTGCTCTCGTCGGGCATCGTTGCCCCCGGCCCCCCGGACCGCGCCTGGTTCAAGGAGTTGGTCGCGTGGCTGCTGTGGCCGGGCGTGACGTGCATGGTGGTCGGGTCGCTGACCAGCTTCGCCATGTCGTGGCGATCCATCGGCCAGGCCTTCCGCGGCCTCGGCGGCGGCGACGACCCGAACGGCGAGGACGTGCCGGCGAGCTGGTTCAAGGTGGCGTTCGTCGCCGTGCTCGTCCTCTCGGTCACCCTGCAGATCACGCTCTTCTCCATCCCCATCTGGGCGGCGGTGGCCGGGGTGATGCTCTCCTTCGCGCTGGGCATCGTCGCCGGCCGCGTCCAGGGCGAGACGGGCGTGACGCCGGTGGGTGCCATGGGCAAGGTGACGCAGCTCATGGTCGGCGCCGGCGTGCCCGGCGACGTCGCAGCCAACCTGATGTGCGCCACGGTCACCGGTGGCGCCGCCAGCCAGTGCGCCGACCTGATGAGCGACTTCAAGACCGGCAAGATCCTCGGCTCCACCCCGCGCAGCCAGTGGATCTCGCAGGGCGTCGGCGCGCTGGCCGGTTCCATGGTCGGCTCCGCCATCTACCTCGTCCTCATCCCGGACCCTGCCAAGCAGCTGCTCACCCCGGAGTGGGCCGCGCCGGCGGTGGCCACCTGGAAGGCGGTCGCCGAGGTGTTCAAGGTCGGGGTGTCGGCGCTGCCGCCGCGCGTGCCGCCGGCCATCGCCATCGGTGCCGTGGTCGGGATGGTGCTGGCGGTCACCGCCGCCAAGGCGCCGGAGCGCATCCGCAAGTACACGCCGTCGGCCTCGGCGCTCGGGCTGGGCTTCATCATCCCGGCGAACCAGGCGCTGTCGATGGTCCTCGGAGCGATCCTGGCCATCCTCGTCGCCCGCGGCTTCAAGACCTGGCACGACCGGCTGTGGATGGTGGTGTGCGGCGGGGCAGTCGCCGGCGAGAGCCTGGTCGGGGTGGCGCTCAGCGTCCGCGAGGTGCTGGCGGGCTGAGCGGCTGGAGCGGGAGCGGTCAGGGCAGCGGGAGCGGTCAGGGCAGCGGGACCTGCGACACCCCGTCGCGCGCCGTGCGGCCGGCCTCGTGCTAGAGACGCGCGATGGAAGCCGTGGCCGGCGCGGGCTCGCACCGCATCCTGGTGAGGTGGCTCATCGGCCTGCGATGGGTGCTGGTCGGCATCCTGGCGGCGACGCTGCCGCTCGGCGATCGCCTGATGGGCTTCCACGTGCGCTGGGAGGTGGCGGTGCCGGCGGTGGTGGCGCTGGGCGCCTTCAACCTCTGGGTGCAGCGGCGCCTGGCCGCGCGCGGCGAGGCCAGCATGCGCTTCGTGGCCGTGACCGCGGTCATCGATCTGGCCGGCATCGCCGTGGTGCTGGCGGCGTCCGGCGGTGCAGCCAACCCGCTCTCCGCGCTCTTCTTCGTGCACGTGGCGCTGGCCGCCTCGCTCCTGCCGGCGCTGCCGACCTTCGGCCTGCTGGCCCTGGCCACGGCCATGTTCGGTTCGCTGTTCCTCTTGCCGTCGGGCGCGTGCTGCCCGAGCCACCCTTCGAACGGCGCCTTCTCCAACCACCTCTACGGCATGCTGCTGGCGTTCGCGCTCAGCGGCGCGGTGGTGGCCTGGTTCCTGACGCGGGTCCGCCGCGCCCTGGAGGCCGGCGAGCGGCAGATCGCCGAGCTGCGCCAGCGCTCCGAGGGTGAGGCGCGCTTCGCGGCGCTGGGAACGCTCGCCGCCGGCACCGCGCACGAGCTGGCCACGCCGCTCGGGACCATCGCCGTGCTCGCCGGCGAGCTCGGCGAGGCGCGCGATGTGGTCGAGGTCCGCCGCCAGGCGGCGATCATCGGCGCGCAGGTGGCGCGCTGCCGCGACGTCATCGGCAAGATGCAGGCGGCGGGTCGCGGCAGCCGCCAGGTGGGCGCGGGCACCCCGCGCGGCCCGCCGGTGCGGCGCGCCGGCGCGGGCGGGCGCGCCGCACCCC
>JBBJMR010000250.1:0-12933 GCA_037720395.1 Polyangiaceae bacterium
CAGGCTGGCACCGACGAAGAACGCGCGCGCCGGCACGTTGCGTCGTTCGCCTCGTTCCGCGGTGTCGGCGGCAGGATCGGCGCCCACGGTGACGCTCGCGTCCGGTCGCCGTCCGCGCGACTGCGCGAGGGCCGGGTCGGTCATCGTGGTAGTGCAGACCGCCGCGACGAACGCGGCGCCGAATAGCCGGTGGTCTCGGGGGTATTTCATCGCCCAGGCAGGATACCCGGTTCGGCAGCGCCGCCTAGCCGCACCGTGCGGTCCCGGATCGGGGCCGCACGGCGGGCGGTCGAGTGCTGGCCCTACTGCTTGATGGAGCTGGCGCCGAGGTCGTCGAGCACCTTTTCGACCCGGTCGGCGTCGTCCGACGAACGCGCCTTCACCCCGACCAGGATGCCGCCCTCGCGCAGGCCGGCGTCGTAGAGCTTGGCGCGGTGCTCGGGGATGCCGGCGCCGACCATGGCGCCGACCAGGCCACCGGTGGCGGCACCGGCGCCGGCGCCGGCCAGGCCAGCGGCCAAGGGCCCGGCGATGATCAGGCCGAGGCCCGGGATGACCAGGCTGGTGCCGATGGCAGCGATGGCCGCGGCCACCGCCCCCGCGGTCGCGCCGAGCGCGCCGCCGACGCCCGCGCCCTCCGCCGCCTTGTTGCCGGTCTCCACGCCGAAGTGCGCGCGGTGCGTGTCTTCCGACATGAGCATGCTGACTCCTTCGCGCGTGTATCCATGCTGGACCAGCGCGTCGACCGCGTTGGATGCCAGCGCCCTGGTCCGGAACAGTCCCGTCACCCACCTGCTCATGTTCGGTCCTCCGTTGCGCGGCGACAGCACGTCGCGCCGTTGCGCGCCGACACGTTGCGAGGAGCTTGCCAGCGGGTCGGCCGGTCGCGTCCGTGCTGCACGGACGCGATGCCGTGCTCGTGGGCCGGAGAGCGCACCGCGGCTCACCAGGCGACCTCGGCCCCCGCGCTGCCCAGGCCGAAGATCGGCCCCCACGCTGCCGTCTCGTTGGCGGCGTGACGGATGACCGGGCGTGGCGCCGTGGCCCCGCCGAGGAGGTCCACGCGCACGCGCAGGTGTGGAAGCACGGTGACGCCGAGGCCCGCGCGCAGATAGGGGGCCACCATGCCCACGTCTTCCTCGCGGCCGGCATAGGGCGGGTTGGCGATGCCCTCGAGCTGGAGCCAGGCCGCGGCCACGCCGGCCCCCAGCGTCGGCGTCCAGCGCGGCTCGGCCGACCGATCGCCGAGCAGCGGCGCGAGCGCGATGTGCGCCCCGGCGCCGAGCAACGCCAGCGTCACCAGCGAGGTGCCCTCCACGCTCTCGATGTGCGCCGGCGAGGTGGGCACCAGGCCGCAGACGTCGACGCCCAGCCACTCGCCGGGCACCCAGCGCAGGTCGATGAGGATGTGCAGGGTGGGGTCCACGCCGCCGGCGGCCAGCGCCACCGCTGGCCCGAGCTGCACCGAGAGGCCGAGGTGGCGCGGTGGCGGCGGCGGCAGGGGCGCCTCGGCGCGGGCGCGGGGAAGGGCGGCGGCGCGCACCGGGGTGACGCGGATCTCGCCCGGCGGCGCGGGCGCTCTCCACCTCCATCAGACTGGCGCGCAGCAGCTCCACCGCGCGTACGGCGATGGTGCTGGTGCCGGCCGGGCTCCCGGGCTCGGCGGCGACCACCTCGCGGAGCACCGTCTTGCCGGTGGCGCGGTCGGCTACCCAGACCTCGACGCCCTTGTGCGACGGGACGATGCGCACCGCGGCCACCGCCCCAGCGTCGCGCGCCGCCGCCTCCAGTGCCTCGCGGGACGGGGGACGGCCGGATTCGGGCAAGATGATGACCCGGAAGCCGAGCGCCTCCAGCTCGGCGCGCAGCCGCACGGCGACCGGGTTGTTGGCGCGCTCGACCATCACGGCGATGGCGTCGTCGGCCCCGGCGACGGCGGGGGCGGCGAGCAGGGCGCCGGCGATGAGCCACGGGTGCGCGCGTCGCGGGAGGATCAGAGCCGCACTCTAGCGCGCGCGGCCTGCGCCCCACGACTCTTGCGGCCGGTGGTCCGGCTCACTCGTTGAAGTCGTCGAAGTGCGCTTCGCCGGGGTCCTCGGTGGAGCTGTCGTAGCTGCTGCCTCCGAGGTTGGCGCGCACCGAGCTGGCGAAGCCGGGGGTCGTGGCGTCGAGCTGGAGGGTCCACGCGCCCTTGTCCGGCGAGGTCTCGAAGTAGGTGTGCCCGGCGAGCTCGCGGATGCGCAACCAGATGTGCTCCTCGGGCTGGTAGGTAATGAATGTGTTCGTCCCCTGGGTCCCGCCGTCGCGGACCTCGAAGAAGATGGAACCCTCGCTGACACCGATCCGCAGCCAGGTGCCGGTCTCCTCGCTGGGGTCGACCAGCGTCTTCATGTAGGCCGCGGCCGGGTACCCATCGGAGAAGGCCGAGACGAGCATCACGTGCATGGAGCAGTCGTGGAAGTTGACCATGTCCACGGACTGGATCTCGGCGCGGCTATGGCCGATGCCCGATGGGTGCACCTTGAGCTTGTCCGCGTGCACACGGACGTCGCCGCCGTTGGTGAGCGCCTCTTCCCAGCTCGGACCGACCGTATTGCCCGTGAAGGTGTCGTGCAGCGCTGCCACCGTGCACGGCGCCTCGCCGCCGCTGCCGCCAGGTCCCGAGCCTCCGGCACCTCCCGCGCTCGCGGACGACGAGCCGCTTGCCGGACCGGGGCCCCCGGCTCCACCCGGCCCGCCGCTGCTCGACGCCCCGCCCGAGCTGGCCGACCCACCGCTGCTGGCGCTGGCCGCGCCGGCCCCGCTGGCAGCGCCGGCGAGGAGGCCGTCGTAATCGTTCGTGCAGCCCAGCAGGGCGACGAGCGCCGCGACGACGATTCCCCCGCAGCGCGCCATGACCGTCGAGCGTATCTCATCCGCCGCGCGTGGCCTGGCCAGTCTGCCGGCCCGAGCGGCGGCCTCCGGCTAGAGCACCGTTCGGTGCTCTAGGCCGACCTCACCACACCGAGCACGTCTTGGCCGGGCGCATCGGAGAGCCCGCCGGGCAGTTGAAGGCCTGCGCGAACTCGGGGAGGTTCATGAGCGAGCCGCGCACGCGGAAGCGGTTGGGAGAGTGGGGATCGGTCTGCACCACCAGTCGCTCCAGCTCCGGCCGGTACTTGCCGCACCAGCTCTGCGCAATGGCCAGGAAGAACTGCTGGTCCTCGTTGAAGCCACCGGCGCGCGTCACCTCGGGCGCGTCCTTGCGCATCGCCCGGTAGGCGCTGAAGGCCAGCTTGACGCCGCCCATGTCGGCGATGTTCTCGCCATTGGTCAGGTCGCCGTTGAGCTTGAGGCCGGGCAGCGCGTCGAAGGCGCCGTACTGCTGCGAGACGCAGGTCGTCTTCTGCTTGAAGCGCTCGGCCACCGCGGGCTCCCACCAGCTGGCCAGGTTGCCCTTGGCGTCGTACTGCGCGCCCTCGTCGTCGAAGCCGTGGGTCAGCTCGTGGCCGACGACCATGCCGATGGCGCCCAGGTTCACGGCAGCGCTCTGCTTCACCGAGTAGAAGGGCGGCTGCAGGATGCCGGCCGGGAAGACCATGTGGTTGCGCTGCGGGTCGTAGTAGGCGTTGACGGTGGGCGCGCTCATCTGCCACTCGTCGCGGTCGACGACCTTGCCCACCTTGGCCAGCTCGCGCTTCAGCTCGTAGCCGCGCGAGGCGAGGGCGTTCTTGGCGAAGGCCTTCTTGTCGATGGGGAAGTCGTACGGCTTCCACTTGCCGGGGTAGCCGATGAGCCAGGCCATGCTCTGCAGCTTGTTCTTGGCGCGCTCCTTGGTCTTGGCGTCCATCCAGTCGATGCGGTCGACCTCCCTGCGGAACGCCTGGCCGATGCCGGTCACCATGTCCTCGGCGGCCTTCTTGCTGTCCCCCGGGAAGCTGGAGGCCACGTACGGCTGGGCCAGCAGGTCGCCGAGGGCGCGGTCGGTGTAGTCGACGCAGCGCTTCCAGCGCGCCTGCTGCTCGGCCTGTCCGGTGAGCGACTTCTCCAGCTTGAAGCTCTCGTCGACGAACTTCTTGGAGAGGATGCGCGCGGTGGAGCGGACCACGTGCCACTGCAGGTAGCTCTGCCAGGCCGCGGGCTTGACCGTGCCCATCAGCGCGCCGAAGCCCTCGATGAACTTCGGGTGGGTGACGTTGAGCTGCGCGGTGTCGGTGACGCCGAGCTTCTTCCAGTACCCATCCCAGTCGAAGGTCGGGGCGGCCTTCTTGAGGGCCGCGGCGTCGGTCTTGTTGAACATGGCCTGCGGGTTGCGGCGCTCGACCTTGGTCTTGGAGACCTTGGCCAGCTCGGTCTCCACGCTCATCACCTCGGCGGCGGCCGCCTTGGCTTTGGCCGCCGGCACGCCGGCCAGCGCCAGCATGCGCTCCACGTGCTCCAGGTAGGTGGCGCGCGTCTTCTTGGCGGCGTCGTCGTCACGCAGGTAGTAGTCGCGGTCCGGCAGGCCGAGGCCGCCCTGATCGATGTTCGCCACCCACTTGGTGGCATCCTTCGGGTCCTGCCAGGGCGAGACCACGAACAGCGGCCAGATGCCGCTCTGGTGCAGCTCGGCGATGACCGTGGTCAGCGACTTCGCATCGCGCACGGTGGCCGCCTTGGCGAGCAACGGCTGGATGGGCTTGGCGTCGGCGGTCTCCACGGCCGCCTCGTCCATGCAGGCGCCGTAGTAGGCGCCGATCTTCTTGGTCACCTCGTCGGTGGCGCCGGCGTTCTTGGCGGCCTCGTCGAGGATGCGCCGCAGCTCGGCCTCGTTGCGCTTCTGGATCTCGTGAAACGATCGCGTCCACGCCGACTCGTCGGAGGGGATCTCCGTCTTCTGCAGCCAGGTGCCGCAGGCGAACTGGTAGAAGTCGTTGCAGGGCGAGACGGTCTTGTCCATCGCCAGGGCGTCGAGGCCGACCGTATCCAGGGTGACGTCGACCACCTTGGCCGTGCTCACCGGCGCCGGTGCCACGGAGGCCACGGGCGTGGGCGCCGGGCTGATCGGCTCGGGGGCATTGACACCACAGCCCATGGCCATGGCGAGGAACGACAGCAACAGACCCGGGACGGCCGCGAGGCTTCGCATGGACCGTCGGCCTTACCACGGCCCGGTGCCGCGGAGGAGCCCGGCGGCGCCGCTTCCCGGGGCGTTACGGGCTGGCGGCGAGCAGGCGCCGGGCCAGCTCGGCGTGCGGGCCCAGCGGGTAGGCGCGCAGGTACTGGCTGGCCGCGGTCCGCGCGCCGCTGGCGTTGCCAGCCTTCACGCGCGCCTCGATGAGGCGCCCTGCCGCCTCGCGCGCCACCGGCCCCGCCGGCTGCTCGCGGAGATAGACCTCGAACCAGCGCGCCGCGTCCCCGTAGGCGCCCCTCTGGTCGAAGGCGATCTTGCCCTGCACGAAGGCCGCCATGGCCGCGCGCGGGTCGCGGGGAAATCGCTCGCGCAGCGCGAGCAGCGCCTGGCTGCCGCGGGCACCGTTCCGCGCCAGCCGCGCGGTGTCGCCGAGGAGCATCAGGTCGGCGGCGCTGGCGATGGTGCAGACGTCGTCGAAGCCGAGCTTCTCCGCCGCGGCCAGGGCCTCGTCGTACCGGCCGGCGACCGCCAGCTCACGCCAGCGGACCCTGGGCCGCGCGGGCGCGGTGTTGGCAACGGCCGACGGATCGGGCGCGATCTGATCGAGGTCGATCGGTGCGCCCTCGTTGGCGGCGACCGGGGCCGGGGCATCGGGCGCCGGTGCCGCAGGGGATGCGGCTGCGGGCGGGTCGCCGGGCTGTGGCTCGCTGGTCGCCGTCGCAGCGGCACTGCGCCGCGGCCGGCCACCGGCGGTGATCTCCAGGCGCTCCTCCTTCACCGAGACACGCACCGTCTCGCCGGCGACCACCGGCCGCCCTTCGCCGAGCAGCGGGCCAGCGATGCGCACCGAGCCCTCCTCGAGGACCAGCTCGAAGACCTCGGTGACCGGATCCCAGGAGACGTCGAAGCGAGTCCCGGTGACGCGGACCTCGAAGGGGCCGACGTCCACGTCCCAGCGGCTCTTGTCGCGGTGGACGACCTCGGCATGCGCGTGACCGCGCTCGAGCACGATCTCCGCGCCGTCGGCGTCGCTGCGCGCCACGCGCGCGCGCGCCTCCGGCCGCAGCTCGATGGCCGTGCCGTCGGAGAAGCGCAGCGGCAGCGATTGTCCCGGCGGAGCGGCGAGCCAGGCGCCGACCGCGCCGGCCTCCCCGCCACCGAAATGGTCTCCGACCTGGAAGGTGAGTGACCCGCTCGGGCGCGTGAGCAGCAGCGTCACCGCCACCGCGGCGGCAGCCGCCACGCCCGCCGACGCACCCAGCCACCAGCGACGCGGCGAGGCGGCCGCACGAGCCGACTGATCGGCGCTCCGCCGGCGAGCCGCAGCGAGCAGCAGCCGCTCGCGGCCCGCGTCCCGGTCGAGCGGGTGATCGAGCGGCGCCTCGTCCTGCGCCGAGCGCAGGCGCTCTCCGATGCGCGTCAGGGCGTCGTGATGCTGCCCCATCGGGCACCTCCTTCCAGCCAGTCGAGGAGCACCGGCTGCCGCCGCGCCAGGGCAACGAAGCGCTTCTCCGCGCCGCCGAGCTTGCGCTTGATGGTGGCCAGGGAGCAGCCGCAGCTCCGCGCCACCTCGGTGAGCTCCATGCCGTCGATGAAGCGCAGCGCGAAGGCGATGCGCTCGTCGGCGGGCAGCTTGTCGAGCACCGCGTAGGTCGCTCGCAGCGCCTCGTTCAGCTCGCCGGTGGTCACCGTCGCCTCCACCTCGGGCACCTCGTCCGGTGGCAGGATGCGCAGCCACCAGCGGCGCGAGCGCCGCTGGATGCAGGTGCGCGCGGTGAAGACGGCGACCTGGGTGACCCAGGCCTTGAGCGCCGCGGGCTCGGTGACGTCCTTGATCGACCCCAGCGCGCGGACGAAGACGTCGTGGTGCACGTCGGCGAGCTCGCGATCGGCGCCGAGGACGCGGACCAGGATGCGCTGCACGTGCGCGCAGAAGCGGTCGTAGAAGGCGGCCACCGCGCCCGGGTGCCCGACCTTGAGCGCCGCGAGCAGCGCCGTGTCGTCACCGCTGAACGGCAGCGGGCGGAAGACCGCCGGGGACCGCGACGGGGGCGGGGTCGTTCCCGGAGCGCCGGGCTTGGCAACTGCGTTGGCCACGTCGATGGTGGAAAGTCTCTCCCAGGCTGCGCGGCGGCTCAACATTCGCCCGCCGCCCGCGGTTCAGCGGGCACGAGGGGGGTGGAGGTGCGCCGCGCGGCATGAGACCGTGTTTCCAGACGAAAGTGGGAGCACGCGCCGCGTCAGGCTGGGCCCCGATGCCCCGTCTCGTCCTCCACGACCATGAAACAAAACGGACCCGGAGCACCTGCCGAGCTGGACCAGGCCGCCGACGCCCTCGGCGTGTCCCGCGACAACCCCGCCAGTCGCATCGAAGTTCAACACGAAACGCGCCAGCTCGTGCTGCGCCCCACGCTGCGCACCGACGCCGAGGCCATCACCGCGGCCGCGCTGGCCAGCGCCGCCGAGCTGCGGCCATTCATGCCGTGGGCGCATGGTGACGTCTCGCTGAAGACCCAGCTGGCCCGCCTGAAACTGGCCGAGGCCGCCTACTGGAGCGGCCGGGAGCTGCTCCTGGTCCTGTGTGACGCCGCCAGCGGGGAGCATCTGAGCTACGTCGGTCTGCACCCGCGCACCGCCCTCAACCCGGCGGCGCTGGAGGTCGGGTACTGGACACCGACGGCGCACGTCGGCAAGGGGCTGTGCACGCTGGCCACGCGCCTGGCCGTCGCCTACGCGTTCGAGTGGCTCGGCTCGGACCGCGTCCAGGTGATGCACGACGAGCTCAACGAGGCCAGCCGCCGCGTCGTCGACAAATGCGGCTTCCACTTCGAGGGTGTGCTGCGCAACGGGACCGGCGCGGTGGACGCGGCCATCGTCGCCGGCGGCTACCATGCTTCCCGGCGCACGCGCCTCTACGCGCTGCTGCCCGAGGACCGCGCCGCTCTCGGCTGGTACGCGCCGCTGCTCGAGCAGATGACGGTGTTCGATCAGGTGGGCCAGCCCGCGCCGCGACCCTGAGCCGGACCCGCGCCGCGATCGCCGCCGCGCGGGGCGGGTCCGCATCTTGGAAGCTGCTGGTGTTCCCGGATCCGTTTCACTAGGTTTCGCGGCCGTGCGGCCCGCTGGCATCCTCGTTTCCGGGCGCGCGCGCGGCGCCGCGCTCGCCTCGCGGCTCGCCGCGCTCCTCGCGCCCGCGGCCGTCGTCGCGCAGCCCGTCGAGCCGCCCCCTGCACAGCCGACCGACCCGCTGGCCCCCCCCGCCGAGCCGCCGCCACCGGTCGACCCGCCGCTGGCACCCGCCGCGGAGCCCAGGCCTGCCGAGCCGCCCGCGGCGCCGAAGCCGCCGCCCGCCGAGTCGCCCAAGCCGCCCGCCGCGCCGGTGACCGGCGCGCCACCGGTGGCGTCGGTGGCGGCCCCGCGCCCCACCGGCTTCGCCTTCGGCTCCTACGGCCGCATGATCGCCGCCACCGATGGCCGCGGCGGCCCGGGTCGCGACTCGGACATCGTGGCCCACGGCTCGCGCCTCGACGAGGCCAACTACGTCGAGCTCGAGCTGCGTCGCGACGACTACTGGGAGAAGACGCGCGCCTCCACGCGCCTGGTCGCCACGCTGGCCTTCGCCAACCCCGTCTTCCACTACGACGGCGACTTCGACGTGTCGCTGGCGGTGCGCAACCTCTACCTCGAGGAGCGCGACCTCGGCGCCAAGGGCCTCTCCGCCTGGGCTGGCTCGCGAATGGTTCGCGGTGACGACATCTACCTGCTCGACTGGTGGCCGCTCGACAACCTCAACACCGTGGGCGCCGGCGTGCGCTACGACACCGACTGGGCGCGATGGGGCCGCCCCGAGGCGCCCCCGGCGGGCGCCACGCCTGGCCAGGCGCCGCCCCAGCCAGAGGCTCGTGGCAACCGCTCGTCCATCGCCCTGCACATGGGCCTCGCCCAGCCCGACTCCGCCTACTTCCACCAGACGGTGCAGCGGCCGGCGCCGCTCAACCAGTTCGGCGCCGTCGATGTCGAGGTGCTCGACCGGCAGAAATGGATCGGCAGCGCCAAGATCGAGCACATCCTCCCCGTCGGTCGCGAGGCGGGGGTGAAGGTGGTGGGATACATGGAGGCGCACCGCCTCCCGGCCGGGCAGCGCGAGGAGGACACCGGCGTCTTCGAGTCGCTGCCGGCGGAGTCCGGGTACGTGATCGGCGCGCAGCTCGGCGCCTTCACCGGCCAGCGCGACACGCACGTCAACGCCTTCGTGCGCTACGCCACCGGCCTGGCCGCCTACGGGGACCTGGTGACCCCGACGCAGCTGTCCATCGACGCAACCTCGAGCGGCGCCTCGGAGATGGTCGTCGCGGTCGGCGGCAACTGGGAATTCGGTCCGGTCGGCGTCATGCTCGGCGCGTACCTGCGCTCCTTCCGCAACGCCGGCGAGGCGCTGGACTATGGCGACGTCGACGAGGGGATCATCGTCGCCCGCCCGCACCTCTTCTTCGGCGAGTACGGCGGCATCGCCATCGAGGGCTCCTACCAGGCGCAGCAGCGTGGCGTGGTGCGCACCGCGCCCGAGAGCGAGGGCGAGGACGGCGCGGGCGAAGGGCCCAGTCATTTCACCGCGCGCCTCTACCGCGTCGGCTTCGTTCCTTTCCTCTCCCCGGCCGGCCGCGGCGACTACAGCCGGCCGCACCTGCGCCTCATCTGGGCCATCACCGCGCGGGACGACGCGGCCAAGGCGCTGTATCCGGAGGACGATGTGTTCGGTCTGCGCGGCGTCGAGCACTTCCTCGGCGTCGGGGCGGAGTGGTGGTTCAACTCCTCGAGCTACGGTGGTGGGTGATGCGCACTACGTACGCTAGCAAGAAGGTCTGGGTCGCGGCGCTGGCGGTGGCGCTCGGTGCCGCCAACACCGGCTGCATGGAGCTGGACGAGGGCGCCGAGGGGGAGATCGAGCTGGCCACCCACGTCGGCGACTGGCGCGACGAGGTGATCTATCAGCTGCTGGTGGATCGCTTCGCCGACGCCGACGAAGGCAACAACTTCCGCGTCGACACCTCGGCGCCCGGCAAGTGGCACGGCGGCGACTGGCTCGGCGTGGAGCAGAAGCTGGACTACCTGCAGGGCCTGGGCGTGACCACGCTCTGGATCTCACCAGTGGTCAAGAACGTCGACACCGACGCCGGCTACGACGGCTACCACGGGTACTGGCAGCAGGACCTGACCGCGGTCAACCCACACTTCGGCGACCTGCCCGCGCTGCGCAGCATGGTGCGCGCCGCGCACGACCGAGGGATGAAGGTCATCCTCGACATCGTCACCAACCACATGGGGCAGCTCTTCTATTACGACATCAACCTCAACGGCGAGCCCGACGACCGCGTGGCCGGCAACGGCATCACCTCCGGCGTGACGCACCTCAACGAGTACGACCCGGACTTCGACCCGCGCGGCGTCCAGTCGTTCACCTCGCTGGGCGAGTCGGGGCCGGCGCCGATCATCTTCAACTACGACCCGGCCTCGAACCACGTGCCGCCGCTGCCCGAGGTGCTCCGCAAGCCGGAGGCCTACAACCGCAAGGGGCGCACCTACAACTTCGACGACCCCGACCAGCTCTTGCACGGCGACTTCCCGGGCGGGCTCAAGGATGTGAACACCACGCGCTGCGACGTGAAGCAGGCCATGGTCGACAGCTTCACGCGCTGGGTGGAGCTCACCGACCTCGACGGCTTCCGCATCGACACGGTGAAGCACGTGGAGCGTGAGTTCTGGCGATACTTCGCGCAGAAGGTGCGGCAGCGCCTGCATGCCCAGGGCAAGGACCGGTTCTTCATGTTCGGCGAGGCCTTCGACGGCCGCGACATCCTCGTCGGGCAGTACACCAAGAACGATCTGCCGCCCGAGGGCGAGCTGGCGCGCGAGAACGAGTGCGTCAGCGACGGCGTGGGTCTCACCGGCGATCAGCTCGACGGCGTCTTCTACTTCCCGCAGTACTTCCAGGCCATCCGCGACGTCTTCCAGCTGGCGCAGAGCACCGATCGCATCGAGCAGCTCTGGTCGCAGCGCGCCACCAACTACGGCACCACGCCGAACGAGCTCGGCACCACGCTGCCGCCGAACAAGTCGCTGGTGAACTTCCTCGACAACCACGACGTGCCGCGCTTCCTCTTCAGCGGGGCGGGAACGCCGTCGCTGCACAACGCTCTGCTCTTCCTCTGCACCGCCGAGGGCATCCCCTGCATCTACTACGGCACCGAGCAGGAGCTGGCCGGCGGCAACGACCCCGCCAACCGCGAGGACCTCTGGGGCACCGGCTTCGACACCGGCACCTCGACGTACGGCTGGATCCAGCGCATCTCGCGGATGCGCAAGGCGTACAAGGCGCTCCGCGCCGGCGACGTGGCGGTGACCTGGGCCTCGGCGCGCGCCGGCGACGAGCCGGACGCCGGCGCCTTCGCCTTCGAGCGCGCAGGTGGTGATGCCGGTGACGCGTACGCGCTGGTGGTCTTCAACACCAACAAGAATCACGACAGCTCGCCGGCCTTCGACGGCGCGCCCATGCTGGTCAACGCTGCGCCGGGCACGGTGCTGGTCAACGCTCTGGCCGGCGAACAGAAATTCACCGTCTCCGCCGACGGTCGGCTCTCCATCACCCTGCCGCCCGAGAGCGGCGCGGTGCTGGTCCCCGAGTCGCAGTTCGAGGGCGGGATCTAGCGTCCGGCGCGGCCCGGGCCCGTCCAGTCCTCATGGCCAAGGTCAGCGTCCGCGGGCTCGGCAAGCGCTTCGGCGACACGCCGGTGCTCCGCGGTGTCGACGTGGAGGTGCCAGACGGCGCCTTCGCCGTGCTCGTCGGGCCGAGCGGTTGCGGCAAGTCGACCCTGCTCCGCCTTCTCGCCGGGCTGGAGCAGGCCGACGAGGGGACCATCGTCTTCGGCGACCGCGAGGTGACCCGGCTCGAGCCGCGGGACCGGGACATCGCCATGGTCTTCCAGTCGTACGCGCTCTACCCGCACCTCACCGTGCGCGAGAACCTGGCCTTCGGCCTGCGCCTGCGCAAGACGGCGGAGGCGGAGATCGTGGCGCGCGTGAACGAAGCCTCGGAGATGCTCGGCCTCGGGCCCTATCTCGATCGCCTGCCCAAGGCGCTCTCCGGCGGCCAGCGACAGCGCGTCGCCATGGGCCGGGCCATCGTGCGGCGGCCCGCGCTGTTTCTCTTCGACGAGCCGCTGTCCAACCTCGACGCCGCGCTGCGCGCCCAGGTGCGCGTCGACATCCGGGCGTTGCACGACCGCCTCGGCGCCACGAGCGTCTACGTGACCCACGATCAGGTGGAGGCGATGACGCTGGCCGACGCGCTGTTCGTCCTCAACAAGGGGGTGGTCGAGCAGGCCGGTGCTCCGCTCGAGGTCTACGCGCGGCCGCGCACGCGCTTCGTCGCCGGCTTCCTCGGCAGCCCGGCCATCAACTTCGTCGACGGCACGCTGGAGCGCGGCGCGGGCGGCGCCGTGATCGCGCGCGGGCCGGGCGGCTTGGTCGTCCCGCTCGACGGCGCCGTGCTGCGCGAGTCCGATGTGGACCGGCGGGTGACGCTCGGCGTGCGTCCGCACGACGTCGAGCCCGCCGCGCCCGGGGATGGAGTGGGGACTCTGCAGGTGAGCCTGGTGGAGGCGCTGGGCACCGAGTCCTTCGTGCGCGGCACGCTCGACGGAGCGACGTTCGTGGCGCGCGTCGACGCGGAGCTGGCCGTCGCCAAGGGCGACGCGCTGCCCATCGTCGCCCGGCGCGGACACGCGTTCGATCCGGACACCGGTCTGGCGCTTGGCGCGCACTGAGCACGCCAGCGACTCGAG
>JBBJMR010000251.1:0-12927 GCA_037720395.1 Polyangiaceae bacterium
CGCGTCCGGTGCCGGTGCGCTGGCCGGACGGGCACCTCGAGCTCTTCGCGCGCGGCGGCGACGGCGAGCTGGCGCACGCGCTCTTCGACGCCGGCTGGAAGCCGTTCGAGAAGCTCGGCGCCGGCACCGAGATCGAGGGCGAGCCGAGCGCCATCATGAACCCCGGTGCCTTCGGGACCGCCGGGCCCGAGGTGGTGGCGCGCGACGCCGACGGCAACGTGCTGCACCTGTGGTGGCTCGGCGCCGCGTATGGCGACTGGAGCCCCCACTTCGAGCAGCGCTCGGCCTCCGACCCCTTCCTGTGGGTGCGCGGCGACGGGCACGCCGAGCTGCTGGTCGTCGACGACGAGGGTCAGCTGGTGCGCAGCTACCACGCCGCGGACGGCTGGACGCCGTGGGAGGTGGTTGCCAGCGCGGGCTTCGACCCGTGCGCGCCCGACGGCAGCGGCTCCGGCAGCAGCGGCGATTCCAGCGGAAGCGGCTCCAGCGGTGGCGACGGAGACGGCAACGGCATCTCCGCCGAGGTCTCGGCGTCGGCCGAGGGCGGCTGCGCGGTCGTGGCCGGCTCCCCAGGCGGCGGCGCGTGGTCGGCGCTGGCGCTCATCGCAGGCGCGCTGGTGCGGCGCCGGCGCGGCGTTCGGCGCCACGCGAGCGCCGTGATGGTGCGCTGAGCATGCGACCGCTCCTGCGCCGAGGTGCAACGTGCATGGTGGTCGCTGCCGTGGCCGCGCTGGCCGGATGCAGCGACGACGACTCGGTGGGGCGCGGTCTCGAAGAGGACGGCACCGGCGGGACGTTTGCCGGCGCGGGCGCCGGCGGGTCGGACCACGGAGGTGACGGTCCCGCTGCGGGAAGCGGCGGCGCCGGTGGCAGCAGCGCCGGCGGCGGCTGCCCGGGCGGCGCGACCTGCGTCGACGCGCTGCCCTTCCACGATCAGCGCGACACCGGCGCCGAGGGGTCGATGCTCATCGACTCCTACGCGTGCAAGCCAGAGGCGGACGAGTCGGGCCCCGAGATCGCCTACCTGGTGGAGGTGCCGAGCGCGGGCACGCTCACCGTCGCGGTCACCGATGGGGACGGCGTGGACATCGACGTGCACATCCTGGAGGACCTGGACGGCGCGAGCTGTCTGGCCCGCGACGACGTGACGGCCAGCACGGCAGTTCCGGCGGGTGCGGTCTGGGTGGTCGCGGATACGTATGTCGCCGGCGGGGTACCCCAGTTCGGCGGCTTCGAGCTCGACATCACGCTGGAGTGAGGCTGAACCGAGCTCGACCGTACGGCTCGCGTGAGCCGCCCGTCTGGCGCGTTCCGGCAGGCCGGAGCCCGGCGAAATATCCACGTCCGACGGCATCGGCTATGCTCGCCTCGTGCCTCGTCCCCGGGGACCTTCCTTCGCGTCGTTGCTGCTGACCGCGGGCTCGTGCTGGCTGTTGCCGGCGTGCTCGGTGATCGTCGACAGCAACTCCGACCAGTGCGAGTCGAGCACCGACTGCGCAGCGTTCCCGGGCACCAGCTGCCAGGACGGGGTGTGCCTCTCCGGCGGCGCGCCGTGCGAGACGAACCAGCAGTGCATCGACGACGCCGGTGGGCAGCCGGCCATCTGCCGCCAGTCGGACCGGCGCTGCGCCACGCTGCTGACGGCGGACTGCGCTTCGGTGGTGCCTTCGCCGGACGTGCTCAGCGACGATTCGACCATCCTCTTCGCGTACATGGGTCCACTCGTGGCGCCGGCCGACGAGAGCGAGGACGATTTCTCGAGCCTGGGCATCCCCATCAAGCAGGGCGTGGAGCTCGCGTTCTCGGAGATCTTGACGGAGAAGAACGGTTTGCCATCGCCGACCGCGGGCGCTCCGCCTCGCCCGCTGGCCCTGCTCGCATGCCACGACCTGGCGGATCCGATCGGAACGGCTCGCCACCTGACCGACACCGTGCAGGTCCCGGCGATCTTCGGCCCCGCGTTCAGCGGCGTCACCGCCGATGTGGCCCAGCAGGTGGCCATCCCCGCCGGGGTGATGATCATGTCGGCCTCTGCCACCAGCCCGAGCCTCACTGCGATCGAGGACGACGGATTGCTCTGGCGCACGGTCCCGTCGGATTCCATCCAGGCCGTCCCGCTCGCCAACCTCGTCAAGTACGTCGAGGCGCGGATTCGCGCTCGGCAGGAGCTCATGAGCACGGACCAGGTCCGGCTCGCCATCACGGTGAAGGGCGACGCCTACGGCAAGGGCCTCGCCAACGCGGTCACCAAGCTCCTGGTCTTCAATGGCAAGGACGCCACCGCCAACTCCACCAACTTCCTGCAGGTCGACTTCCCCGATCCGAGCACGGGAGCCAGTGTCGACTTCCCTGGCATCGTGGCCCAGGTCGTGGAGTTCGCACCCGACATCGTGATCCCGCTGGGCACGAACGAGAGCGTGAAGAGCATCGTCGGCGGTATCGAGGCGGCCTGGCCGACGACGGGCTCGCCCCCGCCCCTGCCGAGCTACGTCTGCCCGGACGGCGGACGCCTGGACGAGATGATTGCCCTGGTGGACGCAGACAACTCTCTGCGCGGGCGCGTCGTGGGTAGCGTCCCGGGCCACAAGACCGCCGACTTCAACGCGTTCGCCTTACGGTTTCGCGCAGCGTTCAAGAACGAGGACCCCGGAACGTACGCGGAGAACGCCTACGACGCCGGCTATCTCCTTTCCTACGCCGCGGTCTCGCTCGGCACGCAGCCCATCACCGGCAGGAACCTGGCCAAGGCCATGGGCAAGATGGTGGGTGGAACGAGCATCGAGCCCGGTCCGGACGGCATTTCGCCGGCCTTCCAGGCGCTGCGTGGCGGCAGCGCCATCGATTACAACGGCGCTTCCGGCCGGCTCGACTTCAATCTCGACACCGGCGAGGCGGTGGCAGACATCGACACCTGGTGCATCGACCTCGACAACGAAGGCGACGCGGACTTCGTGTTCGCGGGTCAGTACTACGACGCCACCGCACAGGAGTTCGTCGACTCGGTGGTCAACTGCTGCAAGCTCGACAACGAACCGTGCGAGTCCAACAGTGAATGTTGCTCCGGGATCTGCGATACCTCGACGACCATGGAGTGCATCGGCGACGGGTGACCTGGCGCAGCGCGGCCCGCGTGGGCCGCAGCGCTCGCCTCCGCACAACCCGGACTGCGACGGCGGCTCGCTTCGCTACCCCTGGCAGGTGCCGCTGATGCAGAACCACGCGGTGAAGCAGCAGTCGGAGTCCTGCGAGCACGACCCGCCCTCCTGCTTGCAGCCGACCTTCTGACACAGCGCGAAGTCGTTCGGCTCGTAGCACTCGTACCCGGGACAGCAGGCGTTCGGCGTGAAGTGACAGCTGTCCTCGTAGCCGCCGCACTGGCTGGAGCACGACCCGCCGAGGCACCAGCCGCGGCAGCAATCGTCGTTGTCCCCGCAGATGTTGCCATCCGCGGCCACCAGGCCGAGGAAGACCACCGAAGCACCGATCGCCCAGCTCGCCTTGCCCATGCCGATGGCCTCCCGCGCCTGCGCGTGCAGCACCGGGTGCCGGTCAACGTGCGGGCCTCGGACGGCCCGGGTGCGCGGAAGGATCCTGCGCCCGGCGCGATTTCCGTCAGAACTTGCCGATCACGCTGACGCCACGCGGCCCGGCCACGACGCGCGTCTCCTTCACCAGGCCGGTGGCCTCGCCCGACGGCGAGGCGTTGACCGCCTTCACGGTGAAGTAGAGCGACACGCCGGCGGCGATGATCGCTCCACCGGCCAGGATGTCGGTGGCCAGGGCGAGGCCCGTCGTCTTGGTGCCGGCGTCGGGCAGCGTCTCGGCATCGGTCTGTTGCCGGCCGCGCTCCGCCTCGAGGTCGCTGGAGGCCGAGAGGGCCAGGATGCCGCACACCGTGGCCCCTGCGGCGAGCGCGCCGGTGATGCCCCAGCCGATCCAGGGGATGCCGGGCCGGTCGTCGGGCGTGGTCGGCTCCGGCGTGGTCGTGTCACCGGTCGGCGGCTTGGTGCCGGCGCCCGTCGGGTCGGGACCCGGACCGGGCGTGGGGGGCGGCGCGGGCGCGGCGCTCGATCCGTTCTCGGGAAGCTCGAGCTTGACGTCGACGGTGTCGCCGCTGGCGATCTCCACGATGCGCGTCGCGGCCACGCGGCCGTCGCGCGAGGCGGTGATGCGGTGGCGGCCGGCGCTGACCATCACCGGCTTGGCCAGCGGCGACTTGCCGACGGTCGTGTCGTCGATGGCGATCTCTGCGCCGTCGACGCTGGCGCTGATGTCCAGGAAGCCCACGCGTGACTTGAGCTTGGCGACGTCGCGCTCCACCTCGGCGCGGCGCGAGGCGGGCACGCGGTTGCCTCCCTCGGACAGGTACCGCTCGAACGCCGAGAGCGCGCCCGGGTAGTCCTGCATCTGGAACTGGACCTGGCCGATGTTGTAAAGGACCGCGTAGTTCGGGGCCAGGGCGTAGGCGCGCTTGAACTCGGCGAGCGCCGCCTGGTTGTCGCCCTCGTTGTAGAGCTCGATGCCCTTGCGGAAGCGGCTCGCCGCCTCGTCGCGCTGGGCCTTGGTCGGCCCGTCCTGCGCGAAGACGTGGGTCACCGGGGTGGCCAGGAGCAGTGCGGCACAGAGGATGGCGGCGCGGCGCATGGTCATGGTCTGGGAGCGTACGGGTTGTCGTCGTCGAGCGGGCGCTTGGGGCGCGGTTTCGGCTTCATCTCGTCGGGGTCGGGCTCTTGCGGCTGCTGGGGCGCGAACGGGCGCCGCGCCTGCGGGCCCACCGCGGGCTCGCGGGTGAGCGACAGGGACATGGTGATGTCTCGCTCCAGGCGCAGCGTGCGCTCCAGCGCGTCGTGGCCCTTGGCCTCGACGCGCAGCGAATGCTCCGCCCCGTCGCGCGGCAGCGTCCCCTTGAAAGGGTTGCCGGAGAGGGGCTTGCCGTCGAGCAGCATGCGCGCCTCGGGCGGCGAGGCCTGGATGGTCACCGTCACCACCGCGGGCGCGATCGGCTCCGGAGGCGCGGGTGGCGTGGGCGACGGGGTGACCGCGGTGGCCGTGCTGGCCGAGACGCGCTCCGACCCGGACGCCGGCTCGGTGCCAGCCCGTGTCGAGGAGCCCTTGGCGACCAGGAAGACGCCCATCCCCACGGTGAGCAGCGCGACCAGGCCGGAGACGGCCACCAGCCGCAGCCGCCGCGCCCGCGGATCGAGCGGCGCCGGCAGGCTGCCCGTGGCCACGGCCAGGTGCGAGGAGCGGCTCGGCCCGGTGACCGGGGTGCCATCACGGAAGGCGAGGCGCGGGTCGCTGCGCGGGTCGGAGCCGTGGCCGTCGGGCGGCGCTCCGCTGGAGCTCCGATCGTGGCGGCGCGGGTCGGAGCCGTGCCCCTCGGCCGATGCGCCGCTGGAACTGCCATCGTGGCGGCGCGGGTCGGAACCGTGGCCGCCGGCCATGCGTGGGTCCGAAGGGTGCGAGCTGCGCGGGTCGCTGCGTGGATCGCTGCCTTCGGGCGGATCGCTGCGCGCGTCCGGCGGCGTGCCCGAGCCGCGTCCCGGGTCCCAGCTGGCGGAGCGGGCCGGGTCCATCTCCGGTTGAGGGCCGGTCGTTGGCGGGTCGGCGATGCGCGGCAGGCTCACCGCGCGCCATTCGTCGGTGACCAGCTCCCTGGTGGAGCGCAGCTGGTTGTCGACGATGGCCCGCAGGTTCGCGCGCTCGTCCTGGAACACCGAGGAGACGAGGCGGCCGAGGTCGCGCAGGGTGAGGCGCTCGGCGCGGTCGTCGAGGAACGATTCGATGTCCGTGGAGAGCTCGGCGGCGGTCGCGTACCGCTCGTGGCGATCGGGCGCCAGCGCGCGCATGCAGATCGACTCCAGACGCGGCGGGACATCGGGATTCACCGTCGAGGGCGGGGGCATACGGCCGCTGGTGACCTCGGAGAGGATGGCCAGGTCCGGCTTGCCCTTCCAGAGGCGGCGCCCGGTGGCCGCCTCCCAGAGCATGACGCCGACCGAGAAGACGTCGGCGCGGCGGTCGACGCGCTCGCCGCGCATCTGCTCCGGCGCCATGTACGCCACCTTGCCCTTGAGCACGCCGGTGCGCGTCTCCGCCGAGGAGCTGAGCGCCTTGGCGATGCCGAAGTCGACGATCTTGACCTGCCCGTCGTAGGTGACGAAGACGTTGTGTGGGGTCACGTCGCGATGCACGACGCCCAGCGGAGTGCCGTCGTAGTCGGCGAGCTCGTGCGCGTGATGCAGGCCGCCCAGAACGTCGACCAGGATGCGCAGATAGACGCCGAGGTCGAGGCCGCCGTGCGGGCCGCGCGACTTGGCGACGCGGTGGATGATGCGGTTGAGCGGCTGGCCCTCGAGGTACTCCATGGCCATGAAGTACCGGCCGGCGTCGTCACCCACCTCGTTGGTCTGGACGACGTTGGGGTGGCTGAGCCGCGCCGCCAGCCGCGCCTCGTCGAGGAACATGGAGAGGAACTCGGGGTCCTCCGCGAACTGAGCGCGGATCTGCTTGATGACCACGAGCTTGTTGAAGCGCGCCGGCCCGTGCGCCACCGCCAGGTACACGTCCGCCATGCCGCCATGACCGAGCTCGGCGATGAGCCGGTACTTGCCGATGACGTTGCTGACGCGTTCCAAGGGCCGTTGCATCCCCGCCAATGTCCCTTGAACCCGGACGAGCCAGGTGGAGCCACATGCGCCACCGGGCGGTTCGACGGCGCTGCGCGCGTCGCACCTCGGGCCATGGTACCGACGGCCCCAGGCTCAGGCAAACACGGCTCGGCTCGGCGGGCCCGGCGACACCTTGGCCCCCCGGTGCCCGGGAACGACCCGGCGGCGCCGGTGTCGGCGCGCTGGCGGGGCCGCTAGAGGTCGTGCGAGGTGCCGCGCGCCGACGCCGGTGCGGCGGGCAGAAGGTCGGCGGGCGTGGCCTCGTGCGGCGCGGCCCCGGGCCTGGAGCCGGGACGCGCGGCGCCCTGACCCTGCGACAGGTCCGGCAACTGATCGACCGTGACCACGCTCGCCTTGCCCGCCACGCTGGCCGCGCCGGTCGCAGCAGGGGACATGGCGGTGGCCGGGGGCAGCGCCTCCGCCGATCGCGCCGGCGCGACGAGCGCGGTGATGGCGGCGCGGTTGGCGGCGCCGGCGATCTGCGCCGTGCCCAGCTGCAGCGCCAGCGGCGGCGACGCGAACACGTCGTCGAGGTGCAGCTTCTCGCGCATGCGCGGGTGGAAAGGCAGCGACGCAGCGCCGATGATCGCCGCCACCGGCATCCACCGCACCCAGCGCGGCTGGCTGCGCCCGTGCACGGTGGTGGCGGCGCGCGCGCCAGCGGACCCAGCCGGGGCGTCGCCGGCGCGCTCCCAGACCGGTCGCATGGCGCGGGTCATGGGCGCGAACGGCTTGAGATCGCGGGCCAGCGCCGCCGCGCTCGGGTAGCGCCGCGCCGGGTCCTTTTCCAGGCAGCGCGTGACCACGGCCTCGAAGCCGCGCGGCAGCGGGCCGGCCACCTCGGACAGCGGCCGGTACTTGGCCTGGAGCACGCCGGCGACGATGGCCTGCGCGCTCTTGGCCTTGAACGGCGACACGCCGGCCACCGACTCGTACAGGATGACGCCCAGCGCCCAGATGTCGGCGCGCGCGTCGACGTCGTGCGGTGCCACCAGCTGCTCGGGCGCGATGTAGAGCGGTGAGCCGATGCTGTCGTTGGCCTTGGTGAGCCGCATCTCGGCGCGCGAATCCTTGGTGATGCCGAAGTCGAGCACCTTGAGGAAGGCGCTTCCGTCGGGGCGCTTGCTGAGGAAGAGGTTGGCCGGCTTCAGATCGCGGTGGACGAGCGAGGCATCGTGCGCCTCGTCGAGCGCATCGCAGGCCTGCAGGATCAGGTCGGCGATCTCCGGCACCGGCATGTGCCCGCGGTGGGCGAGGTGCGCGCCGAGGTCCTCGCCGTCGAGGTACTCCATGACGATGCACGGCACTTCCATGCCGCCCAGATCGCGCGACTCGATGGTGCCGACGTCGATGACCCGGGCCACGTGCGGGCCGCCGAGCCGCGCGGCGGCGCGCGCCTCGCGCAGGAAGCGCTTGTGCGCCGCCTCGTCGCGACAGAGCTCGCTGCGCATGATCTTCAGGGCCACCAGCCGCTCGAGGGCCAGGTGGGTCGCGGCCACCACCACACCCATGCCGCCGTAGCCGATGACCCTCTCCACGCGGTACTTGCCGCCCAGCACCTCGCCCGGCTCGACGGGCGACTTCGGCGGCCGCTGTCGCGCACCGGCCTTGGCCTGCGCGGGCACCGCCACCACGGCTGGCGCCGGCGCGGCTGCGGGCGCTGCGGGCTTCTTGGCGCGCGGTCCGGAAGGGTCGTGGACGAGCATGGTCGGGGCGCCTGCCAGGACGAACGGGCGGCTCCGCGAGGCAGAGCAGGTATCGGGCCAGCCCTGAAAGGCCCCGACGCCCCGGAACGGCGGCCTGTTGGCGCACATCTGCGCACACGAAGGGCATGCGATGGAGCTCCGGTGATCCACCCCTGCGATCCAGCGCATCCCCACGGTTGCGGGCAAGTGACCGAGTCGGCACGCCGCACTTGCGTCCTGATGGGTCAATCAGGCGGTCCCTGATGACGCCGCGCGGCGCGAGACTCATCACATCACACACATGGACAACCCCATCCAGAAGGCCCTCGCCGGCGCGCGAGCGCTCCTCGTTTTCACCGTGCTGGCGATCGCAGCCGTCGCGTTGCCCGGCTGCGGCAAGTACGACGAGCTCGTCCAGAAAGACACCGTCGCCCAGCAGCGCTGGGCGGACATCGAGGCGCAGCTGCAGCGCCGCTACGATCTCATACCCAACCTGGTCAACATCGTGAAGGCTTCGGCCAAGCACGAGGAGGGGACGCTGGCCGCCGTCACCGCGGCGCGCGCCCGGGCAACGGGCATCACCATGAGCGCCGACGACCTCACCGACCCGGAGAAGGTGAAGCAGTTCCAGGCGGCCCAGGACCAGCTCTCCGGCACCCTCTCCCGCCTCCTCGTCGTGCAGGAGGCCTACCCGGACCTCAAGGCCAACCAGGGCTTCCGCGACCTGCAGGTGCAGCTCGAGGGCACCGAGAACCGCGTCCTGCGCTCGCGTGAGCAGTACAACGAGGCCGTCTCCGACTACAACGCGACGCTGGCCAAGATCGGCGGCTCCGTCGTCAACAAGGTGACCGGCAAGCCCTTCAAGCCGCGCGTGTTCTTCAGCGCGTCCGCCGAGGCCCAGGGCGCGCCCAAGGTGTCGTTCGACTGATGCTCCACCTCCCTCACCGCGCGCGCGGGCTGC
Source organism: Polyangiaceae bacterium (assembly GCA_037720395.1). Classification (GTDB taxonomy): domain Bacteria; phylum Myxococcota_A; class Polyangia; order Polyangiales; family Polyangiaceae; genus JBBJMR01. The sequence goes on from JBBJMR010000251.1 coordinate 9,318, forward strand.
TGCTGCTGGTGGCCATCGCGGTCTGCGCGGTGCTGCTCTTCCCCTACCCGCGCACGGCGGCCGCCTACCAGCCGCCGGCCATGGACCAGCACGTCACCGACCTGGCGGGGAAGATCGGACCGGAGGACGAGCAGGCGCTCGAGCAGCGGATGGAGCGCATCCGTCAGTCGAGCGGGCACGAGATCGCGGTGCTCATCATCCCGTCGCTCGGCGGCGAGGTGATCGAGGACGTGGCCTACGAGACCTTCAACGCCTGGAAGCTCGGCAAGGCCGCCGAGGACAACGGCGTGCTGCTGGTCATCGCCACCGGCGACCGGCGCGTCCGCATCGAGACGGGCAAGGGCGTCGGTGGCGACCTCACCGATCTGCAGAGCCGAGACATCATCGACACGCGCATCGGCCCGCTGCTCGCGCAGGACCGATTCGCCGCCGGCGTCGACGCCGGCGTCAGCGGCATTGCCCAGGCGCTCGGGGTCAAGGACCTGCCCCCCGACGCCGTGCAGCGGCCGCCGCCGCAGTCACAGCCGCGCTCGGTCGGCATCCTGGGCATCATCGGGCCGCTGCTCTTCTTCCTGGTGCTGATGTGGCTCGGTCGGCGCCGCGGCGTCTGGTTCTTCCCCGGTGGCGGCGGCGGATGGGGCGGTGGTGGCGGCGGCGGGGGTGGCGGCGGCGGCGGCGGTGGCGGCTTCGCCGGCGGCGGCGGCTCCTCGGGCGGCGGCGGCTCGAGCGGCAGCTACTGAGGACCGAGCGCCGCGCGCTCGCGTCGACTCACCCGGCCCAGGCCTGGCGCTCAGCGCGGCCTGGGCCAGCTGGATGGCCGGCGCGGCGCGCCGCTCTGGGCGCGCAGCCTGCGCAGGAAGTCGTGCAGGGTGAGGAACTTCTCGTAGACCGGCACGCCCTTGTGCTTCTGCCCGAGCTCGGCGAAGAGCTCGCGCAGCCGGCCGCGGCGGGTGCAGTAAAAGCGAAATGTCTCGGCGAAGTCCTCCTGCGGGTGCACGTGGGCGTACGTGCTCACGTGGTCGACGGGGGAGATGGCAACGTAACGCCGGTTGAAGTCGACGAAGAGATCGTCGCGGACGCGGTACGCCTTGTCCACGAGGCCGAAGGCCTGGATGAAGCGCGGCTCGCGCGTCCAGTACCAGTGCTGGTAGAGGAAGCTGTGGCCGAGCTCGTGGAGCACCAGGCCGACCAGCAGGCGCCATGGGATCTCGCCGCGGCTCTTCTTGCCGACCACGTAGCCGCGCTCGATCTCGATGGCGTTCGGGTACGCCGGGTCTACGCCGGAGACGCCGGGCCGCAGGAGCACGCGGTAGTCCCAGACCGGGACGCGCGCCACGCGCAGGAGGCGACGCACGCGGCGCAGCGCGCGCACGATCAGGTCACGCCCGGTGGCATCCTCTCCGCACCACACGCAGCGGTCCATGCCATCGTCGACGCCGCCGTCGCAGTGCGGGCATGCCCCGTCGAAGAACGACTCCTCGTTCCAGGATTGCGCCTTGCTGCACCACGGACAGTAAGACATCGGGTACTGCACGCCGCCGCCGCAGCCGGCCCCGCAGCGCGCGTGGAACTGGAAGCCGGTGGGCGCCTTGAGCGGCTCCTCGCTGGAGACGCCCTCCACGTAGATGTCCTGCTGGCACCACGGGCAATACGAGAAGCTGTCGGCCACCACCCAGCCGCAGGCGCCGCAATCTGCGCCCGTCTTGGCGGTCTTGGCGGCGATGCGCGCGTCCGACCACACCTGGGCCCGCGCGCACGCCGGACAGTAGCGCCAGAAGCGCCGCAGCCGGTGGCCGCAGACGCATTTCGGCATCCGCCGGCGCGGGATGCGCGGCGGGCGCGGAGCGCGCCTACGGAAGACGGCCATAGCGAGCCGCCGCCTCGTCGACGATGCGTTGGATGAAGGCGTAGTAGTCCATGCCCGCCTTCTCGGCGGCGTTGGCCATGTCGTGGCCGTAGCTGATGAAGGGGTTGGCGTTGACCTCCATCACCCATACCTGGTCGTCGTCGGTGATGCGCACGTCGAGGCGCGCGTAGTCGCATAGCGACAGCGAGCGGAAGGCGACCTGGCACGCCTCCTCGATGCGCTGCCGCGCCAGCTTGGAGACGGGGCGGGCGAAGATGTTGCGGATGCCCTTCCGCTCCCGGTAGGCCTCGTCCCACTTGGCATTCTTGGTGGCGAAGCGCTCCTCGGGCTTGAGCTTGCTCTTGTCGAAGACCAGCTCGGTCATGGGCAGGATGGTCAGCCCGTCGCCATTGCCGAGCATGCCCACGTAGAGCTCCCGGCCGATGACGAACTCCTCGGCGATCGCCGGCTGCCCGAACTTGTCGTGGATGAAGGCCACCCGCTCCTTGAGCGCGTCCCCGTCGTACACGACCGAGGCCTGCGAGATGCCATCGGAGGCGTCGGTGGTCATCGGCTTGACGATGAGCGGGAAGGTCAGGCCCGGCGTCCCGCCGACCTGCTCGCCGAGCTTGTAGTAGATGAAGCCCGGCACGCGCACGCCGCTGTAGGCGAGGATCTTCTTGCTCGTCGCCTTGTCGCGAGTGAGGAGCAGGCCGAGCGGACTGCAGCCGGTGAAGCGGTGGCCCTCGGCCTCGAGCAGCGAGGGGATGAGGTAGTCGAGCTGGGCGTTGCCGTGGAACGTCTCGGCCGAGTTGAAGACCAGGTCGGGCTTGAGCTGCTCGAGCCGATCGATCATCGGCTGCACGTCGTCGTGCACGCCGCACAGGGTGACGTCGTGCTTCTTGATGCGGAGCGCGTCGGCGATCTGGTACTCCATCTCCGGCTCGTCCTGCTTCCAGGCCGCCACCTCGCGCTCCATCTGCTGCCAGTGGTCGGCGGGCTCCCAGCTCGGGTACGGCGTGTCGAAGACGACCGCGATGTTCACAGGCTCGCAGCCATGGGACCCGAAGACCTCGGGCTTTCGCAAGGCCGCTCGCGCTCGGCCGGTCGGGACGCAATTCCTGGGCGCTTCCGGGCGGATGCGGCCGGCCGAGGGCGGTCGGCAACGCCCATGACGGGCCCCGAAAACCTTCCCGACCCAGGGGCCCGAGCGCCGGCGGCGCCCGCCCGCTGGCGGCGCCTGGTCCGCGCGCTGGCGCCCTGGCTGATCACCGTGGCCGTGTTCGTGGCCATCCTGCGGCGCTACCCGCCGGGCGAGGTGCTGGCCGCCATGGGCGAGGGCGAGGTGGCGCCGATGATGGCCATCGGCTTTGCGCTCGGCGTGGCGCTGCTGCCGTTCGCCGCCGCGTGGGACCGGGTGGTCATGCGCGCCACCGTGCCCGCCTCCGCGCACCCGCCCACGTACCTCGACGCGCTGCGCGGCAAGGGCGGGTCGGCGGTGCTGATGGTGCTCGGGTACGCCTTCGGCAGCGGTGGTTACGGGGTGTGGATCGCGCGCGCCACCGGCTGCGGCGCCAAGGTCGCCGCCGGGATCGTCCTCTACATCATGGCCTCCGATCTGGGCGCGGTGGCGCTGGTGGCCACGCCGTGCGTGTGGCTCGGCGGCCTGCACGCGCCCTGGCTGGCGGTCGGCGCGCCGCTGGTGGGGCTGCTCGTCCTCGGCCTGGCGCTGCTCGGCCCCTGGCTCGGCAGGACGCGGCGCGA
>JBBJMR010000252.1:0-12893 GCA_037720395.1 Polyangiaceae bacterium
CCCGCGCGAAGTGGGGCCGGTTGGCGTCGGCCTGGTTGCCGACCGCCGCGCCCTGGCTGGGGAAGTGGTGGTGCTCCACCGGCGCGCCGGTGCGCGGCGCGTGCGGCGCCTCGGGGTCGGCGAGCGGGCCGAGGATCTCGCGGGCCACCTCGAGCACCTCGCGCGTGGAGCGGTAGGCGATGCGCAGCGGCTCGACGTCGACGCGAGACAGGCCGAGATCGTCGAGCACCGAGCGCCAGTCGCGGAAGCCGCTGTCCATGTGCAGGCGCTGCGCCGTGTCGCCGGCCAGGGTAATGGACGCGGTGGGGACGCGCTTCTCCTCTGCGTCGGACTTGCCGCCGCGGCGCGCCACCACCCCGAGGAGCACGGAGAGATCGATGGGCGCCAGGTCCTGCGCCTCGTCCACGAAGAGGTGCTCGTAGACCAGCGGGTTCTTTCCCTTGCGCAGCTCGCCGCGGAGCAGCTGGTAGCAGCGCAGCAGGAGCGCGTCGTCCTCGGGGTCGAGCAGCGCGCGCTCGTCGCCGCCGACGTCCTTGTCGTCGGCGCCCTTGCCGTCGTCGTCGTCGCTCTCCTCGGCCAGCTTCGCCTTGCGCTCGGCGCGATCGCCGGGGTCGAGGTCGACCACGGCCGGGCAGCGGTCGGCGCACCAGCGCCAGGCGCGGGTGACCATGTCCGGGGTGAGCTCCGGGTCCTGCGCGTCGGCGAAGACCTTGTGCACGCTGGCCAGATCGGTGAGCGCCTCGGCCCAGAACCAGACCACGCCGCGCGAGTCGCGGCGGGCGTCGCCCAGGGCCGCCGCGCGCTGCTCCAGGAAGTGCAGCATGGCCGGGTGCGTCTTGTAGCGGGTGACCACGCTGGGCGTGTTCTCCTCGACGGGCGCGTCCAGCCAGGGGAAGGCCCGCTGGCGCGCCTGCTTCGCCCACTCGGCGAAGGTCTCCACCATGACGCCGCCGATGCCCAGCGCCGGCAGGACCTCGGAGATGTACGCCCGCAGGGCCGGGCTGCCGACGATGACCAGCATCTTGTCCGGCGCGAAGCGCTGCCGGGCCGCGTACGCCAGGTACGCCATTCGATGGACGCCGATGGTCGTCTTGCCGCTGCCGGCGCCGCCCTGGATGACCACCAGGCCGCTGTCCGGCTTGGAGATGAGCTCGAACTGGCGGCGGTCGAGGAGGGCGGCGATCTCCGGCAGGTGCCGGTCCTCGCGGGCGGCGAAGGCGGCCCCCGTGCCCAGGCCACCGCCGCTCCTGGCCGCGTCACCGGGGCGCACCGCGGTGCCCTGGCCGCCGGCGAGCTCGGCGGAGCGCACACCGAGGGCCAGCCAGCCGTCGTCCTTGCGCATGAAGGTGCCCTGCGGCGCGTTGATGCGCAGCAGCTGCCCGCCGTCGATGGTCACCGTCCGTCGCGCCAGCACCTCGCCGCTGACCTCGCGCTCGCCGAACGTCTCCTCGTACTCGTGGCCTTCCTCGTATCGGTAGTAGAGCTGGCTCACCGGCGCGTGGCGCCAGTCGACGATGCGCACGCCGGCGGCGGCGTCGACGTGGGTGGTGCGCCCGATGAGCACGTCGCGCTCGCCGCGGCCCTCCTCACGCAAGCGCAGGTGCCCGAAGTACGGAGAGGCGGGGTCGACCGGCTCCACCACCGCCTCCACCCGGCGCGCGGCCACGCCCTGGATGCGCTCCATCTGCTGCACCAGCGCCGGCACATCCTCGAGCCTGCTCGAGGCGATCTGGTCGCGTAGCACCAGCAGCTGCTCCTGGTAGTCGGCGGTCGGCGGCGGCCGCGAGGGACGCACGGTGACCAGGTGCGCCCTCACCCTGTGGAGGAGCTGCTGCTCATCGCGCACCACGGCCTCACCCTCCGCGTCGAGCGCGGGCGGGGACGGGGGCGGGGAGGCCGGAGCGGATGGGGACGCCGTGCTTTCCCCCTGGGTTTTGGTGCTGGTCATGCGGAGCTCGGCCCGCCCTCTTGGCCGATCGCCGGCGCCCCTGCAAGCGGGGGCGCCCGCTCGGCGGCGGTCTGTCGGGTAGGTAATAGAGGAGGCAGACGAAAGTGACTTTCACTTGCTCGTCGGGAGCGGAGTGCGATGGACTGCCGCGCCTGATGGCCGGCCACAGGACGACCGCGCGCGGTGGGGCGCGCGCCCGTCACGATGCCGACGTGGTGGTGGGCCATTCCGCCGTCCTCCAAGCCTTCTGTCCAGCTTGCCAACCGCCGAAATTGTTTGCGATCGTGGTGGGCCATGTCCGAGCCCACCGAGGAGCAAGGGGCCGTGCGCCTCTCCAGCGCCTCGGTCTCCACGTGGCGTGCAGCGCCGGAGGCGGGGCGCGCCATCGCGCTCGCCGGATCGGTGACCTCGGCGGACTCCGACGATCTCCGCGACCTGTGCGTCTCGTTCGCCGGCGAGGCGCGCGCGCAGCACGCGGAGCACCCCGGCGTCCTCATCGCGCTGGCGCGCATGCTGATCGTCGTCGATGCGCTGCCCGAGGCGCAGGCCGCCTTGCTGGCCGCCTCGCAGTGGGTGCCCGACGAGCCGCGCGTCTACGCCCTGCTCGGCCAGGTTCTGCTGCGGCTCGGCGATGCGCGCAACGCGGTGGCCTCGTTCGGCCAGGCGACGTCGCGCGGCCTGACCGGGCCCGCCACCCAGGCGCTCGCCGACCGTGCGCGCTTCTTCGTCGACATGCAGGACAGCGCCGGCGAGGAGGCGGTCGCCGCCGAGGTGCGCGCCGAGCTGTGTTCGCTGCCGCCGCCGGCGGCGCGCACCCCCCCGCCTCCGGGCGCCGGGCGCGGTGCGCCGCCGCCCTCGGCGGGCTTGCGCTGGAGCGACGGCGAGGGCCCGCGCTCGCCGCCGCCGCCGGGGCCGCCGCCGCCCGGGCGCCGGCGCATGGGACGCGATCGGACGCTGGCCGGCATCGGCCCCAACTCGCCGGAGGAGGTGGCCCAGCTCATCAACTCCTACATCGATGGCCGCGAAGGCGCGCGCAGCGTAGCGCCCGACTCCGCGCCGGCCGTGTCCGGCGACGGCGCGGCCAAGCTGGGCAGCGATGAGGTCGGCAGCCGCTACACGCTCATCGGGATGAACCACGAGGAGGAGACGGGGCCGCGCCGTCCTTCCACTCGCCCACCGCGCGATCCGCGCGCGGGAGGCTCCGAACCGCCGGGTGCCGGCGTGCACGGAGGCCAGCCGACCGCGCGACGGGAGCGATCGTCGGCGCCGCCCGGACCGCGCGACGCGCAGCGGCGCACGCGCGGCGCCGACGAGGTGGAGACAAGGCAGCGCGCCGTGGCCATGTCCGCACCGCGACTTCGGCTTCCTCCGGCGGGGCGCCGCCCTCTCGGCGCGCGGCGCGGAGGGGCCTGGTCGCGACGCGGACCGAACACCGGTGCGCGCCGACCGCAGCGGCCGTGGCGATCGCGACATGCCGTTCGATCTGCTGCCGCCTGTGGTCGCCCCGCCGATGCCACGCCGCTCAACACCACGCCTCACGCGGCGCGGCCGACGCCTCGACCTGCGCGGGGCCCCTGGCGGGCCGCGACAGGGCGAGGTCTGCGGCGGAGCCGCTACAGGCGCGAGGTCTGCTGGCGGAGCCGCGACGGAGCGAGGTCTCCCGGCGAAGCCGCGACAGGCGCGAGGTCTGCTGGCGGAGCCGCGACAGGCGCGAGGTCTGCTGGCGGAGCCGCGACAGGAGCGAGGTCTCCTGGCGGATCCTCGCGCCCCCCGCCGTCGTCCATCGGTCCGGGCCCGTCGTCCATCGGTCCGGGCCCGTCGTCGTCCGTGCTCGCCCGCGCCTCGCTGGCCCCGGTTTCGCGGCCCCGGCGGAGGTTCAGCAAGTGGCTGCTGCCGTCGGTGGCGGCCTTCGTGGTCGTGGTCAGCCTCCAGATCGGGCGCTGGATCGAGTCCAGCCGCAGCAGCCAGGCCGCCAGTCGCTTCGTGGATCAGGCGATGGCCGCCCTGCACAACGGCAGCCCCTCCGCGGTGGGCGAGGCCGACACCCTGCTCACCCGCGCGCGAGAGTCCGATCCGAGCAACGAGGACGTGGCGCTGACCACCGTCTACGCCCGGGCGCTGCGCGTCCTCGATGCCGGCGAGATCCCCGCCGGGCTGGAGGCGGCGGTGGCGGCGGCGCGCGGCGTCGGCGCCGCCGAGCGCGACCAGGCGGTCGGCGAGCAGATCCTGGCCTCGGCGGCGAACAACGAGCCGCGGGTGAAGGAGATCCTCAAGCTGCACGACGGTGCCGGCGACCGCTCCCTCACCGCGACCGCGTTCTACGAGCTCGCCGCCGGCGCCGTGCTGGAGAAGCGCGGCGATCCGAAGGCCGTGGATCGCTACCAGGCGGCGACCCGCGCCGACCCCAGCCTCTACCCGGCGGAGGTGCGCCTGGTGCGTGCCATGCTCCTCACCGGCGACGCCAACGAGGGGAGGCGGCGCGCCCGCGCATTGCCTGCGAACCGCCTCGACAGCCTGGTGCTGGCCGCGCTCGGCGCGCGGGCGGCCACCGAGAGCGCGGCGCAGGAGCTGAACGTCGGCCCGGTCGAGGAGCTGCCGCGCACGCTGCGCAGCATCGCCCGCGCGCTGGAGCTGCGCACGCGCACCAACGTTGCCGGTACGGGGGCCGCCTTCGCGGCGGCCATCGAGGGCGCCGACGTCCCCGCGGTGGCTCTGCTCTGCGGCCAGATCGCGCTCGAGTCGGGCTTCCCCGAGGCGGCGGAGCTGGCCGCGAAGCGCGCCCTCGATCTGGCGCCCGACCACGAGCCGGCGCAGGTCCTGCTGGCGCGCGGCGCGCTGGAGCGGGCGATCTCACGCGCCTGCGCGAGGCCAGCGATCGCCTCGGCGACCCGCGCCGGCATCGAGCTGCGCGCGGTGCTGGCCTACGAGCTCGGCGAGCTGACGCAGTTCCACGAGCGGTCACCGCCTCCGCCCCGAACCGAGTCGCCGCTGGGCGTGGCCGTGGCCCGCGTCGCCGGCAGGCCGCTCACCGAGACGCAGCCCGCCGCCGCGCTGCGCGCCAACCCGCTGTGGGGCTCGATGCTCCTGGTCGACGCCGCGCTCGATGCCGGCGACCTCGGCCGCGCTCGGGAGATCGCCGCCGGCTGGCGCGACGCCGCCCGCCACCCGCTGAAGGCGCGCCGCGAGGGGCGGCGCTTGCGCTACGAGGGCCGCTACGAGGAGGCGCGCCGCGCGCTGGACGCCGCTGCCGCCACCCCGGGGACGCTCTACGAGCGGGCGCTGCTCGCCGGCGAGCTGCGCGCCGAGCGCAATGCGGCGATCATCGCCCTGGAGGCCAGCAAGATGCCGCACCGGCAGTGGCTGGTGGCGTACATCTTCGCGCGCGGCGACAACGCCGATCGAGCCAAGGTGATCGCCGCGCCGCTGGAGTTCCCGGGCGACAAGGCACCGCTGGAGCACCGCATCGCCGCGGCGCTGGCGCTGGCCGAGCTCAAGAGCGACAAGAAGGGCAAGGACGAGACGCGCCGGCTCTTCCACGCCTGGCCGGAGAACCCGGACGTGGTGCGCGCTGCGGTGGGCTTCGAGATGCTGCCCCGCGCGGCGCTGGCCATCCGGCGTCGGTAGCGAGAGGACACGCGGCTGCTGGCTGCTGGCTGCTGGCTGCTGGCTGCTGGCTGCTGGCGGCTGGCTGCTGGCGGCTGAGCCTGGCGGCTGGCGGCTGGACCGGCGTCGCTAGCGAGGTCACGCGGCGGCTGGCTGCTGGCTGCTGGCGGCTGGCGGCTGAGCCTGGCTGCTGGCGGCTGGCGGCTGGCTGCTGGCGGCTGAGCCTGGCGGCTGGAGGCTGGAGGCTGGACGAGGCGCCTGCGGCAGTGCGGGTGAGGCGGTGCGCCTGCGGCGGTGCGGTGCGGCGGCTGCAGGTGCGGCGGCTGCGGAAATGCAGATGCGGCGCCGGTGGTGCAGGTGCGGCGCGGCTGCGGCGGTGCTTGCGCCGGGGCGGCTGCGGCGGCACCGGCAGTACATGCGCGGCAGCGGCTGCGCGGCACTGCGGCTGCGCGGCGATCGCCGCCCTGCGTGGCGCGTCGGGGTCGCGCGCAGGGTTGCAGGCAGCAGGCCGCCGTGGGTGGCGCGTCAGGTCGCGCGCAGGGCGGCGTGCAGCAGGGTGGCCACGTCGCTGTGCGCGGCGGCACGTAGCGCGTCGTCGACGAGCGCGCGTGCCTTCGGCGGCTTGAAGCCCATCTGCTCGAGCGCGCCCAGCGCCTGCCGCACCAGATCCAGCCTGATCACGCCGATGTTCCCTCCGTAGGGCGTGCCGTCACCGTGGCGGAAGACGAAGCCGGCGGCGTGGGTGCCGTCGATGCACAGGAGGCCCAGGTGCGCGGCGCGATGGTGCGCGCCACACAGCACGGCGAGCCGCTCCGGATGGTGGCCGCCACCCTCGCATCGCGGGTCCAGGTGATGGACGTCGAGATAGCGATGGTTCGAGCATCCCGGCACCACGCATCGCCTGTGGTCGCGGCGCATGACGGCACGGCGCGTCGCGGGCGGGATGGTCTGGGTCGCCCGTGGCCGTCGATCCCCCACGTGTGGGCCGTCGTCGCGATCCCCCACCTGGGGGTTCTTGTTGCGATCCGCCACGTGGGGGCCGTCGTCGCGATCCCCCACGTGGGGGTTCTTGCTGCCCGCCCGCCCACGGCGGCTCGCGTTCTGGGCCGGCATGGTCGCTGCGGGCGTGCGCGCACCGGTTCCCGGATCCAGCAGCTGGCCGTCGCAGAGCGCCATCTCCATCACCACCTCGTCGACCGGGTGGCTCGTGCCGGCGGCGTCGATGCGGCTGCGCCCACACTCGCCGCAGCGGCTGACGGCCACCTGGTAGCTGGCGCGCCCGTCGTCGCCGGGGCCGCCAAGCACGCGCCGGGCGATCTCGTAGAGGAGAGCGTCGTCATCGACATCGCCGCCGAGGTCGGCGCGCACGGCGCTCTGCATGTCCCGGAACAGGGCCATGGTCTCGCCGCGCACCTCGAAGAGGAGGCGGTGCTTGATGCGCGAAGGATCCGAGCGGTCGCGCGGCCCATCGCCCGGCTTCCTTGCCGCGACGGCGGCCTCGATCTGTCGCACCCTCCGCCCCTTCGCCCATTCCAGCCAGGCCTGCTCGGTCTCTCGCGTCGCCACCCGCGTGAGCTCGCGCACCGCCGACCACGGCAGCTCGCCGGCCGCGAGCGCACCGTCGAGCAGGCGCAGGTCGCCGAGGGCGCGGCCCACGCGCAGGCGCTCCTCGGTCCGGCGGGCGTTCAGGCCGAGCACGCGCTCGCTCAGCTCGGCGAGGCTGGCGTAGCCGGCGCGCGCATGGACGCCGAGGCGTTGCGCTGCGAGCAGCCACCGGCACACGTCGCGCTCGTGGGCAGCGCGCGCCGCGCCGAGCCAGACGAGGCGCTCGTGCACCTTCGTCCAGTCGGACGCTGCTTCGGGCTCGAGCACGGGCGGCGAGGTTGCGGGCGCGCGCTCCTTCTCCGGTTCGGCGTCGCCAGTGATGCGCTCGCGCAGCAGCAGGAGCGGACGGGGATGAGACAGCGGGTACGTGCGTGCACGCGCGGTCGATTGCATGCATGGCTCATAACACGCGATCTATTGCACCTCCGTGATTGCCATCTGCGCGCGTTTCGAACCAACGAATGAAGTTTTCCGTGTCGCCTTCGCGAACGGCCCGTAGCTCGACCGGTAGGGCCTCTGGCGCGCGTGTTTTCGGAGAGGCGGCACGCTAGCCGTCGACTGCTTCGCGAATCGGTCAACGAAAATGCACCAGGCAAGTCGGTCTTCATTCGGGCGCATCGCGGATGGCGCCGATGACGCCTGCACAGGTCGCCCGCCGAACAGGGACCATTGGGTGGCAGCGCCACTTCGACCGCAGATGCGTGAGCGCCGGCGGCCATACGGCTTGGCCAGCTGCAGCGAGCCGCGCAAGGGGCGCGGTCCCGACGCTGGTCGCGCTCGCAGCGCCAACGATGTCGACGGCTCGACGCTTCGGTCCTCGGCAGCCCCGCGCCGTTTCAGCCTCCGGCTCCGGAGTCCGCCAGCAAGCGAAGGGTTCAGTACCGAACGCGCTGACGTCTACGCGAAGCAGGTCTCGACGGGCCGGCCATCACCCGACGTCAGCCATCCTCGCGGCGCAGTCGCCGCTGGGCCACCGCGCACCACAGCGGGCTCACTGTGCCGGGTCGAGCGGATCGCCGCCGGCGGCCAGCTCCTCGGCGTCCGTGGTGCCGTCGCCGTCGAAGTCGGCCACCGGTGCCAGGGTGCTCTGGAAGATGGGCGCTGGCGCCTGCTGGTGCGTGCGCAGGGCGATGACCACCTGCGCCAGCGTCTCGCGCATCGGGTTGGCGATCTCGATCGGCGCCGGCAAGCGCGGGAAGGGATCGTCGCCCGGGCACGGGCAGCCGGGCACGAACGACAGCGTGCCCGTCTCGCTGGTCCAGTTGGCGCCGTGCGTGGCCGGCGCGTATTGCACCAGCGCCGCGCTCTGCCCGTCGACGTTGGCGGAGGCCGGCGATGCGACCTCCGCGAGCGCCGGCGGCAGTCCGAGATGCGGCGCGAGGAGCGGCAGGCCCATGGCGCGCGCCAGCGCGTGCGTCCCGATCTGCGGGATGAGCTCGTCGCCGGCGACCTCGATGGCCAGCAGGTGGCGCGGCCCGAGCTCGGCGCCCGCCACCTGGAAGCGATCGTGCAGGACGTGCGGCGCGTAGGTCAGCGGGTCGGCGGGATCGAGCAGCGCCTGCGCCAGCGCCATCATGGGGTGGTAGCGATCGAGCTCGCCGTCGAGCGCGTACACCGCGCGCACCAGCGGGATGAGCAAGCTGCCGATGCCCGGCGAGCTGGCAATCTCCAGGTCGAGGATGCCGCCGCCCGGCACGTCGAGCACGAACAGGTCGACGTCGGGCTCGATGGCCGCGAACACCGCGCCGACCAGCGATCCGTACGACTCGCCGAGGTAGGCCGGGCGCCGCGCGTCGAGCCGCGGCGCCACGGCTCCGGGCGCGGCCAGGGCGGAGAGGTCGAGGCCGGGCTGCTGCAGGGCACGGACCAGCTGGCCCAGGTCCAGCGCCGACTGGCGCACGGAGTCGCGCACGCCGGAGAGGTTGACGAAGCCACGCAGGAAGGCGAGCAGCGTCGGCGGGCCGGTGGTGTCGGCGAAGCCGTCGCGCAGCGCCGCGTCGCCGCCGAAGTCGTCGAGCACGCCGGCCAGGTTGTTCTCGGTGTCTTCGGCGGAGAAGTGCGAGCCGAAGTCGCGGAAGTCGATGGCCACCACGGCAAAGCCCTCGCGCGCCAGCGGCTCGGCGAAGGTGAGCACCGCGTGCCGGCTGGCGCCCAGCCCGTGGCCGAAGATGGCCACCGGGAAGCCAGCCTCGGTCGGCGGCGGCACGCTGGGCAGCACCAGGGTCACCGCCACCGCCTCGGCGGGCACGGTCACCGCCGGCACGCCGTCGGCGTCGAGGAGAAGGCGCTCGAGGCTGGCCCGTCGCCGGCAGGATCGGTGGTGAAGCGCGCCAGCGTCAGGGTGCCGGTGGCCACCGCGGCCACGTGATCGTGCGCGATGCCCCGGGTTCGACCACCCCCAGCGCTCCTCTCCGGACTCGTCGCGCACCGGGTCCCCGAGCAAGGCGCGCAGCGCCGTCTCGCCGCGAAAGACGAACGAAGGATCCGGGAAGGAGAGCACCGGCTCGGGGACGTGGCCGCGGTCGTCCACGCGCCCGCGCGCCGCGAGCAGCGCCCGACTGGCGTGCTGTGTGGTGAAGACCGCGATCCCGGCGAGGTCGTCGCCCGACGCCACACCCAGCCGGCCCAGCTCGCGCAGCCCCTCCACCGTCGAGCGCCAGCGCCAGGGCACGGTCGAGGGATCGGCGGCGGCGAGCGCGCGCAGATCGGCGGAGGCGACCAGCGTGCCAGCGCCGGCGGCCGGCCCGGCGCGGAGCAGCGCCGCGTAGCGGGTGCCCTCGCGCAGCACCACGCCCGGCTCGGGGGCGCCGGCGAGCACGCGCCGCGCGCCGTTCCACCTCCACTCGCTGGGCAGCACGCGCCCGCGCTCCGGCGATGCCGGATCCACGTCGACCAGGAGCGCCGCGGCCGTGGCGTCGAGCGACCGCAGCGGCGCGGGGTCGGTCCCGGGGTCCGAGGACAGGAAGAACTCGACGGTCGGGCGCAGGCCGAAGCCGTCGAGGGTGGTCAGGTGGTCGAGGAAGACCTCCACGCCGCGCGGCACCACCGCTTCGAGGCCGGCGATGCGCTCGAGGTGGCCGTCCGCGTCGCGCACCGCGTCGCTCGGGAAGGGGGCCTCGCCGTACGCGGGTGCGCTGCCGTCCGCAGCGACCTGCATCCGGACCCCGATCGGCGCCGGCACCGGCTCCGCGCCGCAGCCGGCGAGGGACAGGCAGAGCAGCGCCAGCAAGCAGCTGCCCGGGGCGGCGCGCCAGCGCGTTGCGGTCGGGGGGGTCACGGGCAGTTCAGCGATTCGTAGGTCCCGTACTTCTGCGGCTTGCCGATCTCGAAGAAGGCGATGGGGATCGACTGGCAGGTCGTCTTGCAGCCCGGCTCCATGACCATGAAGTGCAGGTGTGGCCCCGTCGACCACCCGGTGTTGCCGGATTCGGCGATGCGCTGGCCCTGCTCGACCCACTGCTCCTCGTCGAGATCGTCCGCGGGCGCGCTGAGGTGGGCGTACTGGGCGACCGAGCCGTCGGCGTGACGGATGGTGATCACGTTGGCCTTCGGACCGCACAGCGTCTTGCACACCTCGGCGCTCTGGTTGCACCCGTTGTAACAGTCGTCACCGGGGCCGGTCTCGAAGCGCATGAGCTGCACCTTGCCGCCACGCGCCGCGTGCACCTTGTTGCCGACGGCGAACTTGAAGTCGAAGGCGTACTTGCTGATGCCGTTGTGGTGGGAGACCTCGTTGTTCACCGCGGTGCAGAGCTTCTCCACGCCGCACTTCCAGGGGAGCTGGTAGACGGGTTTGCCGCACGCGTCCGCGCCGCCGCCCTCGGCGTTGCAGGCGCCGGCGCAGGTCGTGTCCCAGCGCCACTGTCCCTCGTGGCACGACAGCACGTCGTCGGGGTGCGCGTCCGCCGTTGGCACCTGGCAGCCGTTCTGCGCGGCATGCGCGGTCACCGAGGCGGCGCAGTAGGTCCCGGGTCCGTCGAAGCACGGGCAGGGGCCTGCGCCACCCTCGCCGGCCGACCCGCCCTCGCCGCCGGTCGCGCCGGTGGCCGCCCCACCCACGCCCGCCTCTGCGCCGCCGGTCGAGGTCGCGGACGCGGTGGCGCCGCCGTCTCCGCCGCCCGACGCGGCGCCGGCGCCCCCGGGCGCGGCCGGGTCGGCCCCGCACCCGGCCAGGACCACGACGCACGCGGAGGAGGCGAAGGCGAGCGTCGCAATGCGAATATCGAGCATGGGCGCGTGCATCGCACATGGCGTGCCTGCGAGTGCGCCTGGAGGCGCGCAGGGATCCGCACGCCGGGTGCGGCCCTCGGTGACGCACCTGCGGACCCATCGGCCGCATCCCCGCGTCCCCGCGTCCCCGCCCCTGGGCTGGTTTCGGCTACAACCGTGGGGCCATGGGTGGTGACTCCGAGTTCGAGGGCGGCCCGACCCATGTGCTGCCCACCGACCCGGCGCTGCGGACGCCGTCGGTCGAGCTGACCGTCGTCGATGGGCCGGACCGCGGGCGCCGGGTGCGCCTGACGCAGGCCACCAGCCGGGTCGGCGCCGCCAAGGGCAACGCGCTGGTGCTTTCCGACCCGACCGTGTCGCGCCTGCACTGCGAGATCGCGGTCGGCCCCGAGGGGATCACGCTCCGCGACGGCGGCAGCACCAACGGCACCTTCGTCGACGGCCGCCGCATCCGCGACATCGACGTCGGTGCGGGCACGCTGGTCGGCGTGGGCGCGACCACCTTCCGGGTCGACGTCGGCCCGGAGCCGGCCTTCGTCGCGCTCTCCGAGGGCCACGGCTTCGGCGAGGTGCTCGGCGCCAGCGCGGCCATGCGCCGCATCTACGCCGTCCTGGAGAAGGCCGCGGTCACCGACACCACCGTGCTGATCACCGGGGAGACCGGGACCGGCAAGGAGCTCGTCGCCCAGGCGCTGCACGAGGCCTCCCGCCGCGCCCAGGGACCGTTCTGCACCATCGATTGCGGGGCCATTCCGGAGACGCTCATGGAGAGCGAGCTCTTCGGCCACGTGCGCGGCGCCTTCAGCGGGGCCACCGCCGACCGCAAGGGGATCTTCGAGGCCTCCGAGGGCGGCACGGTGTTCCTCGACGAGGTCGGCGAGCTGCCGCTGACCATGCAGCCCAAGCTGCTCCGCGCCCTGGAGTCGCGGCAGGTGCGCCGCATCGGCACCAACCAGTCGCGGCGCGTGGACGTGCGCGTGGTGGCGGCCACCAACCGGTCGCTGGCGCGCAGCGTCAACCAGGGATCGTTCCGCGAGGACCTCTACTATCGACTGGCGGTGATCGAGGTCGAGCTGCCGCCGCTGCGCGCGCGGCGCGAGGACATCCCGGCGCTGGCCGCGCACTTCATCGAGCGCTTCAGCGGCCAGGCCGAGCCGCTGCCGCCAGCGCTGCTGTCCGGGTTGCTGGGGCGCGATTGGCCGGGGAACGTGCGCGAGCTGCGCAACGTCATCGAGCGCTGCGTCTCGCTCGGCTTTCCCGAGACGGCGGGCGCCGCGGCCGCCCCCGCGTCCGGGCCCGCCGGCGCGGCGGGGCAGGTCCCGGTGCACCTGCCGCTCAAGGAGGCGCGGCTCGCCTGGACCGAGCAGTTCGAGAGCGTCTACGTGCGGGCCCTGCTGGAGCGCACCGGCGGCAACGTGACGCGTGCCGCGGCGCTGGCCGGGGTCACCCGGCGCTTCTTCCAGCGCACCATGGCGCGCGTCGGCGTCCGCTCCGCCGCCGTCGCGGG
>JBBJMR010000534.1:0-3046 GCA_037720395.1 Polyangiaceae bacterium
AGATCGGCGGCGGCCACGGGCAGATCACCCTGGGCGCCGGCAGCGTCGAGCAGCAGCTGCAGGACGCCCGCAAGCTGGAGCTGGTGCTGCGCTCCGGCGCGCTGCCGGCCCCCATCTCACCGTCCAACGAGCAGCGCATCGGCCCGACGCTGGGCACCGACGCCATCGCTCAGGCACTCAAGGGCGGCGCAGCTGGCGCCATTCTGGTGCTGCTCTTCATGGTCATCTACTACAACCGCGCCGGCATGATCGCGAACATCGCCGTCATGTTCAACCTGGTGCTGCAGGTGGCGGTGCTGGCCATGTTCGGCGCAGCCATGACCTTGCCCGGCATCGCTGGGCTGGTCTTGACCATCGGCATCGCGGTCGACGCCAACGTCCTCATCAACGAGCGAATCCGCGAGGAGCTGCGCCTCGGCAAGAGCCCGCGCGCGGCGGTCGACGTCGGCTACGACAAGGCGTTCAGCGCCATCCTCGACGGCCACGTCACCACCCTCATCTCCGGCCTCATTCTGTCCCAGTTCGGCACCGGGCCCATCAAGGGCTTCGCGGTGACGCTGATGGTGGGCATCGCCGTCAGCCTGTTCACCGGCGTCGTCTGCACCCGCCTCATGTTCGACTGGGCGGTCCGTGGCCGCCGCGTCAAGAAGCTCCACCTCGGTTAAGGCATTCGAACAGCAGGGGCGTGCCGCCCCTGAGACCCCGCCGGACAGCGGAGCTTCGGTCGGCAGGCGATTTCAGGAAGGTCTCAGGACATGGAACTCATCAAACCCGGCGCGCGGTTCGACTTCATGTCGAAGCGCTGGTACTTCATGGGCCTCAGCTTCCTCCTGCTGCTCGGCTCGGTCATCGCCTTCATCCACCCCGGGCCCAGGCTGGGCACCGACTTCAAGGGCGGCACGGAGATCGAGGTCGCCTTCCTGACCCCGGTGACCGCGGCGGACGTGCGTACGGCCATCCAGGGGGCGGGCTTCCACGACCCCGAGGTGGTGGCCGTCTCCGACCCGGCGCACCCCAACCGCTATCTGATCCGCGTCCCCGACGTCAGCGCCCTCGACGACAACCAGAAGCAGCAGGTCCACGATCGCCTCTGTCATGTGCCCGAGGGCCAGACGGCACCGGCGGACCGCTGCCCGCCGAACGTCGCCGCCACCGAGGTCAAGTTCAGCCCCGGCGGCGACAAGATCTCCACGCGATACGAGGTCCCGCCCGACGTGCCGACCATCGCCAAGCAGCTGGCGGGGCTGCCGGGTGTCGAGCTGCGCGGCGGCGCCAACAACCCGGTCATCGTCAGCGAGCGCGACCACAAGGTCGAGATCCAGCTCAAGTCCAAGGGCGATCAGCTGCTCGACGGCCTGCGGACCAAGCTCGGCGCCGACCGGGTGCCCGCCCAGGCGCTGCGCGTGGAGTGGATCGGCCCCAAGGCCGGCGCCCAGCTGCGCGACTCCGCCATCAAGAGCATCCTCGTCTCCCTGCTGGTGATCATGGTCTACGTGGCGGTGCGCTTCGACCTGCGCTTCGCGCCGGGTGGCATCCTGGCCCTGCTGCACGACGTGGGCATTGCCCTCGGCGCCATGGTCATCACCGGCCGCGAGATCACGCTCTCCACTGTCGCCGCCATGCTGACCATCGTCGGTTACTCGATCACCGACACGGTGGTCGTCTACGACCGGATCCGCGAGAACCTCAACAAGCACCGCGGCATGACCTTCCCGGAGGTCATCAACCTCAGCATCTCCGAGATGCTCGGGCGCACCATCATCGTCTCCGGGGTCACAGGGCTGTCGCTGGTGTGCTTCCTCATCTGGGGCACGGGCGTCATCAAGGACTTCGCCTTCGCCCTGCTGGTGGGCATCGTCGTCGGTACCTACTCCTCGATCTACGTCGCCGCGCCGTTCACGGAGTGGGTCGACAAGCGCTTCTTCGGCTCCAAGAGCGCCAGGGCGCGCGCGGTCACCAAGACCCGCGCCGCGAAGAAGGCCGATTCGGTGGTGTGACGCCTCGTCCGGGGGTTGGGGCGCGCGCGCGCCTTTATTGATCTCATGGTCCGATTGTCCTCTCATGCGCCCGTGCACGAGGCCCAGCCCGAGCGGGTGCGTCGGTGAGCGAGCAGCCGCTCGTCGACCGCCTCGTCGCCCTGGCGACGGCGGCGAAGTTCACCGGGCTGCTGCGGGTGCGCTCCGGTCCCGGTGATGGGGAGATCTGGTTTCGCTCCGGCATCGTCGAGCAGCTGAAGTTCGGGGTCAGCACCGACGACGAGGCCTGGGATCGGTTGCGCAAGCTCACCGAGGTGCGCGCCGACGCGGTGGTCCGGCTCCCCGGCGAGGCGGGCTCGTTCAAGCGAGGCCACCCGGTGGAAGGCTCGCTGGCCGATCACCGTCCGGTGGAGCTGCTCCGCTTCTGCGAGACGCAGGCCATCACCTGCACCCTGGAGCTCGTCTGCCGCGACCTGCGCGGCTCCGCCCACTACGAGACGGGGGAGCTCACCGCCATCGAGGCGACGGCGGAGGGCTCGGCCGAAGCACCGGCCAGCGCCACGGCGGGCGGGGCGTCGGCGGACACCGCCGCGGGCGACCGCGCGGTGGCAGAGATGCTCGACTGGGGCGAGGGGACGTTCCGCTTCGTGCTCCCCACCCTGGAGCTCCCGGAAGAGGTGTCGCGCACCGCCGAGTCGGTGTCGCCGCCTTCCGTCGGTCCGGCGAGCATCTCCACCCCGCCTCCGCCGCGTGCCGCCGCCGACGAGGAGCGCATCCGCAAGGAGCAGGCGGATGCCAAGCGACGCGCGGAGGAGCTCGCCGCCAAGGTGCGCGCCGAACGCGAGGCCGCCTCCAGGAAGGCCGACGAGGATCGCAAGCTGGCCGAGGCCGCAGCCCGCAAGAAGGCCGACGAGGCCGCGGCGGCGCGAAAGGCCGAGGACGAGCGGCGCGCCGCCGACAGGCTCAAGGGGGCCGAGATTCGCAAGGCCGCCGAGGCGCGCAAGGCCGAGGAGGGCCGCAAGGCGGACGAGGCCCGCAAGGCGGACGAGGCCCGCAAGGCGGACGAGGCC
>JBBJMR010000253.1:0-12851 GCA_037720395.1 Polyangiaceae bacterium
CAGCGGAGCGCCGCCGAGGCACACCACGGCGCCGCCGATCATCATCCCCAGGCCCACCTGTTGCCCGTCCGACATGCAGCTGCTGCCCTCGGCGCACTCCGGATCGTCCGCGAGGGAGTGGACCAGCAGCCCGGTGTTGCCCAGCAGCCAGCCGCCGCCGACCATCACGCTGCCCACGATCATCAGCGCGGTGCCGCCGGCGTGGCCCATCACCGGCACCACCTCCGGCCGTCGCAGCCAGAGCGCCTGATCGAGCAGGGCGCCCGTCTGACGGCGCGGCAGAAGCACGGGCTCCTCGGCGCGCGCCGACGCCGCGGCGAGGAGCAGCGAGGCGGCCAGGGTGCACGCGAGGATGCGGGGCATGGGAGGGGGCCGTCGGCGCCAGAGGCCGCAGCCGGCGGAGCATAGCAAGGAGGCGGCGCCGGCCATTCCGGCCTGGCCCCCCGGTGAGCGAGGTTAGCGCGGCGGCCCGAGTCCGCCGCACCGCCCTCGAAGCCGATCAGATGCAGCCGCCGCACAGGGTGTCGGCCTCGTTCACGCAGGTCCCGTCCCAGGCCGTGTCGCAGCAGTACGGGTCGTCGGCGCACACCGTGCTGGCGCAGGGCGAGCACGCCGCCTCGAGCGCAACGCCCTCGGCGCACGTCCCGTGCTGGCATACGGGGGCGCTGGAGCCGCCGCAGCTCAGACCGCACGCGCTCTCGGCCTCCCCGACGCACTGCGAGTCCCAGGAGTTGTCGCAGCAGAACGGGTCCTGGTTGCACACCGTGTCGGCGCAGCTGGAGCAGCTCGCCGTGAGCGCCAGGCCGGTGTCGCACTCGTCGTGCGCGCAGCTGCCGCCGCTCCCGCCGCTGCTGCTGCTGCCGCAGGCGCTGCTGCAGTACATGCTCGTCTCCTGCACGCAGGTGGCGTCCCAGCTGTTCGCGCAGCAGTAGGGGTCGACGTCGCAGACGTCGGCCGCGCAGGCGTTGCAGGAGACGTCGAGGGCGCCACCGACCTCGCACTCGTCGTGGTCGCAGCTGCCGCCACCGCCGCTCGAGCTGCCGCCCGGCTCCTCGGTGCCCACGCTGCAGTCGTAGATGAAGCCCGGGCACGGCGAGCAGACGCCGTAACCGCCGGCCACCTGCTCGCAGTACATGTGCACCTTGTGGTCGTTCTGCCCGAAGATCTGGTCGAGCAGCACCGCCACCGCCAGCTGACCCAGACCGCCGAAGGCCTGGCCGGTCACCTGGTCGATGTCGATGTCGTTGCAGTCCGTGTCCACCTGGCAGGGCACACAGACGCCGCAGGACACCTCGTTGCCGCCGATGCCCACGGTGACCGCGGCGCAGACGTTCATGCCGTAGTCGATGTTGGCGTCGCCGATGTCGTCGATGCCCGTCAGGTCGCGCAGCATCTTGCCCACGTTGAGCTCGATGCCCACGCCCGAGCAGTCACCGTCTTCGGAGCAGAGGTTGGTCACCTCGTCCCAGGGATCGGGGAGGACGGCCACGCCGTTGCCCAGATCGGAGCAGCCAGCCGCCGAGGGCCCGCAGGTGCCGGCACCGCCGTTGATCGGCGCATGACAGGTGGTGGCGTCACCGCCGCAGCCCGCGCAGTCGGCGTCGCTCTCGCAGGCGCCGCTGTTGTGCGTGCCGCACTCGGCGATGCAGGTGCCCTGGGCGCTGCAGGTCAGGCCCGCCGGACAGGCGTACGTCGGCGAGCACTCGGCGCACTTGTGCGCGTTGCACGCGGGCGCCTCGTAGCCGGCGCCGGTGCAGTTGGCGCAGTCGTTGTCGACGTCACACGTCGCCGGGCACTTGCTGTCGCACTTGTTGGCGAGGCACAGGTCGGTGGAGAGGCACTGGCTGGTGTCGTTGGTGGTGCAGGCGACGCACTTGCTGCTCGCCGGATCGCACACCTGGTGCATGGGGTCGCAGGCGGCGCAGTCTGCGTTGCTGGCGCAGGTGAACGTCGGCTCGCCGTGGCTGTCGGTGGCGCAGGTCTGACCCTCGGGCACGCAGTTGCCCCAGCTGGAGCAGACCTCGCCGGGGTCGCACCCGTGCCGGTGTCGGCGTCGCAGGCCACGCAGCGCTTCTCGTCGAGCAGGCAGGTGTTGCGCCCCTCGTCGCACGCGCCGCACTCCGCGTCGGAGTTGCAGTTGTGGAGCAGGCAGATGGCCTCGTCGTCCGGACCGCCGGTCGGGGTGCCGCTGCTGTCGCCGTCGATGGTCCCGCTCTCGTCGTCGTCACCGCCGCTGGGGATGGAGTCGCTGTCGGCGCACGCCGCGAAGGCGCTGCCGAGCGGCAGCAGGAGCGCTACGAGCGCGAGGCGATGGAAGAACGAACCGGACTGGCGCATGGGAGGGGCTCCAAGAGGCTTGGTGACGTTCGTGTTCTCCCTCGCCCCCATTGGGGGCTCGGTCGAGCCGGAGGGTCGCTTGCTGCCCGGGCACGCCGGGCAGCCGCATCCGTCATTCGCCTACATCTACGCACAGACCGCGCCAACCGGCGGTTGGCACCGGGTTGCGCAACCAATCGCAAGCAAGTTCGCTGAGTTGACCTCAAGACACGCACATGGAGCACCCAGGAAGGCCGCTGTGTGCAGCTGTAGGGTGGATCCTACGTGCGTGGTGTCCGCCTTATCCATCCAGGGCCCATCGAGGGCGGCCCGGGTCGCGCCGGCGAGCGCCGCGCCGACCCGCCGGCTCGAAACTGGGCCCGCGCCAGGGCTGGCTGTTAGCGAGGAACGATGCAGCTCCCGGGAAGCCTCGCTGCCTCGACGCTCGGCGACCTCCTCGGCATCCTGCACCGCGGCGCGACCACGGGATCGCTGGAGCTCTCCGAGAGCGCCGGCGGCGCTGGTCGCCTGCACCGGATCCACCTGGCGCACGGCCTGGTCACCGGGGTGGAGACGCCCCTGCCCTCGCGGCCACTCGGAGAGGTGCTGCGCGCGGCCGGCTTCGTCGCCCCGGAGGCGGTGCTGCTCTTCTTGCGACACGCCAGGAGCGGCGACCCGCGCTTGACCGGCGAGATCCTGGTGGCCATGGGCGCCGTCTCCGCCACGGTCGTCGCGGCCGCGCTGCGCGCCCAGCTGCGCGAGCGGCTGGACGCGGTCTTCCGCGTCGCCGAGGCGCGCGTCGCCTTCCGCCCGGCGCGACCCACGCCGCCGAATCGCCGCAGCGGGCTGCTCTCGCCGCGCGACTTCCTCTTCGGCCGAGCGCGCGCGCGCGACCGCCGCCGCGACGCCTGGCGCGAGGGCTGGCGCGCGCGGCGCGCCGCGGGGCCGGGGCGGGGGCCTGGAGCGAGGCGGCGGGGCGCACCAGCAGCGCCCACCCGGGCGCCGGACCGGCCGGACCCTGGGCTCCGGTCGATCGCGAGCGCGATGCGGCTCGCGCCCTGCTCGGCGTCCGTGCCGGCGCGACGACCGACGAGATCCGACGCGCGTTCCGGCGGCTCGCTGGCGATCTACACCCCGATCGCTGCGCGCACTTGCCCGTCGACGAGCAACGGCGGCGTTCGGCGCGGCTCGTTGCGCTCTCCGCCGCTTACCACTGCCTCGTCTGAGGGGAGGGTCGGCGCCGCGGGGACGTCGTCCACGTCCACGCCGACCGGTCGCGTGCCGCGGTGCCCGGGCTCAGGGTCGGGGCGCGAGGGGGTCCGGCGACACGGCGGGCGGGGGCTCGGGCTCGGCGGCCGGGGGGGGAGCGGGGGGGTGGGTTGGGGGGGGGAGGTGGTCGGTGCGCAGGATGACCTTCCCCTGGAAGGCGCTCTTGCCGAAGTTCTCCACGTGGCAGCTCTTGCACCGGAGCTTCTGTCCCTCGAGGCCGACGAAGCGATTGACCATGACCATGGTCATCCACTCCTGCGCCTTGCGCGGGTCGCGCGGGTTGCCGAGGAACCGGGCCACCGATTTGCCGGTGTCCGGGTCCTGGTGGCACGACTTGCAGCGCATCGGAGAGCCGTCGGCCATCTTCACCGCGCGCATCATGTGGTTGCCCATCCAGTTGGCGATCTCCTTCCTGGGAGTCGCCTTCGGGTAGTCCTCCTTCTGCTTGTCGGTGGGGTGCGGCGCGTGGCAGTGGCTGCACTCGACGCCGAGCTGGTCGGCGACGCCGGCCATGGTCAGGAACATCTCCTGGTCGCAGCGCGCACGAGAGAGGAGCCCGGAGAACGGGTGCGGCGGAGGAGGATTGCCCGCGCAGATGTCGACGGCGCCGCCCGCCGCGGCGACGGCCGTCGGCCGCGGCGAAGCGCCAGCGCTCGGCGTCACCGGCGCGGCGTCGCGCGCCGGGCCGCAGCCGGCGGCCGCAAGCGCACCGACGCCCAGCGCCGCGGCAACGAGCGCCCTCGAGCCTCCGCCAGGAGGCCTCGCACCTGTCGAGGCTCCGCCAGGAGGCCTCGCACCTGTCGAGGCTCGCGTGGCGCGCGTCATGTCACCTCGCGACCGACGTCCATGGCCAGCAGCGCGCGCTCCGCCGCGTCGCGCATGGCTTCCAGTGGCGCCGGCTGCCCCGTCCACATCGTCCAGGAGGCGGCGGCCTGGCGCACCAGCATGCCGAGGCCTCCCGAAGCGGTGAGGCCGCGCGCCCTGGCCTCGCGCAGGAAGACCGTCTCGAAGGGGTTGTAGACCACGTCGTACACGGCAGGCTTGGCGAAGACGTGCTGCCACGGCACCACGCGCGCCGCATCCTCGCCCGGCGG
The DNA here is from genome assembly GCA_037720395.1 of Polyangiaceae bacterium. Lineage (GTDB taxonomy): Bacteria > Myxococcota_A > Polyangia > Polyangiales > Polyangiaceae > JBBJMR01. The sequence continues at coordinate 4,680 of JBBJMR010000253.1, forward strand.
CCCACCCCGCATGCCGGCGCTGGTCGCCTGGACGATGAGGTCGGCACGCAGCGCCAGCTCGGACCACTGCATGCGCAGCACCTGCGAGGCCTTCCCGCCCATCGGCAGCGCGTCGGCCTCGCTCGGCCAGGGCATGGCCAGCGCACCGAGTCGCCGGCATTCGACGGCGGTGTCGGCCTCGTAGACCGACTCGGTGCCGGTCCAGGACCGCGAGGTCACCGCCACGACCGGGAAATCGAGGCGCCGACACGCAGCCACCGCGGACAGCCCCGCGCCTCCCGCACCGAGGACCACGGCACGCTGGTGCGCGCGCGCGCCGAGCAGCTCGCCGAGCTCCTCGACGAGGGCCGCCACGTCGGTGTTGTCGGCCACGACCCTGCCGTCCGCAGTGCGGGTGAGGACGTTGGCTGCACCCACCTCTGCCGCCGCGGGCGCCACCACGTCGACCATGGAGAGCACGAGCCGCTTGTACGGCAGGGTGACGTTGGCACCATGAAAGGCGCCGCGCCGCACCTCGCCGACGAGCCGTCGCAGGCTGGCCTCGGACGGCGCATCGATGGCCGCGTAGGCATGGGGCAACCCCGATACGCGTATGGCCGCCGCGTGGATCGCCGGCGACACCGAATGCCGCACCGGATGGCCGAAGAGCGCGAAGCGCATGCGCTCGGTCATGGGCGGTGTTCGCTCTCTCCGGGCGTGCCCTCGGGGAGCACATCGACCACGCGCACGCCGAGGCGTCCACGCGCCAGGCGCAGCGCGAGCTCGTCCCCGGCCCGCACCTCGGCGGCGTCGCGCACCGCCTTGCCGGCGACAGTGGTGGCGATGGCGTAGCCACGGCCGAGCACCGCGAGCGGCGAGAGGGCGTCGAGCGCGCCGGCCGCGGACTCCAGATCGCCGCGCGCGGCGGCGAGGTGGCGGCGCGCGGCGGCGCCGAGGCGCACCTCGAGCGGACCGAGCGCCGCGCGCGCCCCGGAGAGCACCGCGCGCGGGTGGCGCGTGGCGAGGCGCCGATCGCGCTGGAAGCTCGAGCTGGCGGCGGCCGAGCCCGCGCCGCAGCGCGGCGCCCAGGCGCGCCGAGAGGTCGTCGACGATCTGCTGGTGCTCGGCGATGCGGCGCCCCGGTGAGCCGAGCGCGGCGCGGCCCCGATCGAGATCGGCGCGCGCGGCCGCGAGGCGATGCAGGAGCGCGCGGCGCACGCGCGCCTCCTGCTGGGCCAGCGCGGCCCGCCGCGCCACCCCGTCGGGGACCAGCATCTCCGCCGCCTGCGACGGCGTGGCGGCGCGCGCGTCGGCGGCCAGGTCGCACAGGCTGACGTCGATCTCGTGCCCGACGGCGCTGACCACCGGGACCGGCGAGGCGGCGACCTGGCGCACCAGGAGCTCGTCGTTGAACGCCCACAGGTCCTCCGCCGAGCCGCCGCCCCGCCCGACGATGATCGCCTCCACCTCGGGGAGCCGCCCGAGCATGGCCAGTGCGCGTGCCATGCGCTGCGCCGCGCTGGCGCCCTGCACCGGCGCGCGAGCCAGCAGGATGCGCACGCCGCCGCGGCAAAAGGCGACCTTGACGATGTCGTGGATGGCAGCGCCGTCGCCGCTGGTCACCACGCCGATGACGCGCGGGTCGGCGGGCAGCGGCCGCTTGCGCTCCGGCGCGAAGAGCCCTTCGGCGGCGAGCTGCTCCTTGAGCTTCTCCAGCGCCTCGAGCAGCGCGCCACGCCCGGTGGGGCGCGTCGTCGGCGACGAGCTGCAGGCGGCCGCGTTGTACGTAGAGGGTGACGCGACCGAGCAGCACCACGCGCGCGCCGTCGGCGAGCAGCCGGCGCGCGCGTGCCGGAGCGGTGCGGTACATCACGCAGTCGATGCAGGCATCGTCTCGCTCGTCCTTGAGCGTGAAGTAGGCATGCCCGCTGCCGACCACGCGCAGCCCCGAGATCTCCCCCTCCACGTGCACGCCCTCGGTGGCGCGCTCGATCATGCCCTTCAGACGCCGGTCGAGCTCGGCGACGCGGAAGACGTGCGGCTCGGGGCGCGCGTCCTGTCGCGCCGGGGGCCCCGCGGCCGGCGCGTCCCGTACCGGCGCCGCGGGGCGGGGCGCGGAAGGCGGGAACCCGGGGCGCGGAACGAAGGGCGGCGGCGGGCCGCGCAGGGTGGCCGCGTCGCCGCCGGGAGGAGCGAAGCGCGCTGGCGGCGCGGGCGACGCGGCCGACGCGGCCGACGCGGCCGACGCGGCCGACGCGGCCGGAAGGGGCGCCGTCACCGGCTGTGGTCGCTCCACGCGCGGCGGCGACGACGGGGCCGCCTCCGCCGCCGGCGGCCGCGCGAAGAACGGTAGCTCGAGGCTCTTGTCGCGTCGCTGCACGGCCATGGACAGGTATCGAAAAAGCACGCCCGGGTCATCAGCGCCAGGGCAAACCATCCGCCGGTGCGCTGCACGCCTCGCTGCGGCCATGGTACGAAGTCGACGTGTTCCGCAAGGTGCTCATTGCCAACCGTGGCGAGATCGCGGTCCGCATCACCCGCACGCTGCACGAGATGGGCATCGCTTCCGTCGCCGTGTACAGCGACGCCGATCGTGCCTCGCTGCACGTGCGCACCGCCGACGAGGCGTACCCCATCGGCCCTGCCGCGGCCGCCGACAGCTACCTGCGCGTGGACCGCATCCTGGACGCGGCCAAGCGGGCCGGCGCCGAAGCCATCCACCCCGGGTACGGCTTCCTCTCCGAGAACCGCACCCTGGCCGAGGCCTGCCAGCAGGCAGGAATCGCCTTCATCGGGCCGCCCGCCTCGGCGATGGCAGCAATGGGCTCGAAGACGGCGGCGCGCGCGCGCATGCAGGCCGCCGGCGTGCCCATCACCCCGGGCGGCGACGCCAGCACCGTCGAGGAGGCCAAGGCCACCGCCGAGCGCGTCGGCTACCCGGTGCTCATCAAGGCCGCCTTCGGCGGCGGCGGCAAGGGCATGCGCCTGGTGCACAAGCCCGAGGAGATGGCCGGCGCCTTCGAGCGCGCGCGCAGCGAGGCGGAGCGCGCCTTCGGCAACGCCACCGTCTACATCGAGAAGGCCATCCTGCGGCCGCGCCACGTCGAGATCCAGGTGCTCGGCGACCAGCACGGCAACATGGTCCACCTCTTCGAGCGCGACTGCTCCATCCAGCGCCGCCACCAGAAGGTCGTCGAGGAGACGCCCTTCCACGCCGCCACCCCGGAGCTGGTTGCGCGCATGGGCGAGGTGGCGGTCAAGGGCGCGCTGGCCGTCGGCTACTTCTCCGCAGGCACCTTCGAGTTCCTCCTCGGCGAGGACGGCAGCTTCTACTTCCTGGAGATGAACACTCGGTTGCAGGTGGAGCATCCGATCACCGAGTGGATCACCGGCATCGATCTGGTGGCGCAGATGGTCCACATCGCCGCCGGGCAGAAGCTGGCCATGCACCAGGACCAGCTCGTCCGGCGCGGCGCATCGATCGAGTGCCGTATCTACGCCGAGGATCCGACGAGCGGCTTCCTGCCCAGCCCGGGCACCATCGGCGCTCTGCGCGCGCCGGGAGGCCCCTGGGTGCGGGACGACGGCGGGTACGACGAGGGCAGCGTGGTGCCCAGCCACTACGACCCGCTGGTCTCCAAGCTCAGCGTCTGGGGCCCGGACCGCCCCGCGGCGCTGGCGCGGATGCGCCGCGCCCTGGCCGAGTACGTGGTCACCGGCATCCGCACCAACCTCGTCTTCCACGAGAAGCTGCTCGAGCACCCGGAGTTCGTGGCCGGGCGGTACAGCACCGGGTTCATCGAAGAGAACGCCGAGGCGCTGCTCGGGTACACGGCGGTCCCGGAGGGCGAGCGCGCCACGCTGGCCGCAGCCATCGCCCTCGCCGCCGCGCGCGCCGAGCGGGCGCCGTCCGCCGCGCAGGCGTCCGAGGCGGCACGCGACGCAACGCTGTCGCCATGGGTCCAGCGGCACCGCGCCCACCTTTCGCGCTAGCCCTCGCTGGCGACCCCGCATCCGCGTCACCCCGCCGTCCGTATGGATGGCGACCTTGTGCGCGGATGCGTACGCGGCGAAGGCCCTCGCGCCCGGCAACCACGGTGCTAATCTCCCTCCATCCCGCACTCCGCCGCCGGCGTCGCCAGGCGCAGGGGGCGGGGTCGGAGCAGGGCACACCGAGCGTCGTCGTGGGAGCGCGAGGTAGCCGCCAACGCCTGGCCGAGTAGTGAGGTGCGATGGCTGGTGAGCGCAACCGCGGCGATGCTCCTGTCGACCTCGACTTCGATGCGCGGCCGCGGCGGAGCGCCCACGACGCGCCGGCCATGGACATGCGGCCGGCTGGCGCCGACGACTCCGTGAGCACGCCCGCCCTGCGGCCCGCCCCGTTGCCGGCGGCCGGCGCGGAGCGCACCTCGGCGAGCGATCCGCTGGCCGTCTCGTCGCGGTGGTTCCTGGCCGTGGATGCGGCCTCGGCACCCCGCGCGGGCCGCCTGCACCGCTGGCCGGCCGCCTTCCTGGGCGCCGGAGCGCTGATGTGCTTCGCCCTGGCCCGGAGCGTGGTGCTCCGCGTGCTCCTCCCCATCGCCCTGGCGGCGGTGGCCGTCATCGTCCTCCTGCGCGGGCGCCGCCGGCCGCGCACGGTGCGCGCCAAGCCGCCCGAGGCGCCGCGCGGGCTGTCGCTGTCGGCGCGGGCGCTCGCCTTCCACACCTCGGCCGCGCCCGCGATCGAGGTCATCACCCTCGAGCCCTTCGCGCCCTTCGGCGTGACCCTGCTGACCACGCGCGCCCGCGACCGCCTGGTGGGCGCCATCACCACTGCCTCCGGGACCTTCTACGTCGGAGCGCACTGCGACGCCGGCGAGCGCCGGGAGCACAGCGAGATGCTCTCGCGCGCCTCGGTTCTCTCCGGCGACGAGGTCGGTCTCGAAGCGGTCGCGCCCGACGGCCGCCCGCTCGACCTGCGCATGTCCGAGCTGGCGGCGCTGGTGCGCGAGCTGTCGGCGATCGATCCCGGCTGCCTCGATCGCCTGGTGCTCTCCGACGCGCGCGGCGTGCCGATCACGCTCGAGGCGCACGAGCTGCGCGTGCGCGATGCGCGCTTCGACCTCGCCGTGCCGCTGGAGTGGCGGGCCATCGTCTTCCAGGAGCCCTTCGGTCAGGCGGTGGCCATCTACCAGGGGACCTGGGTCCGACAGGGTACCAGCGAGGTGGTGCTGCTCTCGCTGCTCCCCTCCATCGCCCCGCTCGGCGCGCACAGCTCCAGCGACGGCACCGGCGTCCCGGAGCTGGACCGGGCCACCTCTCGCGACCTGGGGCTCATGCAGGCTTCCCCGGAGGAGCCGCCCCCCGTCGATCAGCGCGTGGCCATCGATCGCATGTTCATGCTCCCCCTGCGCGCCGCCCTGAGCCGCGCACCGCGCGCAGTCGGTGCCGGCACCTCCCGGCCGCAGACGCCCACCGGCCTCACCGGCCGCCACGACTGACGGCGGCCGTCGACGCTCCCGCCGGACGCCCTGCGTCTACAGCGCCACGTCTTCCGACGGAGCCCTCGAGGCCCGGAGGCGCCGCGCGCCGCGCGCCGCGCGACCGAATGGCGCGTGTCCTTGACGCCTAGCGGTGCACGCGGCTACACCCCCGGGCGCCGCTGCACCCGATAAACCGTTAGAAGTGAGGCGATCATGGCCGTCGATATCCAGAACCTCTTCAACGAGAAGCTCCCCGCCGCGCTCGCGGCCAACCCGGCCGGCGCCAAGGAGATTGGCGCCAAGTACCAGATCAACATCACCGGCGACGGCGGCGGCGAGTGGTACGTCGACGCCTCCGACTCGGGCCCCAAGGCGGAGAAGGGAAACCCCGGCAACGCCGACTGCACCATCACCATCTCCTCCGAGGACTTCCAGAAGCTGCTCGAGAACCCGCAGGCCAACGGCATGCAGCTGTTCTTCTCGGGCAAGCTCAAGGTCGCCGGCAACCAGATGCTGGCCATGAAGCTCTCCAAGCTGCTCGCCATCGGCGGCTGAGTCCTTCGACAGGAGCGAGGTCTTCCCAGGCCTCTCCCCACTCCTTGCAGAACGTCCGAGATCCACAGCCGGGAGAGCTTCCCGCTGGCTCCGCGCCCCTCGCCGGAGTCCGCGTGCTCGATCTCTCTCGGCTGTTGCCGGGCCCTTTCGCGACGCTGGTCCTCGCCGACCTCGGCGCCACCGTCGACAAGCTCGAGGAAACGGCGGGCGGCGACTACATGCGCCACATGCCGCCGCAGGTCGCCGGCGAGTCGGCCGCGTTCCAGCTGCTCAACCGCGGCAAGCGCAGCGTGGTGCTCGACCTCAAGCACGCCCAGGGCAAGGCCGCGTTCCGGCGCCTGGTGCGCGGCTACGACGTCCTCTTCGAGCAGTTCCGCCCCGGCGTCCTGGCCCGCCTCGGCGTCGACCCGGCCGAGCTGCGCGCCTCGGACGAGCGCCTGGTGGTCTGCTCGCTGACCGGCTACGGGCAGACCGGCGAGCTCGCGCTGCGCGCCGGCCATGACCTCAACTACCTGGCGCGCGCCGGCCTTCTCGGGGTGATGGGCCCCGCCGACCGGCCCCCGCAGGTGCCCGGCTTCCAGCTCGCCGACGTGAGCGGCGGCATGTGGTGCGTCATCGCCGTGCTCGCCGCCTTGCACGGGCGCGCGCAGAGCGGCAAGGGCGCCACGCTCGACATCTCCATGACCGACGGCGTGCTCGGCTTCGCGGCCACCGCCATGGGCGCGCTCCTCGGTGGTGGCGCGGTGGCGCGCGGCGCCGAGCCGCTCACCGGCGGCATCGCCCCCTACAACACCTACGCCACCCGCGACGGGCGCGCCGTGGCTCTGGCCGCGCTGGAGCCGAAGTTCTGGGGCTCGTTCTGCGCCGGCGTGGGGCTGCAGATGCAGATGAGCGATCTGATGCCCGGCCCGCACCAGGACGAGCTGCGCCGCCGCGTGGGCGAGATCCTGGCCACGCGCACGCGCGACGAGTGGGCAGCCTTCGGGCGCGAGCGTGACTGCTGCCTGGAGCCGGTGCTCGAGCCGCACGAGCTGCGCGCCGACCCGCAGCTGGGCGCGCGGGGTCTCTTCTTCGATCTCCCCAGCGGGCGCGGTCCGGTGCCGCAGCTCCGCCTGCCGGTGACCCGCGGGACACCGAGCCTGACGCCGCCGCCGCGGCCGGCGAGCACACCGCCAGGTCCTGGCAGACGGCGGGTTCAGCGATGCCGAGGTCGAGGCGCTGCTGTCGTCCGGCGCCGCGCGACAGGGCGAGCCGCCGCAACAAGGCGTTCCGGCGTCCTCGCCGGCGCCCATGCACGTCCGCTGCATTGGGCGGATCAGATCCGCTTGAACTCCTCGACGAACTCCCAGTCGGCGATGAGGTACTTCTTGAGGAGCACCGAGAGCAGCGCGGCGAACATCGCTTCCCAGCGCACGTTGCTGCCGAGGATCTCGGTGGCGTCGGCGCCATGCGACACGGCGCGCAGCGCGGCCACCAGATCGCGCGCGGTCAGCCCGGCGTCCTCGTCGGGGCGCGAGGCGCGCGCGTCCTCGGCCAGGCGCTCGTCGCTGCTCGGGCGCCGCCGCTTGCGTGCCGGCAGGGTGATGGTGGTGCCATCGAGGAGCGTCAGCGAGACCATGCGAGGGGCGCGCCCGCCGCGGGGCTTGGGGATGTCGGCCGGGGCCTCGACCTCCTCCGGCGTCTGGCTGCTGCGCACGCCGCCGAGCTCGGTGACCTCGATGCTCGGCGCGTCGCTGTCGCGCTCCTCCGGCTCCGGCTCCGGCTCCGCCTCCGGCTCAGCCTCCGCCGGCGTGGACGCGTAGCGCTGCGCCAGCTCCGGCGCCGCGGGGGTCTCCAGGAAGGGCGGCTCGGCCTGGGCCTCGAAGCGGTCGACCATGGCCTCGGCCGGGGCGCGCGGCGCGGCCGGGATGCCGAGGGCGATCCCAGGGGTCAACGGGCCGCTCCCGTCACCTGGAATCGAGGGAAGGCGACCGCGCGGCGGCCGATCGCTGCGCCGCGCGCGCGGCGCCTCGCCCATGGGGCGCGAGGGGCGCGAGGGCGGCGGGGCGTCGGCGGCCGCGGCGGGGCGCGGCTTGCCACCACCGTAGTAGACGCGGATGGCGCTGAGGATGTCCGTCGGCGGGGCGATCATGGCCCGCACCGGCAGGCCGGAAAACGCCTGGCACTCGGAGAGCGC
>JBBJMR010000254.1:0-12844 GCA_037720395.1 Polyangiaceae bacterium
CGCCCCGCCGCCGGCCTACGCCCCGCCCCCTCCTGCGGCGAACGCCCTCCCTGGTGGCGGCCTCGGATACACCCAGGCGCTGCCGGCGCAGTCACCAATGGTCCAGCCGGATCCCTTCGCCGCCCCGCAGGCAGCCCGGCAGGCGTGGAGCGCCCAGGCCGCCGCGCCGCAGCAGGCGTACCCGCAGAACATGCCCGTGACGGCGAGTACCGCGGCGCTCCCGCAGGGGTATTCGCCGCCGGCGCAGGCCGCTCCGGTGCCGTCGCGCGCGCCGGTGCAGCACACCACCGGCGGCGCGCCGCCTCCGACGCAGGGCGCTCCGCGCATGGACGTGGAGCTCGGCGCCAACAGCAGCTCGAACTTCTACAAGGGCCTGGGCGGCAACGACGTCATCGAGCACGGCGGCATCTTCGTGGCCACCTACAAGGTCCCGAAGATCGGGTCCCAGGTGGTGCTGCGCGTTCTCCTCCCTGGCGACTACGAGTTCCAGGCCAACGCGGTGGTGCAGTGGACGCGCGAGTCGAGCACCAACGACGCCGCCGAGCCGGGGTTCGGCGCGCGCTTCACCCAGATCGCCCCCGACGCCCGGCAGCTGGTCTACCGGTACACGCGCAACCGCGAGCCACTCTTCTACGACGATCTCTGATCGACGCCCGCCGCCCCGGCCATTCAGCTCGCTTTCGCTTCCCTGGGTTCGTGCGCGGTTCTGCCGTCCTCCGCCGCCTCCTGGCCCTCCTGTCGCTTCTCCTGGCGACGGCGCTGAGCCGCGCCGGCCCGGCGAACGGCGACCCGGACATCGAGTGGTGGACGATCGAGACCACCCACTTCCGCATCCACTACGGCCGCCACCTGGAGCCCATCGCCACCCGGCTGGCGCAGGTCTGCGAGGGCATCCACGACCGGCTCTCGCTCTCGCTCGGGTACTCCCCGGACGAAGCCACGCACATCGTCCTCACCGACAACACCGACTCCGCCAACGGGTCGGCCATCGCCATTCCGATCAACACCATTCGTCTCTTCGTGAGCGCGCCCGACGATATGTCGCCGCTCGGCGACTACGACGATTGGTACCTGGACCTGGTGACGCACGAGTACACGCACATCCTGCACACCGACAACGTGAGCGGGCTGCCGGTGATCGTCAACGCCATCCTCGGCAAGTCGCTGACGCCCAATCGCCTGCAGCCGAACTGGGTCATCGAGGGCCTGGCGGTGGTCAAGGAGTCGGAGCACTCCAGCGCCGGGCGCGTGCGCGGCAGCATCTACGAGATGTATCTGCGCACCGACGTGATCGAGGACAACATCGCGCGTCTCGACGAGATCTCGAACATCACCTACCGCTGGCCGCAGCGCACCCTCTGGTACCTGTACGGCTCACGCTTCCTGGCCTGGATCGGCAGCGTCTACGGAAAGGACACCATGCGGGCGGTGGCCGCCGACTACGGCTCGCACCTGGTGCCCGGCGACATCAACCGCACCATCCGCCGCGTCACCGGGCGCACCTACGTCGAGCTCTACGAGGGCTTCCAGGACCACATCCGCCGCAAGTACGCGGCGCAGATGGCGAGCATCGATCGGCGCGGCCGCCGCGAGGGAGTGCGCCTCACTCACCACGGTCGAGACGTCGGCTACGCGCGCTTCGTCCCCACAGTGGCGCGCAGCAAACCGGCCGAGGAGGAGATCGTCTTCTTCCGCGACAACGCCCACGATCGGGCAGGCATCTACCGGATGGCGCTCGGCCAGCTGGCGCCGGGGGTGAAGCGTGACGAGGAGCTGGTGGCGCGCACCTCCGGCAACTCCACGCCGGCCTTCACACCGCGCGGCGACCTGCTCTTCGCCAGCGTCGTGCCCGACAAGCTCGTCTACCCGCGCTACGACCTCTTCGCGTTGCCGGCGGGGGAGACGGCCCCCGGCGGCGTCGAGCCCTGGCGCAAGCGCCTCACCGAGGGCCGCCGCGCGGCCTACCCCGACGTCTCGGCCGACGGCAAGAAGGTGGTCTTCACCATCAACTCGCGCGGCACCACCTACCTGACCATCGCCGACCTGACCCCGGAGTGGACGCTCGAGAACCAGCGCACCCTGGTGCCGAGCGCGCGCTTCGAGCAGGCCTACACGCCGCGCTTTTCACCGAACGGCAAGGAGGTGGCCTACAGCGCCTGGTCGCAGGGCGGCTACCGTGACATTCGCATCGTCGACGTGGCCACCGGCGCCTGGCGCCGCATCACCAGCGACCGCGCCCTCGACATCCAGCCCACCTGGTCGGCGGACGGCAGGACGCTGTATTTTGCCTCCGATCGCACCGGCGTCTTCAACGTCTACGCGTACGACCTGGCCGACGGGCGCCTCTTCCAGGTGACCAACGTGCGCACCGGCGCCTTCTCGCCGGCAGTGAGCGCCGACGGCAAGACGCTCGTCTACACCGGCTACGGATCGGAGGGCTACGACCTCTACGCCATGCCGCTGTCGCGGGCCCGCTTCCTCGAGGCCCCGCCGGCGCCGACCGATCGGCCCGACCCGCCGTCGGAGGCCGCGCACGTGGCCATGCGCAAGACGCGCTACAACCCGCTGCCCACCTTCGGCCCGCGCAGGTGGTCGTTCGAGTACGTCCCCGGGAATTACGGCGGCAACGCGCTGACCATCGAGGCCGGCGGCGCCGACGTGGTGGGGCACCACGCCTTCAACGCGCGGATCACGGTGGACAGCGACGCGCCCAACCCCACCGTCGACCTGAGCTACGTCTATTCGCGCCTGCCGTTCGATTACTCGGCTCGGTTCTTCTACGTCACCGTGCCGCGCGGCGGGTATCGCATCGACGACGAGAACCCGCTCTTCAACGAGACGAACATCGGCGTCACCAACGGCATCAGCCTGCCCATCCCGCTGGAGTTCTCGAACCACAGCCTGGGACTGTCCTACAGCCTGGCGCGGGTGGAGGGCAGCCTGCCGGTCCCGCGCGATCCCGATCCCTACGCCACCACCACCGTCCGACCTCTCGAGGGGAACATCGGGGTGGTGCACTTCGGCTACGGGCTCTCCACGGTCGAGGGCTCGCTCGACGCCACCGGCGCGGTGCGCGGCGTGGCCCTCAACATCGGGGTCGACGTCGCCGACGACGCCACCAACAGCGACTTCTCCGTGCGCAGCATCGAATACAACGCGGCCGCCTACATCGGGATGCCCTGGCTGGCTCACACCGTGGCGCTGCGCAGCGCCGGCGGCATCTCCGGCGGCAACTACCCGCGCGGCGCGCTGTTTTACGTGGGCGGCTATGACCTGGAGAACAACAGCTTCCTCGACACGCTGACCAGCAACACCCTCGACGGCGCCTTCGCGCTGCGCGGCTACGACCCGCGCATCTACGGCGGGCGCGCCTACGTGCTGCAGACCGCGGAGTATCGCTTCCCCATCCTCTACCCCGACCGCGGCCTCTCCACCCTGCCGCTCTTCTTGCGCCGCATCGACGGCGCGATGTTCGTGGACTACGGCGGCGCCTTCAATCGCCTGGAGCTCGACGACATCAAGCTCTTCGACGACGGCTACCTCATCAACTCGCCGCAGCTGCACGGCTCGGTGGGCGGTGAGATATGGCTCGGGACCACCCTGGCCTACGGGGTCAACGTGCAGTTCCGCGGAGGGTACGCGTACGGCTTCAGCCGCGAGGCCATCCCCGGCGGGCAGCCGTACTTCATCGCCGCCGGCTCGTTCTAGCGACGAAGTTGGCCGGACGCCGCGCCGCCGGTATGCGGTGGGCCATGCGATCTGCGCTCGCCGCCTGCCTCGCCCTGGCCGTCTCCGCCTGCAGCGCGCTGCCCACCAGCGGCTCGCGCCTCACCGAGGCGGCCTACGACGTCAGCACCGGGATGCGCTTCGGGCGCACCGACATGGTGATGGAGCGGGTGAAGGTCGACGCGCGCGCCGACTTCATGAAGCGCCACGCCGCCTGGGGCCAGTCGGTGCGCATCGTCGAGGTCGAGCTGGCGGGGATGGACTTCCGCGGCAAGGACGAGGCGGACGTGTTCATGCTCGTCTCCTGGCAGAAGGCGGACGAGTCGACGATGCGTGCCACCCGCATCTCGCAGCGCTGGAAGGACGACCGGGGCTGGTCGGTCCTCGGCGAGAAGCGCGTCGACGGCGACTACGGGCTCTTCGGCGACCCTGCACCGAAGAAGCCCGCGCCAGTGAACGCCACGCCGGTGGACGACGCCGCGGCGGCAGCAGCCACCGCGGAGCAAGCTCGGTTCAAGACGCGCGTGATCTACGAGGAGTGAGCGGTCACTCCGCGCCGCCCGGCGAGCTCGGCGGCGCCGCCTTGGGCGCGCGGGTGCGCTTCGGCGTGGTGGCGGCGGCGGTGGCGGCGCCAGCGGCGCCGCTGGACTTGGCCGAGGCGGAGGCCGACGCCCTGGGCGCCTTCCTCTTGGCGAGGCGGGCCTTCTTGGCGGCCTGCGCCTTGCGCTGCCTCATCTTCAACGAATTGCGACGGTCGAGCTTACCCATCGGTTGCGACGGCTCCTATGCGGAAAAGGGCGGCATACTAACCACGGGCCGGTGCCCGCCCGCAACGCCTTTCGGCGCGACAGGCGCAGGGCATGCGGCCTCGACACGCACAGGGGCGGCCCCCCCGGGGCCCCCGCGGGGAAGACACCCCGCCGGATGTCTCCGCCCCTGTCCCCCGCGGGAATTCTCCTGTGATGTCACGTCGAGCGGAGAAGCGGCCGGCCGACGCCGGCTCGAACGCCGAGGCACCGCTGACAGCGACAGGTTCTATGGACAGCGCGGCGCTGTGCGAGCTGCCACGGCCGGCGGGGTCTCAGTGGCGGCACGCCCCGGCAACTGGCGGCGTCAGCCGCCGACAGCTCCATCGAGAGCGACCTCGCGGCCCCGCACTTCGAGGCGGTACCGCGAGTTCACCGTCTCGATGTAGAACACCTCGCGCCCGGCGAGGCGCAGCACCCGCTTCACGGGTGTGGTGACGTACTCGTGCATGCCGTCGGAGAACTCGATGACGACCACCGAGCCCTTCCGTGGTGCCCGGACGAGTCGACCGATGACGGCGCGGGAACCTCGACCGAGCTTGCGGAGCACAACCTGCACCCGGCCATGCTAGCACGCAGGTCCGAGCCGGGCACAACCGTCGCCGGCTCGGCAACGCGCGGATCGACGCCACCATTCCACGGGGTTCGGCGCCGACCCCGGACGCCGGTGGGACCGGGTTTCCCTGCACCCACGTACAGGCTCCGCCACGGCGAGGCGCGCTCGGAGCGCGGGCGACCCCATGGTTTCCGCTTGCTTCCGCAGGGTGGCCGCGGTTCTGGAGCGACATGGCAAGGCCGCGGGACCGCGCGCCCGGAGCTTCCGTCGACCCGCGCGCCGGTCGAATGGCGCGCGACGTCGGCCGCCCCGAGACGGGGATCATCGAGGTCATCACCGGCTCGATGTTCAGCGGCAAGACCGAGGAGCTCATCCGGCGGGTGAAGCGCGCCGTCCTGGCGCGACAGCGCGTGCAAGCCTTCAAGCCGCGCATCGACGACCGCTACGACCCGAAGCGCATCGTCAGCCACGAGTCGGTGTCCGTGGACGCGGTGGCAGTGGCCAACAGCGAGAGCCTGGAGTCGCGCGTCGCCGAGGAGACGCAGGTGGTGGCCATCGACGAGGCGCAGTTCTTCGACCGCGGCATCGTCGAGGTCTGCGAGCGCCTCGCCAACCGCGGCCTGCGGGTCATCGCCGCCGGCCTCGACCAGGACTATCTCGGCCGGCCGTTCGCGCCGATGCCCGAGCTGATGGCCATCGCCGAGGAGGTGAGCAAGGTGCACGCGGTGTGCACGGTGTGCGCCGCGCCGGCCTGTCGCTCGCAGCGGCTCATCGCCGAGACGAGCACGGTGCTGGTGGGCGGCTCGGAGAGCTACGAGGCGCGCTGCCGCGCCTGCTTCGTGCCGCGCGACGTGACCCGCACGCCGGTGCCGCTCTAGTCCCGGGAAGGGGCTCGCAGCCCCTTCCCCCGGAAGCAAGTTCCGCGGGGCCCCCAACCCTCGTGCTGATCGCGCGCGAGCAGGAGACTGCGCTCCGCCTTGGGAGGGCGCTCGCTTGCAAGGAGGGTCAGCGGTCGAGGCGGGCGGCGGCGCCGCTGCCGCCGCGGTCGTTGGGGTCGCGCACGCCGGGGAAGCCCTTGTCGGCGAAGTAGACGCGCAGCATGTCGCTGGCCAGGTGGGTGGCCTTGACCCGCCACTTGGCGCGGTTGGCGGCGAGCACGCTGATGGCCACCTCGGGCTTGCGGCTCGGCGCGAAGCCGACGAACCAGGTGTAGAACGGCCCCTCGGGGGTGGGCTTGGTCAGCGTGCCGGTCTTGCCGGCCACGCGGATGTCGGGGAGGTAGGCGCGGCCATTGCGGTCGTGGAACGACCGGTAGCTGGTGCCGTTGTCCACGGTGGACTCCATCATCGCCGTCACCGCCTCGGCGGTGGCCGGATCCATGGCCTTGCGGATCACCTGGCGCTCGGTGGGTCCGCGGTAGATCTCGCCGTCCTTGTCCTTGACGCTGTTGACGACGAAGAGGCGCACCATCTCGCCGCCGTTGGCCACGGTGGTGGCCAGGTTCACGCCCTGGAACGGCGACATGGTCGTGTTCCAGAAGCCGGCGGCGGTGCGGGCGAAGCCGAGCTCGTCCTCGGGGAAGGTCACGGTGGAGGGGGCCACGGGCACGTCGAAGGGCAGCGACTGGCCCCAGCCGAGGCGGCTGGCCATGCCGCCGATCTTGTCGCGGTCGAGGTTCTTGGCGGCCAGGCGGGCGAAGACGGTGTTCAGGCTGCGGCCCATGGCCTGGGCCAGGTTCGCGCACCACTTGTCGCGCTTCTTGTCGTCCACCAGGTCGGCGGCCTTGATGGAGTGCTCGCCGCCCGAGTAGCACTGCTTGGTGAACGGGGTCAGCCCGGCCTCCATCAGCGTCGCGCCGGTGACCACCTTGAAGACGCTGGCCGCGGGCGCGTTGGCCTCGGTGGCCACGTCGCGGGCGGTGCCCTCCTCGACATAGCTGGCCCAGACCAGGATGCGCCCGGTCTTGACGTCGCTCATGACGATGGCCCCCTCGGGCAGCTGCCCCGCGCGCAGGAAGCCCATGGCGGCGCGCTGGTACTTGGAGACGACGGTCAGCTCCGCCTTGCGGTCGTCGTGGGCCGGCGCGGTGGCCACGTCGCGGCGATCGTCGATGCGCGTCAGCTCCAGGTCGGTGAGCGGGGGCGGGGTGACCTCGCGCACCACCGTCGGGCCGCCGGTGTTCTGGCCCTTCGCAAGCAGCGCCGCGAGCTGGGGGCTCTGGCTGCGAAGGAGGGGAACGGAGGCGGCGACGACGACGACGGCGCGCCTACGGCAATCCACTGACGCATCGCCCCACGGGTTACCCGCTGGGGTGGGTGCGGGCCAAGAAGGTGGACGGCGATTGCGTGGCGGGCCGTCGGGTTGGGACTATCCTGACAGGACGCATGAGCGCGGTCCGCATCCACGCCGACGTCCAGGTGAACGAGGCAACGGAACGAAATGACCATCGCCGAGACCAGCCACCGTCCCGTGGTGCCCGCGCCGGGCGAGCCGCCCTCGCCCGTGACGGCCTTGCTCGATCGGGTCCTCCACGACGCACGTTACGCAGGCTTCGCCGTGGCCAGGCCCCACCCCCTTCTGGTCAGCCTGCGTCGCGACCCGCTGGTGGTGGTGCTGGCGCCTGGCGCCGTCTGGGACAAGGCGCGCGAGGTGCTCAAGCCCTTTGCCGCCAGCATGGCCGCCAGCGAGGCGCTGCTGGTGCTCGTCGGGAGGCCGGCTGCGGCGGACGTGTCCAACGCCCTCAACCGCGGCCTGGGGGCCATCGTCCCCGCCGACGCCACCGCCGACGAGCTGTGGGTCGCGGTGCACAACGCCTTCGAGCTGCTGGAGGCCAAGGGGCGCGCCGAGAGCCGCGGCAAGTGGCTGAACCGGTACCGCTACGAGCTCGGCGAGCTCATCGAGATCGCCCGGGCCATCACCACCGAGCGCGAGCTGGACAAGCTGCTCGGGCTCATCCTGGAGAAGAGCCGCTTCATCACCGGCGCCGACGCCGGCAGCATCTACGTGGTCGAGGGCGACGACCCCGACCCGCTGCGGCGCATGCTGCGCTTCAAGCTCTCGCAGAACGACTCGGTGACCTTCGACTCGCGCGAGTTCACCGTGCCGGTCAGCGCACGCTCCATGAGCGGCTACGTGGCCCTGCACCGCCGCCCCCTGAACATCGCCGACGTCTACGATCTGCCGGCGCTCTCGCCCTACGGCTTCGATCGCTCCTTCGACGCCAAGATCGGCTACCGCACCAAGAGCATGCTCTGCGCGCCGCTGCTCTCGCGTGGCGGCGAGGTGGTGGGCGTCATCCAGCTCATCAACAAGAAGCGCGACTCCGACAAGACCCTGCTCGGCGCCGAGGACATCGAGGACCAGGTGGTGCCGTTCGACGAGCGCAGCGAGCAGCTGCTGATGACCCTGGCCTCGCAGGCCGGCATCGCCCTGGAGAACGCCATCCTCTACACCGAGATCCAGCACATGCTGGAGGGCTTCGTGCGCGCCAGCGTGGAGGCCATCGAGCAGCGCGACCCGACCACCAGCGGCCACTCGCGCCGCGTCGCCGACCTCACCGTGGGGCTGGCCCGCGCGGTGGAGCGCGTCGACGCCGGGCCCTACCGCGACGTGACCTGGACGCGCGACGACCTGCGCGAGCTGGAGTACGCCTCGCTGCTCCACGACTTCGGCAAGATCGGGGTGCGCGAGGAGGTGCTGGTCAAGGCCAAGAAGCTCTACGTGCACGAGATGGAGAGCATCCGCGGGCGATTCGACTTCGTGCTGCGCACGCTGGAGCTCGACATCCTCACCCGCAAGATGCGCGCGCTGGAGAAGGGCGCCATCGTGGAGGCCGCGGCGCTCGACGGTGAGCTCTGGCAGCGGCGCGCCGAGCTGGAGGAAGCGTACGCGGCCATCGTGGCCGCCAACGAGCCGACGGTGCTCAAGGGCGGCGACTTCGCGCGCATCGAGGCGGTGGCCCGGGAGACGTACACCGACCTGGCCGGCAACGTGGTGCCGCTGCTGCGCGCAGCCGAGGTGCATTGCCTGTCGGTGACGCGCGGCTCGCTGACCTCCACCGAGATCGACGAGATCCGCAACCACGTCACCCATACCTTCCAGTTCCTCTCCCAGATCCCCTGGGGGAAGCAGTTCCGGCGGGTGGCGGCCATCGCCGGCTCGCACCACGAGCGCCTCAATGGCACCGGCTACCCCAATCGCCTGCGCGCGGAGGAGATTCCGCTGCAGTCCAAGATGATGAGCGTCAGCGACATCTTCGACGCCCTCACCGCCGCCGACAGGCCCTACAAGAAGGCGGTGCCGCTGGAGAAGGCGCTCGACATCCTGGGCTTCGAGGTCAAGGACCAGCACCTCGACGCCGACCTGGTTCGCATCTTCGTCGAGGCCAAGCTCTGGCAACCGCCGGCGTGAAGCGGTCGCCTCCGGCAACTGCCGCCCAGGGCGCTACTGCTTCTTGAGCTCGATGGTGGAGTGACGGATGACGTCGGCGGTGGGGCCGGCAACCTTCAGCTCGCCCTTGAGCGCGCCGTCCTTGGGGAGCGCCACCA
Source organism: Polyangiaceae bacterium (assembly GCA_037720395.1). GTDB lineage: Bacteria > Myxococcota_A > Polyangia > Polyangiales > Polyangiaceae > JBBJMR01. The sequence continues at coordinate 9,636 of JBBJMR010000254.1, forward strand.
GCGTGCCGGAGAAGCCATCGCTGGCCAGCGGGTCCTTGGGCCGCACGCGCAGGCCGACCACCTTGCCGTCGGTGTTGCCCTCCAGCACCTGAGCGCCGAGCGGGCCCTTGGCCTCGCCCTCGACCACGCCGTCGGGACCGATGCGCACGGTGAGGGTGCCCGCGCCGACGTTCGTCTTGCCCTCGTCCTTCTTCCAGTGCTTGTCCTTCACTCCGTCAGGCTGCGCGATCTCGCCCTTCCTGGCGTCGTAGGCGCCGCTCCAGGTGCCGGCCAGCGCGTTCAGCCCCTGGGGCCCGACGGCGGCGCTGCCAGCTGCCGACGCGCTGGGGCTGGCGCTGCCGCTGGCGCTGGCCACCACCGCGGCGGCGCTGGCCGCGCTGGGCGCGGCGCTGCTCGCGGCCGGCGTGGGCTGCGGCTCGTTGCAGGCGGACATCGCGGCAAGGAAGGCGACGACGGCGGCCACGCTGGCCCGGGACGCGGTCTGCTTCATGCGACCTTCCGGTAGGCGAGCGTCCAGTGACGATCGCTGGTGGCTTCGATGGATGCGCCGGCCATGCCGGCGTCGGCGGCGAGCCGGCGCACCTCGACCAGGTCGAGCGCGGCGCGCAGGGAGGCGTCGAACAGCGCCCGCTGCGAGGGGGTGTCGTGCGCGGCGTGCGTGGCGACCAGGGCGCGCACCGCCGCCTCGTCGGCGGGGCGGAGCAGGTCGCGGACGAAGAGCCAGCCGCCGGGCGCCAGCACCCGCAGCGCACCGCGCAGCACCGGCAGCGGGTCGGGGATGTGGTGGATGATGCTGTTGGAGATGACGCAGGTGAAGGCGCCGTCCGGCGCGGCGAGCGCCTTGGCGTCGGCCAGCCCCAGCGACACGACGCCGGAGAGCGCGGCGCGCTCGACGTTGCGTCGGCCCACCTCGAGCATCGAAGGGGCCAGATCGATGCCCACCACGCGCGCGCCCGGGTGACGCCGACAGAGCTCGATGGGGATGAGCGCGGTGCCGGTACCGACATCGAGCACGCGCGCCGTGTCTGGCGGCGGCGACTGCGCCAGCAGGTCGGTGCAGAACGCCGCGTTGACCCCGCCGTGGTCCATGGCGTCGTAGGCGCTCGCCTCCTCGGGCGAATCCATCACCTCCGGCTCGAGGACCCGGGAGAGCGGCATCGGCGGCATCCTGCGTCGGCCGGTGCGGCGCCGTCAACCTCGGCGCCGCGCCCACGCGGCGCACGCACACGTCGGCGCGGGTGGCGCCCATCTCGCGACATCTGCGACCAGGACGCGCCCGCGCAGGCCGGCTCGGCCACCGCAGAGGTCGGCTCCCAGCCAACATCGAATTCCCCACCATTGCAGAAGCGACCGACATCGCGATACGTGTCTGCCGATGTTGCACGATTGCGCGACGAATCCCGAGGTGCCTTCCAGCCGCACCGCGGTAGCGATGCCGCAGGCGGCTCCGCTCCGCCGCACGCGTCGCCGACAAAACGTGCGCCCTGTGCTCGCTACCGGGGACGGGGCGGCGCCGCCGTGCGAAGAAGCCCTTCCGAAAGACCGAGCTGTCCATTCGGCGACATCGATGGCGATGCCGACGAATTCTGGCCGATTTGTACTTGACCGACGCAGCGGTGGCTAATAGTCGTCGTTCGGGGTAGGCGGAGAAGAACATGGCAAACCTCGACGCGTTCACGGCGCAAATCGTAGAGATGGTCCGCAATATGTCGGACGAAGCGATCCTCTCCCTCGTGCGAGGGCAGCTCGGGTCGCTGGGTGGAGGGCTCGCCCTCCCGGCCGCGCGCCGCGGCCCCGGTCGCCCCCGCGGCACCGCATCCGCATCCGCATCCTCCGCCGCCCCCGCACGCCGCGGCGCCGGCGCCGCTCCGTCGGGTCGGGGCGGCCGCCGCCGCAACACGGTGACCGGCGCTGCCCGGACGGAGATGCTCGACAGGGTCGAGAAGATCGTGCGCGGCGCATCCGGCCTGAGCTCGAGCCAGGTGGCCAAGGCCGCTGGCGTGCCGCAGCCGCGCGCTGCCGCCGCGCTCAAGGAGCTCAAGCTGGCCAAGCGAATCTTCCAGGGCGGCGATCGCCGCGTCGCTCGCTACGCCGGCGACGCCAAGGCGGCCAGCGCGGCCAGCCAGCACGCGCGCACCACGGCCAGCGGGCCGGTGGTCAAGGGCAGCAAGCGCGGCGCCAAGCGCGGCAAGCGCCGCGGCTGAGCGGCGAGAGGTTCCGGGGCGTGTCGCCCCGGAACCCGTCACGGCGCCGCCCACGTGGCGCCGCCGTCGTCGGACACGAGGACGAACCACGCCCGCTGCGTCGTCCCGGAGATGTCGCCCCGCAGGAGGAGCAATGCGCGCCCGCCGAGGGCGCCGAGCATTCCCACCTCCACCCGGCCGCGCTCGACGTCACCCTCGGCAATCACGCGCGGCAGCTGCCAGGTCTTGCCGGCGTCCACCGACTGGGCGAGCCATGCGCCCCAGCGCGAGCCCTCGCTGCGGGTGACCGCCGCGATCACGCCGCGCGGCGTGGGCACGACGTGCATCCGCCGCGCGTGCGCGTTCGCCCAGGGCCGGAACGGGGGCTCGTCCGGGGCCAGGCACTCGGCGCCGAGCGTGCACGTGAGCGGGCGACCCTCGCCGCCGCCACGAATCTCCACGCTCACCGAATCGCCGCCGCAGCCGAATGCGCGCGGGGCGTCCGGGGTGGTTGCCTGGCTCACCTTGCCAGCGCGCGGCGTCGCTATGGGAATGGCCCCGGCCTTGTCGGGCGAAATCGACAGCACGAAATCGCGCCCGCCGGGCTGCGCCACCAGTCGATGCGTCCATTTCCCGGCGCGGCACACGGGTGCCCCGGACACATCCCGCGGCAAACTGGGCGCAGGCACGAACCCCTCGACGACGACCGGCTCGGTCAATGCCTGCCCCGGCAGGGGCACCGGCCGAATGACGAGCTGTCGTCCGCGCAGCGACGCGACCTGTGCCGGCCGTCCGTAGACGCCGGGCAGGGGCTTCTCCGCGGCGGGCAGCGGCAGCGGAGGCGACGGCGGCGCGCTCGGTGAGCCAACGACGTGCAGCAGCGCAGGCCCGACTGGCTCGGCGACGAGGACTGCGAGCGCGTCGGTGCCGGCGAAGGAGGCGAGCAGCGTGTCGGGGCCGAGGCGCGGTTTCTTGGCGCCCTCCGCTGGCAGCACCAGAGACGGTGGGCCCGGGCTGGTGTCACCC
>JBBJMR010000255.1:0-12841 GCA_037720395.1 Polyangiaceae bacterium
ACCGTGAACGTCTTCTGGACAAGGAACGCCGGGGCGGACGTGCAGATTGCGCCGCACTTTGCGCCGGTGCAGATCCCGATCACGCAATCGTCGTCGGTCGTGCAGATCTTGCCATGGACGCAGGGCGAGCAGGTTCCGCCGCCGCAGTCGACGTCGGTCTCGCTGCCGTTCAGGAGGCGGTCGGAGCAGCCCGGCGGAAGGTCGGCCCCGCCGGAGCCGCCGGAGCCGCCGGAGCCGGTTGCGCCCGAGCCGCCGGACGAGGTCGAGGAGCCGGCGGATGGCGTCGCGCAGCCCGGGCCGCCCGGGTCGAGGTCGCAGCCCCACTCGGTGGAGTGGAAGAGGTCGCCCGAGCACCCCGGGAGGATCATCGCCAGCGCGATCCCGAACGCGCGAGGAGATGAGCTCACGATGCCAGCATCGCCGCGCGGGCGTCGGGGGACAAGGGTCCGTCCGGTGGACGCGAAAGCGCTTCTCTGCGACCGTCGACCGTCGCCCCGCCGCGACGACCGTCGACGGTCGTCAACCCGTGACGGCGTAGGCAGGGCCGAGCATCGAGGCGCCGGCGCGCCCCCGGCGAGCACGCTCGCGATGCCCTCGCAACGTACTCGTCGGCGCGCGGCATCGACCTTACTGGCAAGAACGTGATCTCCCAGCTGGGACCGCGGACCGTCAGCGCCTCGGCGCGAGCCGCTTCTGGATGGCGAGCGCCAGCCGCCGCGGCGCCTCGGGCTCCAGCGCCAGGAAGAGGAACGGCTCGAAGACCTCGAGCTCCATCAGGATGAACCGTCCGTCCTGCAGCACGCCATCGACGCGCGCGTAGGCTGGCGAGCCCGGCGCGTGCGCGATGCAGGCGCGCGCCTGCTCGATGAGCGCCGGCGCCATCTCGACTCGGTCGAAGGTGCCGCCGAAGGTGAACTGCACCCGGTAGTCGCCGGCTTTGGCGCGCTTGCACGCCGCGTGGCTGAACACCCCGTCGAAGAACAGCAGCGACAGCTCGCCCTCCGCCACGATCTCCGGGAGGAACGGCTGCACCAGCACGCCGCGGTCCTTCAGGGTCGTGGCCACGTCCTCGGCGTAGCGAGCGTAGTCGGCGACGCGAAGCCGATGCGTGCGATACGCACCGCCGGCGACGGTCGGCTTGATGACGATGTCGTCCCAGCCACGCGCGCGCACCAGGGCAGCGATGTCGTCGCTTGCGCCCTGGCCGACGAAGAGAGTCGGCACCGTCGCCACGCCGGCCTCGGCCATCCCGGCGAGGTAGCGCTTGTCGAAGTTCCAGAGGATCGTCTCGCCGGCGTTGCAGAGGGTGATGCCGCTGGCGATGCGCGCGTCGAGCCAACGCCGGAACTCCACCGGTCGCTCGAAGTAGTCCCAGGGGGAGCGAATGACGAGCGCATCGAACGCCGTCCAGTCGACGTCGCCGCGGCTCCACACCGCGGGCTCGGCGCGAACGCCGAGCTCGGCGAGCGCCGGGATGAGCAGCTGGTCGTCGCTGAAGAGCTCGGGGAAGGCCTCGCTGGTGACGAGGGCCACGCGTGGTGTGGAACGGGATTCAGCCATGGGTCTCTCCGTGTGCCCTGGCGCTGCCGTGCAGCTCCAGCAGCTCGATGGGTGCGCGCTCTCCGGCCAGCTCCGCGGAGCCGACCGTCTTGGCCTCGACACCGGGCGGCAGATCGCCCGCCAGCGAGGCGGTGATGCCCACGCGCGTGGCGCAGCGCTCGGTCACGTGCGGAAGCGCCATGAAGGCCACGTTCACGGCAGCGCCGAGGATGTCTGGCGCCGCGTAGTCCTCGTGCCCGATGCGCCCGAGGTAGATGGGACCCCGATGCAGGGCCACCGTCAGCCCCTCGACGAGCCCACGCACGCGCAGCGCCGACCCGACAGCGCGCTCCACCAGGCCCGGCCCGGAGAAGAAGGCCAGCGCACCATCGCCCACGTACTTCACCGGCACCCCGTCGAAGTGCCGCACTGCCTCGGTCGCCGTGTGATGGATGCCGTTGATCCACGCGGCCAGCGCGCGCGGCGGCTCCGCACGCGAGCGCTCGGCGTACCCGGCGACAACGGTGACCATGACCACGGCGTCGATGGTCTCGCGCTCGTTCGCGCTGCCCCCGAGCAGCCACTCGACGCTCACGTCGAGCAGCCGAGACAGCGGCACCAGCACGGTGATGTCCGGCGCGTTCTCGCCGCGCTCCCACTTGGAGACGGCCTGCGGCGTGACCCGCAGCGCGCTGGCCAGGTCCGCCTGGCGCAGCGCACGGGCTTCACGGCGCTTGCGGATGCGGGTGCCGAGCTCGCCGAGGTCCATGGGCGACACCATACCTGCCATGGGCGCCATGGCCGATGGCGGGATGGTTGCAAGCGGTGGCGAGGTGGTTGTGTGCCCCCCTCGCCGTACGGCAGCCACGCCTCGAGCCGGGCCTGCGCCCCGGGCCGCCGCTCAGTACTCGCCCTTGATCACGAAGAACGAGCCACGGATCGTCCCCGCGAGCTTCGACTTCTGCCTGGCGAACTTGAACCACCACGCTCCTCGCCGCGCGCAGCGCGCGAAGGGACGCCGCCGCGGTCGACCAGCTTCACCGCGTCCTGTTCGACGATGACGATGCCGGCATCGGCCACGAAGACGTCGATGAGCGGTGAGCTGCCAGAGGCCAGCGTGCTGCCGCTGCCGGCGCCGGCGCCGCCGCTGCCCGGGCCACCGGCGCCACTACCCGGGCCACCGGCGCCGCTGCCCGGGCCACCGGCGCCGCTGCCCGGGCCACCGGCGCCGCTGCCGCTGTCGTAGCCGCACTGACAGGCCTCGAAGGTGCTGTCGGGGCCGCACACCTGCACGCTGTCGAAGCCACCTGGGCAAGCGCAGGCGATCTGCTGCCCGGGCACGCAGCCGTAGTAGCCGCCGGCGACGTCGTCGCCCGGGGCGGCGCCACGCGCCGGGGGCGGTGCCCCTGCGCGGGGGCAGGCATCGCCGCACCCACCGTGGCTGCTACCGATTGCTATCGATGGCAGCGGTCACGATGACCGCGTAACGCGCGTCGCAGCGCGAGGCGAACGAGTGTGGTGAGGTATGTCGACCGCGGCGACGCTGCGAAGTCGACGGAACGGAGGACTCGCTTGCCGATCGGCGGCAGCGTTGCCAGTGGGCGCTTGGTGCCACACTACCGCGACCCGATTCGATCGGTCAGAGTCTCGCCATCCTTCCTTCGTAGCGAGACCTCGATCCCATGGACAACGACACCCGCGACGTCGCGGCTCGGCAGTCAGCTCCTACTCGCGAGATCCTCGTCGTCGAAGATGACGAGGATCTCCGCGACATCCTCGTCGCCACCCTGCGCCGCGAAGGATACGAGGCCACGCTGGCCGGCGACGGTCATCGCGCGCTGCAGGTCCTGGCGCTGCGCCGTGATGACCCTCCAGCGGCCATCGTGCTCGACCTGATGATGCCCCGCATGGGCGGCCGCGCCTTCCTCGATGCCTACGAGCTCTCGGGTCTGCCGATGGTTCCGGTCATCGTCCTCTCTTCGGCGCCGGAATCGATGCCGCGCGCCGACGAGCGGCGCGTGGTCAGCTACATGCGCAAGCCCGTCGACCTGGCGCGCCTCGTGGAATCGCTGGCGCTCTGGGCGTCCTGACAGCTCGGCGACGCAGGGGTTCGCCAAAACCGGCGTCGAGATTCGGCTATCGCAGTCGCTCCGCGAGCTCCTGAACGCGCAAGACGAGGTCGAGCCGCGATTGGTCCTGGGCCCAGTCCATGAGGGCATAGAGGTGCGTCTGCTCGGCACGCACGCGATCGGGGTGAGCCTCGAGCAGGGTGAGCATCTGCCCGGCCAGCGCATCGGAATCGGCGGGCGCGAGCCGGAGCAGCGCGTGCCGCACCGTCGCGTGCAAGGTAAGGCGTCGCGGGAGCGGTTCCTGCACCAGCCGGAGGCTGCGCAACTCGTCGACCGCGCGTGTGGCCGCGCTCGCACGAGCGGCGTGCGCCAGGTGCCCCAGCCACGCAACGTCCATGTGGTCGCCTCCCATCCCTGCCAGGACGGAGAGCAGGCGGCGCGCGACCTTGCCGACGCGCGAGAACGCCTCCTCCACCACGGCGCGCACCTCGGGAACGTCGTCTTCGTGATCGACGGGGACGATGCGGCCCACGCCCCGCGCTCGCAGCCGCGCCTCGAGCGTCGCGACGTCGAGCCGGCCGCTGCACACCAGCGCGTCGGCGATGTCGAGCGCGACAGCGTGCCAGCGGAGGAGGCGGGTGAGCGGGGCGATGGCCGGGAACGGATGCTTGCGGCGGGCGATGAGTGGCGGAACGACCGGAAACGGCGTGACGCCGCCGAGCAAGCAGCGGCGGGCAGTGAGGATCCACGTCACCGGCACGCCGCGGAGCGCATCGAGGATGGCCGCCGTCGTGCGATCGCTCTCGTGGTTGTCGAGGACGATCAGCGACGGCCCCGCCGCCTTCAGCGCCTTGGCGAGCGCGGGGAGCGCGCGCGCGCGCCGGGTGGAGAGACCCAGCTCCATGGCCATCATCTCGGCGACGGTCGTCGCGTCCCACGCGCCCACGCGGAGCCACGCGACCCGCCCCTCGAAGTGCCTCCGCAGCCGGTGTCCGAGCGCGGCGGCCAGGGTCGTCTTGCCGCTCCCGCCGGCGCCGACGAAGGCCAGCACCGTCGGGTGTGACTCGCGGACCAGGCGCTCGAGGGTGGCGAGCTCGGCGCGGCGGCCGCGGAGCGATCGCGGCGGGGGTGGGAAGGTCCAGCGGAGGTCGGTCTGCGTGCGAGGGTTGGAGGTGGCTGCGCGTTTCGGGGACGGGTGGCGCAGGCGAGGGCGCACGGGGCGAGGAGCTTACACGGGTGAGCGATGCGCCCACGGCTGCGAATCCACGAGACTCGGCCATGGTCGGGACGCGCTCCGGGCGATAGGCTCGTCGCCACCATGGCACGCACCGTCAAGTCGAAGAGGCGCATCCTCACCGCCGGCGCCGGGCTGGCAGCGTTCACTGCCGTCGAAGGGCTGGCATGTGGCAACCCCGTCGAGCCGCGGTACCACCCCACCCCCGAGGACGTCACCCCGACGGCGACGGTCGCGGCACCCGACACCCCCGACGCGGCGCCGCCTGCCGATGGCGGCGGGGTGGCCGTTCCCTTGCCCTCCGCGCGCTGAGCGCCATGCGCTGCGCACGCGACACGCCGGAGGGTGCGCTCGAGCTCTTCGAGCTGGAGATGCTCGGCGGCGCGACCGAGCGACGTTACCGGAGGCAGCGCCCGGAGGTCGAGGCGCTCCCCTGGGGCACGCTCGATGCAGCCGGCCACTGCCCCGAGGACATCGCCGATGCCCGCGGGCACTGGACGCTGGCCGCATTCCAGGAGCAGCGCACCGCCGCCGCCTGCGCATCCACTTCTGCGCGGCGTGCTCGGCATCATCGTCCGCGACGAAGCCGCGCACGGCGCCTTCGGGTGGGCGTTCCTCGACTGGGCGGGCGAGGCGCTGGCGCCCTACCGGAATCGGCTGGCGGCGGTCGCGCGCGCAACCATCGAGGAGTTCACCGCCAACCACCAGGCCATCGCCCGCCTGCCCGACGGCGAGGCGGGTCGGGACCTTGGCTGGATGGAGCCGACGCCGTATCTGGAGGTGGGCCGGCGCGCGATGGCGACGCACGTGGTCGCGCCGCTGCGCGCGCGGGGGATCGATCCCTTCAGCGCGCCATGAGCCCGTTCGCGGAGGCGTGGATGTTCTGGAATGCCCGAGCTGCAAGGGAGCGCCCGTCAGGACGGCGTCGCCTGCTCGAGCCGAACCTCGGGCCCGAGCGTCGCGCGCGCGGCGCTGGCCAGGGAGGGTCCAGCCGCAGGCGCGCGAGCGCCGGGAGGTCGTCGAGGTGCTGCAGGACCGGGAAGCTCGCCAGCGTCGCCACGCCGCCGGCTGCAACCATCCAGTCGCGAGACAGTCCGCGGCGCCTGCATCCGAGCCCAGGTAAGCGATGACGTCCTCCCGCGTCGCCGGCTTGTCGGACAGGACCTTCACCAGGTGCGTGAGCCAGGCGAGGTCCCCCGGCTTTCGCTCGCTGGCCGGCTCGCCGAGCGGCGACGGGGCGGGGGCGCCGGCGATGCGGGGGCGCGCCGGTGTCGGGGGCGACAGGCGAGCGGCGCCGGCCTGGCCCGTGGCCGGCGCGGCGGGTGCGCCCGCGGGCGGGGCCGCGGCATCGGCGCTCGGCTGCGCCTGCGGGTCGCCGTCGGTCGAGGGCGCCGTCGCCTCCGCCCGCCGCAGGCGCTCCGGCCAGCGCCGCGGCGAGCGCAACCCCGGCCGCTGCGCGGCCCTCGACGCTGCCACCGGACGACGTTCACGCCGCCATCATACGGCCGGGCGATGGCGGCACCTGCCGGCCGCTCCGGGATGCGGGATTCACGGTTCCTCGAGCGTGTCGCCCGGCGCAGCTGCGCTCGCCAAGATCCCGACGGTGAATCGATGGTTGGGTTTGCCTGAAAATGACACGGACTCCTCCATGGCCGCGAGGTCGCGGCGGAGCTCGCCCTCGAGCTTCTTCAGATATGCGTCGAGCTCCTGAGGTGCCGCGGAGAACGTGATGGTCTTGATCATCGTGGCGGTGCGCTCATCGAAGATGAGTCGTTGCGCAGTCGCCTGGTACACGGCGTCGAGATGGTGATTGAGCGCGTCGATGCGATGATGGAACGCATCGGATGTCATGATGACGAATCGACGACCGGTGCGCAGATGGCCGTCTGCGTCCATCTCGACGCGTCCATCCCCGAGCAGCTGAGCGAGCGCGCTCTCCACGCGCCGTGGCTCCGCGGCGGGAAGCAGCCCGGGGAGCTGCGCCCGTGTCGGTGAGTGCACGGCCACCGCCTCCTCGACGTCGCGCACGATGCCGACCTCGGCCTCTGCGGCGAAGAAGTCGCTCTTCAGGCGGCGCGCGAGCGAGCGCATGTGCCTGGGACTCTGGCCAAAGACCTCCGCGATCTCCGCACCGCTGGTCGTTCGAGGAGGCTCGCGCCGACACGCACTGGGCCGACGGCGCAACCGGCGTGACCTTCGAGCTCGAGGTGACGGCCACCGGCGAGGGCAACGACTGGTCGATGACAGGCACCGGCCAGATGGACCTCGAGGTGATGGAGGTGTCGGAGCAGTATCCTGGGCTCTTCGAGGCTGGCCCGGCGGAGGTCACCCTGAGCGCGTCCCCCGCGGCGACGACGGGCGCGGTGGTCATCGAGGGGGTCACCGTCGCCGCCACCGATGCGCAGGGCCACTTGCAAGCAACCGGCGACTGCCCGGGTTCGTGATCCGGATCCGCGGGCACGCGGCGGGATCATTCCTCGTCGAGAATGGGGCTGCAGATCGACGACACGCAGCGGGCCTCTACCACCTCCGGACAGGACAACCCCTCCGGGGTGCCTTCCGGGCACTGGGTCCGCTCCGCGACCGCCGCGAGCGCCGCCGCCGCGTCCGACCGCACCGCGGCGGGGCAACGACAGGGATCGATCCCACCGGCCATGACGCAGACGTCGCCCCCGGTGCAGCGTGCACCTTCGACGACGGCATCGTCGTATTCCTCGAGCTCCCGCGCGCCGCAGCCGAGGAGCGCGAGCAGGGCCATGAGCGGGAAGAGGCGCGGCGCCGGACCCAGCTGGCGCGCGCGGTTCAGCAGCGTGATGGGCATCGACCGGTTACGCCTCCATCGACTGCGGGCGTCAAGGCCGAGGGGGATCAGGACGGCTCATCATGACCGCCGAGCCTCCGTGGCGGTTTCTCAGAGCGCCGCGGCCCAGATCTGGAGGACCTCGGCCTGCTGCTGCGTGAACCACTTCCCCGTCTTCGCCGCCACCTGGTTGGCGTAGGCACCGATCGCTCCCTGCTTGGCGTTCTCGTTGCAACCTCCCTGGCCATCTCTGCTTGCAAGGGTCGGATCTCGAAGCGCGCGCCGCGCATCAAGCTGCCGTGCTCCGCGCAGCTGGTGAACATGGTCGCTTCGTCCTCGACCGGGCTCTCGTCGCTGTCGGTATTGCCCAGCGGGTCGCAGTACTCGTCGTAGCGCCGGGGTCCCACGGCGGGCGGCTCCTCGCCGTCGCCGTTGTCGTCGAGCCCGTTGCCATGGCTGATCATGAGCGTGTGGGCGAGCTCGTGCGCCACGATGCGCGCCGGATCGAAGAAGGTCCCGCTCTAGCCGCTGGTGCCCCCGAACAGCGCCTGGTCGTAGGCGGCCAACCGCAGCATCGGGGTCACGTCGCCGGCGGTGAGCTGCCGCGGGTGACCGCAGAGGTCGTCGCCGCGCTGTCCGCTGCCCTGCTGCGAGCTCGCCACCCACAGCCCCACCGGCGCCGCCGGCGCCACGCCGCCGAGGACGCCGGCGGCGAGGAGCTGCCTGCCGTTGACCATGATCGTCCCGCGTTGACCCGGGTAGTGCTCGTCCCATGCCTGCTCGCACAGCGCCATGGCCGTGCCGGCCTCGCCGAGCCCCAGGAAGCTGATGGCCAGATCTCCGAGCTGGTCGTTGTTCGGGCTCGGGTCGGCGATGACGGGAATGCCGCCGGGTGCCGAGGCTGGCCGGAAGACGACGTGCATCCCGGGCAGGGTGATCTCGTCGCCGACTCGCGCCAGCAGCGCGATCAGCTTGTCGCCATCGACGAGCTCGCCGGGTTCCTTGTCCTCCGCCTGCGCGCTGCCCTCGACGGCGCACCAGCGCACCGGGATCTGGACGAGGTCGGCGACCTCCGCAGGCGGCGCGATGGTCAGGTTGTAGTCGCAGGTGGCGAGGACCGTGCTGCCGGTGTCGCTGGAGGTGAAGTCCACGACCACATGCGCCGAACCGAGCGGCGTGATGCTGCTGGTGGGAACGACGGGCGCCTCGGACAGGATCGTCCCGGTGTGCGCGCCGAGCGTGACCTGGGTGACCTCGTGCGCCGGGCCGAAGAGCGCGTTGTCGTTCATGGTCCCGGTGATGGTCGCCTCGGAGCCGCTGCCGTTCGTGTATTGCTTCGGTAGCGGCACCCCGTCGCCCAGCTCGATGGTGAGGTCGACGGTGCCGTTCGTGCAGAAGGTGTCGATGTCGCCGCCGTGGTCGGCGAAGGCGGCGTGCGAGGCCATCAGCGCAGGCAACAGCGACGATCCGAACAGGAAGAGCTTGCGCATCGATGGCTCCTGGGCAGCAGCGTTCGCCCCGTGCCGTGCAGCTGGCGTGCCGCCCCGGGAGGCCGAGTTTCCGCGGAGATCGGCGAGAGGGGTGCCCCTGCGTGTGGCGCCACACGTGGCGCTACGGGTGGCGCCACGTGGAGGCAGAGCTCGGAGAAGGTCGGCGACGAATCGACCCGACCGAAGTGATGCAGCCTTCCTCGGCGCGACCGCCGTCGCTGCGGCGGCTACGTCGTCAGGAGTCCATCTGGCCCGCGGACTTCGGCGTGGGGTGGAGGATCCTGCTCAGTGTCTTGCGGTCGATCTCCAGGGCCTTCGCGGCGCGCGACTCGCTGCCCCAGCGCTTCATGGCGGACAGCGCCACCAGCCGCGAAGCGAACCGCACCTTGGAGCCGCTGGTGGGCAGGTCGAGGATCAACGCGGCCGCCTCGGCGCCGCGGTCATCGGCCCCCACGTCCACCAGCGGTGGCAAGTCATCAGTGCCGATCACGCCGTCGTTGTCGACGCTCATCGCACCCAGCAGCACTCGATGCAGCTCGCGCACGTTGCCAGGCCACGAGTGCTGCTCGAGCTGCCGCAGCGCGCTGCTGCCCACGAACAGGTCGGGCAAGGTCGAGTCCAGCAACACCGTCGCCAGCTCGGCAATGTCTTCCCGTCGTTCGCGGAGCGGCGGCAGTTCGAGCGTCGCCCCGGCGATGCGGTGATAGAGGTCCTGGCGGAATTCGCCGCCGCGCACGCGGCTGCGCAGGTCTCGGTTCGTCGCCACCACCAGGCGCCCGGTGAACTCGACGCGATGGCGCCCGCCGACGCGGAGGAACGGGTACTCGAGACAGGAAAGAAGCTTCGCCTGCTGGTTCGGTGGCAGCTCTCCGACCTCGTCGAGGAACAGGGTTCCGCCCGCGGCGAGCTCGAGAGCGCCCAGGCGCTGCGCCGTGGCACCGGTAAAGCTGCCCGCCTCGTGGCCGAACAGCTCCGATTCGAAGAGCCCGTGCGAGATGGCCGCGCAGTTGACGCGAACGAGCTGCCCGGAGCAGCCGCTCCGCGCGTGGAGACTCTGCGCGGCGAGGTCCTTGCCGGTGCCGGTCTCGCCCAGGATCATCACCGGGCATTTCCGCGGCGCCATGGCGTAGCGTGCGACGAGCGCCCGCACGCGTTGCATCGACGGGCTGGAGCCGACCAGCTCCGACGAACCTTGGGGGCGCGGCGAGCGCACGGCGCCTTCGCGCACGGAGCGCGCCGGACGACACAGCGGCCTGCCGGCGCAGAGTGCGTCGAGGACATGCTCCAGGCGCTCGAGGTCCGCCGGGTGACTCTTGTTGAAGTAGTCGAGCGCGCCGGCGCGCACGGCCCCCAGCGCGACTCGACCCACCTTCAGCCCACTCAGCAGGGCGACCGCCATCTCCGGATGCTCGTTGCGCAGAGCATGCAGGAGCTCGAGCCCTGTTCGGTCCGCCTTCTCCAGCGGCTCTGCGGCACCGGCTGGTGCATCTGACGCCGGCAGCCGCACGTCGAGCAGGACCAGATCGGGTTTGTCCGCCTCGGCAGCACGCAAGCCCTCCCTCGCGGTGGCCGCCCCGACGAACCGGACCCCCTTGCGGCGGAACCGCCTGGCGACGAAGTCGCGATAGGACGCGTCGCCCTCGACGTGGAGCACGGTGCGCATGCGTGTCCCCCCTGGTGCGCGGAGCGTACCCTCGTCGGGCGCCGGGTGCGAAAGGGAAGTGATCGGGTCGGGAAAGCGAGGTGTCCGCGCGGGTGGGCGGGTGGGCGGGTGGCTCATGACTGCAAATCGCGGCTCGCCGCCGGCAGCGCTCAAGAATTTCGAGGAGGGTGGCGCAACCCGCCTGGCCCGCACGTAGGCAATTCGTCGAGGTTCAGTCCGGCTCGGCCACGCCCAGGCGACGGAGGAGCTTCAGGGCGGCCAGGTCGCGCGCGAAGTTCTTGCTGCGCTTGGCGGCGACCAACACCTTGTCCGGTAGATCGAACATCTTCATGAGGCCGAAGGAGACGGGCCAGCCCGCCACATCGCGCTTTTCCCAGACGTGGCGCATCGCCTCCACCCTCTCCCGGCGGACTACCACCTGCGTCTCTGGGTCGCGGCGGATGAGGTCAGCGGGGACACCGCGGATGTCGAGACCGGCGAACTCACCCTCCGAGATGTCCAGGGCCCAGTCGACGGTTTCGTAGAACTTGTCGTTGGCTTTCCGCCATGCCTTCTCTTCGCGTGGAGTGCCGACCGCAATGTTCAGCATGAAGCTTCCGCACTTGCCGCTGATACGAACGTGCTTGTACACGGCACCGTAAGCGATGCAGAGGCCACTCGTCGCGAGGTTGTGCGCGTCGACATCCTCGAGCACAGGCGAACCGAAACCAGAGCTGGGTATCGCCTTGCAGTCGACCAGCTTGACATTCTTGATCAGTCTTCGCTTGGAAACGCTCGTGTAACCGAAATGGCATGCTTCAAAAACGCATCCGCGGAGGCTGTAGTTACCAAGAACGTCCGGAAGCTGTCGATCGCTGAGCTCCGTGAACGTCTTGCCCTCGATCGCCTTCCGAACACCGTCTACCTGGCGTGCTTGCCGAGCCCGACTCACGGCCACTTCTTAGGCTTGCCTCCGTACAGGATCAATCGCAGCCTGCGACCATACGCTCTGGCGTAGTGCGCAGCCTGTGCCTTGATGGTCGTGATGTCAAAGGTCTGGCCGGCGGACCGTCCCACGCCGCGGAAATCCGGACCGGCCTTGCCAGGCCTGCTCACGTACTGCAGGACGTGATTGTAGTTGCGCTCCACGTCCCGGCCCACAGCGCGCTCCAGCGCCTTGCCGAAGTTCGCGGAGTCCATGGCACGTCCCGCCAGCTGTTCCGCTTCCGTGAGGTACCTGGCCGCCAGCGCTGGATTCCTCGCGATCGCGCGGTAGTGCTTCTTGGTGAGCTTCGTCAGGAGCGCGCCGGCCTTGCCGATCGGGACCAGCGAGGCCGCGGTGTATAGAGCCTGACCTCCGGCGCTGCCGTCGCAGCTCGGGCACAGCCCGCCGACGAGTCCGCCGGACTTGCCCTTCTCGGGGTCGAGGTCGGCGCTGAAGCCCCAGATGCCGGTCAGCGCCACCGCCTGGTCGAGCTTCGTCGCGCCACCGCGATGGCCGGGCGTCAGTTTCCCGTCACCCCCAGCACGCCCGGCGACCGTCGCGCCAGGAGCGGTCACGGCCGCGTCGCTGCCTTCGACAGCGAACGGGCTGGGGCCGCCTCCAATCTCGCCCATCCGCTGAGCGACCGTCTCGGCGAAGCTCGGCCCGGCCGACGGCCGCGCCATCTCGTTCATCGGGCCGAGGTACTGGAGCGGTATACCGCCGCGCGAGTTCACGAACTCGACGGGGGCCGACGTGCGGTAGGCTTCGTACTCCGCGACGTTGCGCGTGAGGAGGTCCTTCTCGCCGGGGAGGCCGGGGACGACGCTGACCAGGCTCTCGGAGCCGGCCCCGAAGTCGACGTTGACCTGGGCCGGGTCGAGGCCGACAGGGTCGGTGCTCGCGAGCACGCGGCCCTGGACGTACGCGTACACGTTCAGGTCCGCCTCGAGCGATTCGACCGCCAGCGGGTCCGGGCTCACCCAGCCACCGAGGGCGGGCGCGTAGTAGCGGAAGCCGAAGTAAACGAGGCCGACCTCGACGTCCTCTTCCTTGCCGGTGAAGCGGTCGTCCTCGCGGAAGTG
>JBBJMR010000535.1:0-3026 GCA_037720395.1 Polyangiaceae bacterium
GTTCGCCGAGCGCTGCTGCAGGCTCCCGCAGACACCGAGGATGCGCACCATGGACCGCGGCATCGCGCCGGCGGGGCGCGCGCGCGCGCCACGGTCGCGGTGCGCGCGCGCCGGCGCCGCGAGGCGGCCAGCCGACGGACGCAGGGCACCCTGCGGATCACGAGGGGTGCATCGAGGACGGCGACTGCCAGAGCGGATACTGCGGCGTCGGCATGGTGTGCGCCGACCGCTGCCTGAACCAGATGCGCGACGGCGGGGAGACCGACATCGACTGCGGCGGGCCTCATCAAGTGAGGCGCGGCGCGTCCGTGGCCGGGGTGAGGCGCGCCCGGTGCGCGCGGATCGCCTCCAGCACCAGCGGCGTGAGGCCGCGCCCGTCCTGCTCGTCGACCCACTGCAGGAGCTCACGGCGCATGCGCGGCTCCCAGAAGCGACCCAGGTGCCCGGCCACGCCCTCCAGCGAGGCCACCCTGTCCGGCTCGGAGGCGAAGAACGCGCCGATCTGGTTGGCCATCTTGACCAGTTTGTCGACCTTCACCGCCGTACCTCCGCCATCGGTCGGCGCCCAGGGCCCACCCTAGACCGGCCCACGCTCGCGGGACGCCGCACCGTTGCCATCGGGCAGCAGGGCGAGCTGGTTGCGGGTGAGCTCGGCGAAGCCACGCTGCCAGGTGGAGGGCTCGCTGGTCGGGCGCACCTCGACCGCGGTGACCTTGTACTCCGGGCAGTTCGTGGCCCAGTCGGAGTTCTCGGTGGTGACCACGTTGGCCCCCGACTCCGGGTGGTGGAACGTGGTGTAGACGACGCCAGGCTGCATGCGGTCGGTGACCACGGCGCGCATGGTGGTGTTGCCGGCGCGGCTCTTGACCTCCACCCAGTCCCCGTCGGACAGGCCCCGATGCTCGGCGTCGTGCGGATGGATCTCGAGGAGGTCCTCCTTGTGCCAGACGACGTTGTGGGTGCGGCGCGTCTGGGCGCCGACGTTGTACTGGCTGAGGACGCGCCCGGTGGTGAGGATGAGCGGAAACTCGCGGCTGGTGCGCTCGTCGGTGGGCACGTACTCGGTGACGACGAAGCGCCCCTTGCCGCGCACGAAGGTGTCGACGTGCATGGTCGGTGTGCCCTCCGGGGCCGCGTCGTTGCACGGCCACTGGATGCTGCCCAGGCGATCGATCTTGTCGTAGGTGACGCCAGCGAAGGTTGGCGTCAGCCGCGCGATCTCGTCCATGATCTGCGAAGGGTGCTGGTAGGGCATGGGGTAGCCCAGCGCGGCGGCCAGGGCCACGGTCACCTCCCAGTCGGCCAGGCCCACCGCCGGCGGCATCACCTTGCGCACCCGCGAGACGCGGCGCTCGGCGTTGGTGAAGGTGCCGTCCTTCTCCAGGAAGGTCGAGCCGGGCAGGAAGACGTGCGCGAACTTCGCCGTCTCGTTGAGGAAGAGATCCTGGACGATGAGGCACTCGAGCGAGCGCAGCGCCGCCGTCACGTGGTGAGTGTCCGGATCGGACTGGGCGATGTCCTCACCCTGCACGTACATGGCTCGGAAGCTGCCATCGACGGCGGCGTCGAACATGTTGGGCAGCCGCAGCCCGGGCTCGGGATCGATCTTCACCCCCCAGGCGGCCTCGAAGAGCACGCGCGTGGCCGGGTCGGAGACGTGGCGGTAGCCGGGCAGCTCGTGCGGGAAGGATCCCATGTCGCACGAGCCCTGCACGTTGTTCTGGCCGCGCAGCGGGTTCACGCCCACGCCGGGGCGGCCGATGTTGCCGGTGATCATGGCCAGGTTGGCGATGCCCATCACCGCCGTCGACCCCTGGGTGTGCTCGGTCACGCCGAGACCGTAGTAGATGGCCCCGTTGCCACCGGTGGCGTAGAGCCGCGCCGCTTCGCGCACGGTGGCCGCCGGCACGCCGGTGCGCTCCTCGAGAGCCTCGGGTGAGTTCTTGGGGTCGAGGATGAAGGCCTTCCACTTCTCCAGGTCGGCCACGTCGCAGCGCGATCGGGCGAAGGCCTCGTCGTGCAGGTCCTCGGCGACGATGACGTGGGCCAGGGCGTTGAGCACGGCCACGTTGGTGCCGGGGCGCAGCTTGAGGTGGTAGCTGGCCGCGACGTGCGGCATGCGCACCAGGTCGATGCCGCGTGGGTCGATGACGATCAGCTTGGCGCCCTCGCGGAGGCGCTTCTTCATGCGCGAGGCGAAGACCGGGTGGCCGTCGGTGGGGTTGGCGCCCATGACCACGATGACGTCGGCCTGCTCCACGGAGTCGAAGTTCTGCGTGCCGGCGCTCTCGCCCAGCGTCGTCTTCAGGCCGTACCCGGTCGGCGAGTGGCAGACGCGCGCGCAGGTGTCGACGTTGTTGTTCCCGAAGGCGGCGCGCACCATCTTCTGCACCAGGAAGGTCTCCTCGTTGGTGCAGCGCGAGGAGGTGATGCCCCCGATCGACCCGCGCCCGTATTTGTCCTGGATGCGGCGCAGCTCGCTGGCCGCGTAGCCGATGGCCTCGTCCCAGGAGACCTCGCGCCAGGGCTCGTCGATGCTGGCCCGGATCATGGGCTTCTTGATGCGGTCGGCGTGCGTCGTGTATCCCCAGGCAAAGCGGCCCTTGACGCAGGAGTGGCCGTGGTTGGCGCCGCCGTTCTTGTCCGGGACCATGCGCACCACCTCGGCGCCCTTCATCTCCGCGCGGAACGAGCAGCCCACGCCGCAGTAGGCGCAGGTGGTGGTCACCGCGTGGTCGGGCTGGCCGGCGTCGGCCACCGACTTCTCCATCAAGGTCGCCGTCGGGCACGCCTGCACGCACGCGCCGCAGGAGACGCACTCCGAGGAGAGGAAGTCGGGCCCGGCGTGGGAGATCACCGAGTCGAAGCCGCGCCCCTTCACCGTCAGCGCGAAGGTGCCCTGCACCTCCTCGCAGGCGCGCACGCAGCGCGAGCAGACGATGCACTTCGATGCGTCGAAATCGAAATACGGGTTGGACCCGTCGACCACCGCTTCCAGGTGGTTCTCGCCCTCATAGCCGTAGCGA
>JBBJMR010000052.1:0-35793 GCA_037720395.1 Polyangiaceae bacterium
CGACCGACACATCGAGCGCGCCGCCCGGCACGCCGAGGAGAGCGGCGTCCCCGCGGACCGCGCGCGCGACGTGGGGGCGGTGGCCGGCCTGGCGCTGACCATGCTCGGCGTCCGCGCCCTCAAGATCCTGCCCAACCTGCCCTTCGCGCCAGGGCACAAGCTGGTCCTGCTCACCCCGCTCTACGTCGTCGCCACCCGGACCACGCGGACCCGCGTCGGGGCCAGCGCGACCGGGCTGACCATGGGGGTCGTCTCGTTCCTGATGGGGGACGGAAAGTACGGGCCCTTCGAGATCGTCAAGCACGTCGCCCCGGGTGTGATGTGCGACGCGCTGCTCCCCTGGCTGGCCCCCCCGTCGCGCCAGCTCGGACCGGTGGCCTGGTCGCTCCTCGGTGGGCTCATCGCCGCGGGGCGCTTCGCGAGCATCTTCGTGATCGCGCTGCTGGTGCAGACCCCCGCGGTGGCCATCGCCTTCCTCCTGCCCGGCCTGACCATCCACATGACCTTCGGCTTCCTGTCCGGGTACATCACCTGGCAGCTGCTGCGGGCGCGTGCCGCGGCGGGAGCCGATGCCGAGGTGGGTGCCGGCCCACCGAAGGACCCCGACAGCCGGGCGGACGCGCCGCTCGACCCACTGCGCGAACCGCGCGAGGAGACCCCGTGAGCAAGCCCAACGGACCCCAGGACTTCGTGACCGGCGACGGCCGGACGCACATCGCCTCGCCGCTGATGCGCGAGTCGCTCGTCGACCGGCGCGTCACCGCCCGCACCCGCAGCGAGCGCGAGGTGGCCATCCTGCCCGACGTGACGCTGGTGGGTATCGGCGGTCACTCCATCTTCGATCGCGGCCGCGAGGGCTTGCTGCCGTTGACCGAGGAGCTGGTGGCGCTGCGGAACCGCCCCGTCGCCGAACGCCCGCGCATGGTCATCGGGGTCGGCGGCGGCACGCGCGTGCGCCACACCGTCTCCCTGGCGCTGGACCTCGGCTTGCCAACGGGCGGCGTGGCGCAGCTGGTCGGGGCGATGGAGGAGGCGAACGCCGTCTTCCTCAACGCCTTGCTCGCCAAGCACGGGTCGATCGTCATGCAGCGCGAGCACTTCTGGGAGCTGCCGCTCTACCTGGAGAGCGGCATGCTGCCCATCGTCATCAGCACCCCGCCGTACCACTTCTGGGAGCCACCGCCGGAGCACGGTCCGTTGCCGGCCCACGGCTCGGACTTCGGGCTCTTCATCCACGCCGAGGTGCTGGGCATGCGCCGCCTCGTCTTCGTCAAGGACGAGGACGGCATGTACGACAAGGATCCCAAGAAGCACGCCGACGCCCGCGTGCAGCGGCGGGTGACGCTCGACGAGGTGCTGGCCGACCCACCCTCGGACTCCATGATCGATCGCGCCCTCTTCGAGGCCTGGAGGTGGGCGCGCCACGTGCGCGAGGTGCGCATCGTCAACGGTCTCAAGCGCGGTGAGCTGACGCGCGCCCTGGCCGGCGAGGACGTGGGCACGACCATCGTCCACACACCCGCCGGCACCAGCGACGCCGGCGAGCGAGGTGGGCGATGAGCCACGGGCGCAGGACCATCGAGAGCACGTTCGCCGGCGCCACCCTGGCCGGCGAGACCCCCGGCTTCGACTACCAGCCGGCGGCGATGATGCCCGACGTCAAGGTGCTCAAGGTCGGCGGCCAGTCGATCATGGACCGCGGGCGCCAGGCGCTCTTTCCCATCCTCGACGAGCTGGTGGCGGCCAAGGACACCCACAAGCTGCTGGTGTGCTGCGGCGGCGGCACGCGGGCGCGTCACATCTACTCCATCGCCTCCGAGCTGGAGCTGCCCACCGGCGTGCTGGCCGCACTCGGCGGGTACGTGCCGCGCCAGAACGCGCGGATGCTGCAGATGCTCCTCGCCCGCCACGGCGGGATCTTCATGCTCCACGACGACTTCGAGAAGCTGCCGCTCTACTTCCGGCTCGGGTGCATCCCGATCATGACCGGCATGCCGCCCTTCGGCTACTGGGAGAAGCCGAGCGCCGAGGGGCGCATCCCCCAGCACCGCACCGACGCCGGTGTCTTCCTGTCGGCCGAGGTGCTCGGCGCCCGGCGCGCCATCTTCATCAAGGACGAGGCCGGCCTCTACGACGACGATCCCAAGAAGAACCGCGAGGCCAGGCACATCCCGCGGATCTCCGCCAAGGAGCTGCTCGCCGCCGACCTCCCCGACCTGGTGCTGGAGCGGGTGGTCATCGAGTACGTGGCGCGCTCGCGCTTCTGCAAGGAGCTGCAGATCGTGAACGGCCTCGAGCGCGGGATGGTGACGCGCGCGCTGGCCGGCGAGGATGTGGGCACCGTCATCCACGCCGACTGAAGCCCACACCCGGCGCGCGCCGCGGGCCAGCCCGATGGTCGTCAGGCGGGCTCCGCGCGGCAGATCGCGCTGATTTCCAGCCTGACGCGGTGCTCCGGCCTGGGCTGTGCGCGCCATCGCTCAAGGTGCGGCACGGTCAGCCGATCAGTGGAGCATGGTCGCGGCGCACGGCATCCGAAACCGACCGTGGCCGGTGGCCGTAGCGCTGCTACGGTTGCAAAGGTAGCCGCCCTTCAATCAATGCGAGCAGTCGACGCATCCGGGTTCCTGGTAGCCGCGTATCTGAGCGCAGGCTGCGGAGCCGCTGCGCCACCGCCGGCACCGCAGACGGCGAGCCTCCCGCGCGCACCGACGATGGGCGAGGCGCGCGAGCGCCTGGTGCGCCCGCGCGGCGAATGCCTGGAGCGGGCGCTCGCGCACGTGCACAGCCCTTCGGAGCTCATGGCCGACCCGCTGCCCGTGGCGATGCGCGAGCGCATGGAGCTGCTGCTCGACAGCCTGCACCCGCGCGCCAAGCAGGTGCTGGCACGCACGCATGGCATCTGGCTGGCGGAGAACATCCCCGACGCGGCCGCCGTCTTCCTGCCCTGTGACGTGGACACCGGCAGCGGGCGCGGCGGCTTCGTGCTCATCGACGCCGGCCAGTTTCCGCTCGACTCCGAGGTCCGCGAGGTCGACGTGCCCATCCTCTACTGGCGCGGCCTGGCCGGCGAGCTGGCCTCGACCGGCCCGCTCGCGCACGCGCCCACCTACTCGGCGCGCGGGCTCGACCCCAAGGCGCCGACCTTCGCCGATCACGCGGTGCGATACCTCATCCTCCACGAGCTCGGTCACGCCTACTCGCTGCTCACCGGCGAATTCGGGCTCGACGGCCGGGGGCGGATGCAGGTCGACGACATGACGGGATTCGTCGGCTACTCGTGGCGGATGATGACCACCGAGCGCAAGTACCTGCCGCTCTCCGGTGGCAGCGCCACGGTGCAGGCGGTGGTGCCCAAGCGCGCGCTGGACACCTTCCAGTGGGGCGCGCTCCTGGCCACGCTCGACGCCGACGCCTCGCTGCTGGCGCCGGGCTGGGCGGTGACCCCGAAGAGCTCACGCGCCGCGCGCTCCCGGGTGGTCTGCTCGGTGGTCAATCGCATCCCGCAAGCTGGCTTCGTGACCCCGACCGCTGCCCGCTACCCGACCGAGGATTTCGCGGAGATGTTCGCGCACGCCATCCTCGCCGACGAGGGCAAGATCGTCCCCGACGACCGGATCCCCATCGAGCTGCCAGGCTGCAAGACGGCGGAGCTGCCCTCGCCGTACTTCGCGCCGGCGCTGGTCGAGAAGCGACTCTACATGGAGCGCGCGCTGGGCCTGGAGCACGCCCCGCTGGTGCCGTCGCGCCCCGCCGCCAGGCCGAAGACCGGACGGCGCTGAACCGGAGCGGCCTTGGGCCGCCGTCTCGTCGCGCGGGCGCGACTGCGCTAGCGTCCGCCCCGATGACGATCGAGGAAGGCAAGCGCGGCACGGGCAGCGAACAGGAACACGGTCGGCGTCGCGGGCCGATGCGTGGGATGCGCTGGCTGGCGCTGGCGGTGGTGCTGGGCGCGGCGCTGGTCGGCGCCACCGCCGTCTTCGGCTCGTCGTTGGTGCAGGTGTTCCGCATCAAGCATGGCGATCGGACCATCGTCGTCACCGGCTCGGCCAAGAAGCGCATCGTCTCCGACCGCATCGTCTGGAAGGCCAGCATGGTCAGCCGCGCGCCCGAGCTGGCGGCGGCGTACAAGAAGCTCGCCGAGGACGTCCCCAAGATCCTCGACTTCGTGAAGAGTCGCGGCGTGGAGGCGGCGGCGGTGGTCACCAGCTCGGTGCGCATCCGCGAGATCCACCCCAAGGACAAGGAGGGGCAGGAGATCGAGGAGACCATCGCCGCCTACTCGGTGGAGCAGGACGTCACCGTGGAGTCGGAGGACGTGGCCAAGATCGCCGAGGTCAGCCGCGACGCCACCAAGCTCATCGAGCAAGGCGTGCAGATCCAGAGCGAGCCGCCGCTCTACCTCTACACCAAGCTCGCCGACCTCAAGATCGAGATGCTCGCCGAGGCCTCGCGCGACGCCCGCGTGCGCGCCGAGCAGATCGCCGCCAACACCGGGGCCAAGATCGCGCGCCTGCAGTCGGCGCGCATGGGCGTGACCCAGGTCAACGCCGCCAACGAGACGCAGGTCACCGGCACCGGGATGAACGACACCACCTCGCGAGAGAAGGACGTCATGGCCGTGGTCACCGCCACCTTCGGCGTCGACTAGGCGATCCGCGCAGGATGGTCCCGGCGCCCGGAGCCTTCCCGCCCCGCCGGCGTCGAACGACGCCCAGCCGGGGCGGCGCGCCACGAGCGGCAGTTCCATGGCGGCCCGTAGAAAACGGCCATGCGCCGCGGCACGTGCGCCAGCCGCCTCGTGATAACCTCGTCGAGGCAAGAGGGGGAAACCATGAAGACGACCATTGCCACGGCGCTGGCTCACGGAAGCGCGCACGAGGTGGCCGAGCTGCTCGGCCAGGCGGTTCGCGAGCAGCTGCGCGGCGTGCTGCCCGCGTTCACGGCGGTCTTCGCGTCGACGAAGCAGCCGCTGGGCGAGCTGCTCCCGGCGCTGAAGCGTCACGTCGGCAGCGCGCCGCTGGTAGGCGCTTCGACGGCCGGTGAGTTCACGGCCGCCGGCGACGCGAAGGGCTCGGCGGTGGTATTCGCGGTCGCCGGTGACTTCCGCGTGTTCGCCGGCATGGCAGCGGGGCTCAGGGCGGACGTCGAGGGCGCGGTCGCCGCCGCGGCCCGATCCCTGCCCGCCACCGTAGACGGCTATCCACACTGCACGACCGTGCTGCTGCTCGACCCGCTGGCCGGCAAGGGCGAGGAGGCTGTGCTCATCGCCGCCGCGTTGCTGGGTCAGCACGTGCGCCTCGCCGGCGGTGCCGCGGGAGACGACTTGCAGATGACGCAGACGCTGTGCGGGCTCGACGCGGCGGTGGCAAGCGACGCCATCGTCCTCGCCTCGATCTTCTCGAAGCAGCCGCTCGGTGTCGGCGTCTGCCACGGGCACCTGCCGATCTCCGGTCCACTGCGGGTGACGCGTGCCGAGGGCAACGTCGTCCACGAGATCGAGGGCCGCCCAGCCTGGGATGTATGGGCCGAGCAGACCCGGGAGCGTGCAGCCGCTCGTGGGGTCGACCCGCTGCACCTCGCCCCCGAGGAGGTGGGGCCGTTCCTCCTCCGTTACGAGGCAGGGCTGGCCGCGGGCTCGACCTACAAGATCCGCGCGCCGCTCTCGCGCAGCGACGACGGGGCGCTCGGGTTCGCGTGCGGCATCCCCGAGGGTTCGGTCATCCGCATCACCGAGTCGGAGGAGGACCGTCAGATCTCCAGCGCGCGGGAGGCGGCGCGGCGCGCCCTGGCGCAAGCGGGCGGTGGCGAGATGGCCGGCGCGCTCGTATTCGATTGCATCTGCCGAAACCTCATCCTCGGGCCGCGGTTTGCCGCTGCGGTGCGATCGATCTCGGCCGAGCTCGGGGGCGCGCCCGTCGCCGGCTTCGAGACCTACGGCGAAATTGCGCTCGACGTCGGGGACATGTCCGGATTCCACAACACCACCACGGTGGTACTCGCCTTCCCCGAAGGCGAATGATGGAGCCCGGGCGACGTGGCCGGCGCCTCTCGCGGTTCGAGCTGGTGAGCATGCTCGCCGAGAGCCTCGGTACCGAGAAGGCCTTGCAGGCCGTGACGGCCGGCACGGCCAAGCTCGGCCTCTCGACTGCGGACTTCGATCGCGAGGAAGCGCTGCGGCTCCTCGACCACCTGGCCGCGGAGGCGGGACTCGTCGGGATCGTCGCGCGGTTCGCCAAGGCCCGGGTGATCCTGGCGGTGAAGTAGGACGCCGGCGCTCGGAAGGTCAGCCACGCAGGGCGTTGCACGAGCTGCGCAGCCCGGGGCGCAACTCGGCCGCGTCCTACTTCTTCGGCGGCGCCGATGCGCTCGTCGCCGGCGCCGCGGTCCCGGCGGCAGCCGCTGAGGCGGCGAACGGCTCGGCGCGCTCCCTGGTCTCCTTGACCAGCGCTGCCAGCTCGGTGGGCTTCGCCGGCTTGACCACGAACGCGGAGCCGCCGGGCACGTCCTTGCCCTCGACGGTGGTGTCCTTGAGCACGACGGGACAACGACCGAGGCCGCCGCCGCCCTTGCCGTCGCCGCTGTGCTTGACGCTGCTCGGGTCTTCCTTGGCGGCCTCCAGGATGCGCTTGGTGCGCTCGCGGATATCGGCCGTGACCGCGGTGTCCTGCGAGGTGACCGTGATCTCGACGCTGTCCTTGTTCTCCTTCACCGCCGTCGTCGCGCCGTGGGCGGCGCTCGGGCAGTTGGCCATCTTGCGCTGGCCGGCGTCCTTGGCGCCGGGCTCGGCCAGCTCGGCCTGACGCTCCTTGGCCTCGCGCCGCAGCCAGTCGGCCTCCTTGGCGTCCTTGGCCTTGACGGTGAGCTGCGTCCCGCCCGGGATCTCCTGGGCCGCAACGTCGGTGTTCTTCATGACCACCGGGCAGCGGCCGAAGCGACCGCCGCCCTGGCCCTCGCCGGTGTGCTTCGGCGCGGCGCTACCCTCGGCCTTGCCCGCCTCCACGAGGTGCTGGGCGCGGTCGCGGATCTCCTTCGTCGCCGCCTCGGTCTTGGCGGTGATGAGCAGCTCCACGCCGTCCGCGGTGTCCTTGATCTCGGTCGCCGCGCCCTCCACCGCGTTCGGGCAATGGCTCATGTTGCCCTGCTTGGCGGTGCGCGCGTCGGCGGTGGCCGTGGCCGTGGCGCTCGGGTTCGGCGCGGCGGTGGCGCTCGGCCTGGCGCTCGGCGCGTCGGCCACCGGCGCCGGCTTGTCCTCGCAGCCGGCGGCGCCGGCGGACAGGGAGGCGGTGAGCGCGAGCACCAGGATGCTGCATGGACGAAGGGCCACGTCGGATCTCCTTGCTGGGCCGCCGGGCGGCGCAGCCAAGGTATCCGCGGTCCCGCCGACCGCCAAGCGCCGGGGGGGCGCCGCCGCCTGGAGCGCCGATTTCCGAGCGCCGCGGTCGGCGAGACGGAAGGAGGCGAGGGGACTACCCCTCGAGCCAGCTCACCCCGCCGCTGCGCACAGCAAGTGGCCCCACCAGAGAGACCGACATGGAGTTCGTTTGCTCGGACCCGGACGCCGCGGTCCGTGGTGCCAACGTCAAGGCCACGCTCGGCGCCTTCCAGCTCGCTCCGGCCAGGGGGCGCGACCTCCTGGAGCGCCACCACCTGACGCCCGACGCGCTCGAGCCCGACGCCTTCGTGCCCCTGCAGCCCTGGCTCGACGCGCTCCGGGACATCCAGCGCGACGTGGGCCCGACCAAGGTGCGGCTGGTGGGCAGCTTCGCCGTGGAGAACGCCTACATCCCGGCGGTGTTCGCCGACGCCGAGGCGCTGGTGATGGCCGTCGACGACCTACACAGGAAGAATCATCGCGGCGATGTTGGCGGCTACACCGTTGCGCGCCGGTCGGACGGCGCCCTGGAGGTGCGCTGCCAGACGCCGTACCCGCGCATGTTCGAGTGGGGTCTCGTCGGCGGGCTCTGCAACAACCAGCGCTTCCGCCGCGGCCGCCGCTTCGAGGTGGAGTTCATCGAGGCGCCCGCCGGCGCCGCGCACAGCTGCACCATCGTCGTGCGGCGGCGGGTCGGGGCGGTGCACGCCGCGCCGCAGCGCCCGCCCGGCCTCTGACCCGGCCGCGGGACGCGCGGCGGCTTCGTCGTCAGCCGATGCGGCGCACGTGGAGCGTGCAGTGGAGCAGTCGACCACAGCCGCGCCTGGCCGTTCATGCGCGCTGCAAGACGGGCTCGACTCGCTCAGCAGCGTGCGTACTGGCGAGCGGACCATGGCGGTGGCCTGCATTCGTCGCGACCTTACAGCTCCACGATGTGCCGCAGTCGATTTCCTGGCCCCCCTTCGCCGGAAAACTCGATTTGTAGTCAGGAGGTGCCGAGAGGCTCGGGTGGTCCGAGTCGGGTGCCCTCCGTTCCATCTCCTGACCAAGGCAGGTCTGCCATGACCACGTCCGCCCCGACCCCGATCACCGCACCCATCGCCGACACCAAGAGAGCGTCGGCGGCCTACGCCAAGCTCCAGGCCGAGATCGACGCCGTGCCCGAGACAAAGCTTCTTCGGATCAACGTCGACATCCCGAAGACCGTCTCGATGGTCCTCGGCGCCTGGCCGGCCATCTCGTCGCTGCGCGAGAAGGTCATCGCAGAAGCCGCCGGCTTCCCGATCGACCAACTCGACAAGCTGCCCGACTACGCGTTCGCCGCGCTCTACACGCATCTGCTGGCCATGCCCGCGTCCAGCTCGTCGAGCCCCGTGCAGCCCATGCTCGAGGAAGCCGTGGCGCTGCGCGAGGACCTGCTGGTCGCCGCCGACGCGCTGGTCCACGTCGGTATCTTCGACGGCCCCCGCGTCGCCGAGATCCGGAAGGGCTCGGGGCACGTCGACATCGCCAGCGACCTGGTCGCCCTCGCCGCCCTGTTCGACGACAAATGGGACGCGGTCGCCAACAAGACCGCGGCCACGCGCGAGGCGATCGATCGCGCGGCGGCGCTCGGGGCGGAGCTCATCACCGCGCTGGGCGCGCGCTTCCTCCCGAGCGGCGAGGCGCTCCCGGTAGCGGCCGCAGCCACCCGACGCGCCCGCGCATTCACCCTCTTCATGAACGCCTACGACGCTTGCCGCCGTGTCGTCGCGTTCCTTCGCTGGAACGAGGGTGACGCCGACTCCATCGCGCCGAGCCCGTTCCTCAAGGGCGCTCGGCGCAGGGGCACCGAGGTCGTCGATGTCGGCGCGGCGACCGATCCCGCCGGCACTGCGTTGCCCGCCGTCGCGAGCGCCGCGCCCTCCCTGGCGACAGCGCCGGTCGCGCTCCCGGCGTCGCCCGCGCCGGTCACGGAGTGACGCGACGAATACAGCCCGGGGAGCTTCGGTCGGCGGACTCACCGCCAGGCGAAGCTCCCCGGGAGCCTCCTTGACGCATCCGGCGGCCTCTCGGGGCATTCGGAGTCACGCGAAAACGGCCCGCTGCCTTCCAGAAGTGACATGGAAGCACCCTCCGACGCGTAACCCCTGGAAGACACGCGGTTCCCAACTGGCTGCGCGCGAGGGCCATCGCTCCGCTGACCAGTCGAGGTCAGTTGCCGGCGCCGGTGCCACGCGCTTTGGGCCGGAATTCTCGATACGCGATGCGTCAGGAGCCGTTGCCGCAGCTCCCGAGGTCGACTTCGAAGCCGAGGCCCGACCGCGAATCCGGTTTCAAGTCACTTTCCACGCGCCCAAGGCGCGTCGGAGGCGATTCGATCTCACCGCGTGGCAGCGCCGGGCGTGCCCCGGAGCGTTTGGTAGCGGCAATTTTGCTCTGGACGCCGCTCGCCAAGCTCCGCAACTGGTGGGCTCCTACGATGCCCTGGCCGCCGCTACCACGGCTCGCTACCGTGATGCCGATGGCAGGGGCGAGACAGCCGGGCGACAGCGACCCCGATCTCGTCCGCCGCGGCAAACCGATCGTCGAGCACGTCTCGGCGCGGGTCTCTTCGAAGTTCCCGGTCTTCACGCCGAACGAGCTGGCGTCCTACGGTCATGAAGGCCTGCTCGAGGCCGCGCTGCGATACGACCGAAAGGCGCCGACGCCGTTCGAGGCCTACGCGCGGTTCCGGATCCGCGGCGCCATCATGGACGGCATCCGCCGCGAGCTGCCGCAAATCCAGGGCCTCGGATCCGGGTTCCGCGCTGCGGGCGAGCTCTTCGCGGAGGCGCCCGAGGCGGTGAGCGTGTTCGCCGAGGATGCGGTCGCACGCGCGCAGCTCGACGAGATGGCCGACGGCCACCTCGCCAGCTGCTTCGCGGCGTACTCCGCAGCGGCGGCCCGCGGAAGCGAGAGCGACCTCGCCCGGCGCGGCGCGGTCTCACAGGCCGTGGCGGTGCTCGAGGAGGTCATGATGGAACTGGAGGAACGCGACCGGGAGCTCGTGCGACTGCACTACTTCGAGGAGCGCGACCTCGGGTCCGTCGCCGAAGCGCTGAACATCTCGTACCGGACCGCGAAACGTGTCCACGCCAGCGCTCTGGGGCGCCTCGCGCGCGCCCTGCGTCGCCGTGGCATCGCCGAGGTACCCTGAAAGAGGAGGATGTCATGGGCAGCGACGACTCCCCCGACCCGTTCATGGATGAGGTGCTCGATCGCGCGGTGGCGCCGTACGTCTCGCTCGTGCCGCCGGACGTGCTCGAGCTGATGCGTGACGCGTTACGCGAGGACCTGCTGGCAAATCCGACATCGGCGAAGCTCATCAACCGGCTCCGGCCGCGCCCCGAGCTTGCACAGAGCGACGATGTGGAAGTGCCGTTCACACAGACGCCTGGAATGAAGCCCGGATCGGAGGGCAGCGGCGGGCGGTAGCGGACCAGAAGGTGGTTCGAGGAGCATCGAGCTGTGCAGGCGGAATCTCTGGGCATAGACTGCAGAGCAGGCACGCGCACTTCCTACCCCCCTTGGTTGCGCGTGACTGGGACGCCGCGGGGTTCTACTCCGCGGCGTTCTTCTCTCTGGAGCGCGTCGCCTTCCGCACGTCGTTCAAGGCGCGAGGATCAGGACCTTGAGCTGGCTCGGCGCGATGCGCATGCCGGGCGCGTTGGTGCCGTTCTGGATACTGGTGCTCGTGAGCCGGGTCGCGGGCGCCCCGCCGATCAGCACCGTGGTCGCACCGCTCGTGTGCCGGGCGTTGCCCATGACGCTGCCCGACACCACGCCCCTGCCCACGCCCAGGTTGTCGCCATTGGTCAGCGGGATCGAGGTCGACAGGTTGTGCGCGGGTGCGCCGACGAAGAGGACATTGTACACCGCACCCACGGCCATCTGGGAGGTGGCGATGTTCGGGTACGGCATCGGCACCGGGCTCGGGGAGGGAGGCGCCGGCGTGAGGCAGACGTCGGGGAACGCGAAATCGACGCCCATGGCTTGCGTGTTGGCGAACATGATCGGGTCCTTCCTCCTGTGCGTATCAGCCGACGTGGACCTGGCCGCCGTCGAGCTTCACCAGCTCCTCGGCGATCATCATGGCGTTCTTGCCGCGCACGCTCAGAGTCTGCTCGGCCCGGTGGTCGATGCTCCCGGCCCGCACCTGGTCCCGCTCCTCGACGAAGCGGTACGCGCGCTTCACACGGCTCCACATGCGACCGGCGATGACGTCCACCTCGTCGGCCACCGTCTTCAGCGAGGCGGCCTCCGTCCGCACGGCGGTCGCCGCCACCGCCACGAAACGCGCGACCAGCGTGGCCTCCACCGCCGTGGCGCGCAGCGTCCGCGCGGTGAGCGTTGCCTCGCCGGCCGTCGACAGGCCGAGGCCGGCGGCGGCCTGCATCTGGAGACGTCCGCTCACCTCGAGCGTCGCGTCCCCTCGACGCAGAGCCGCGTCGGCGAGTCGCCGCGCTCGAGCACGGCGAGCAGGTAGGCCGGCTCGCCGTCCGCCGTGTCGCAAAGGACCAGGTCGCCGGGCTCGGGCGTCACCAGGCAGCTCGCGGCGCGCTGGGCGACGAAGCGGCGCGCGCCGTCGTCGACCACCGCTCGAAGTGACTCGAGCATCAGCACGCGACCGCGCGTGAGGCGAGAGGGGGCGCGTTCGTGGGCGGGACTCGTCACGGGTGTCTCCTTTCAGGGGTCGTTCGCGGGAGCCATCGCTCCGCGCGGGCCAGCTTCTCGTCGTCACCGAGCGCGCCGAGGAGCTCGGCGGGGCGCACGCCCCTGGTGCGGTGGAAGAGCGTGCGCACGGTCGTGCACCCGGTCAGGTCCGCGCCTTGCAAGTCGGCGTGCGAGAAATCGGCGTAGGTCAGGTCCGCGCCCGCGAAGCGTGTGCCCGTGCACCGTGCCCGGTGCAGGATCGCCTGGGCCATCGACGCGCCGCTGAAGTCGGCGCCGCGGAGCTCGGCGTCGAGGAACAACGCCTGGTCGAGGCGCGCCGCGCGGAACGTGGCACGGGCGGCGTCCGCTTCCACGAGCACGGCGTTGCGGAGGTCGGCGCCGTCGAGGCGCGCGTCGCGCAGCGTGGCGCCCTTCAATCCGCAGGAGCGCATCGACGCGCCGTCGAGCCAGCAGCCTTCCAGGTTGCAACCGTTCAGCTGGCTGCCGGAGAGCTGGAGCCCGCGCAGGTCCAGCCCGGCCAGCTTGCAGTCCAGCAGAATGGCCCGGTCCAGCGTGACACCCCCGAGCGTGCAGGTCCTGAGGTCGGCGCCGGTGATCACCGTGCGCACCAGCCGTGCGCGGGCGAGGCTCGCCGTCGCCCACTTGCAGGTGACGAAGCTCGTCCGATCGAGATCCGCGTCGCTCAGGCTCGCGCCGCCCAGGTCGCACTCGACGACGGCGGCGATCGTCCACCTCGTTCCTGTGAGCTCCGCGCGAGCGAACGAGCATTCCACGAAGCTGGCGTCGGTGGCGTTGGCCGCGTCCAGTCGCGTCCGGCCAAGGTCCGTGCGGTTCATCGTCACGTGTTCGAGGCGCGCGTGGTCCATCGTCGCGCCGTGGAAGTCGCAGTTGTCGAGCACCGATTCGCGCAGCGAGACCCCAGTGAGATCGGCGCCCCGGAAGCACACGTTGTCGAAGATGCCCCCGCAGAGGTCGGCGCCGCGGAGATCCGCGTCGGCGAGGTAGAGGTTCTGCAACGGCTCGCCGCCGCGCACCCTGGCTTCCAGCTCGGCGCGCTTCATCGCGGCGCTTCCCTCACTGGGCGGACCAAGCGCGCCTCCTCCATCGCCGCGCCCTCGATCCGCGTGCGACCGTCCACGCGCACGCGGAGCATGTCGGCGCGGAAGAGGTGCGCATCCTCCAGGCGGGCGCCGGAGAGGCGCGCGTTCGGCAGGAGCGCGTCCATCAAGTTCGCGGATGTCAGGTCGGCGTCGCCGAGGTCCGCCTTGCTGAGCCGCGCGCCACGTGCGACGGCGCGTGTCAGGCGAGCTGCCGTCAGGTTGCTCTTCGTGAAGTCGGCGCCATCGGCATGCGCACCGGAGAGGTCGGCCCCCACGAAGCTCGTCTCGCGCAGGCAGGCGCCCCCAAGTCTCGCCTCCGCCAGGTTCGCCCCGTCGAAGGAGCCGCCGAGGACCACGCGCGCACCTTCGAGATCGATGCCCCGGAGATCCGCGTCGCGTGCGTCGACCTCCAGCAGGGTCGCCCGCGGCAGGCGAGCGCCGGCCATGCGCACCCCCGTGAGCTTGGCGTGCAGCAGCGTGGCCTCGCGGAGGTCGGCGCGCTCGAGGTGGACACCGCGAAGGTCCGCCTCGAGCAAGGTCAGCTGTGGCGCCGTGGCGCCGGTGAGGTCCGTGTCCTGGAAGCGCGCCTCCGAGAGGTCCGCCTCGTCGAGCCGTGCATCGCGGAGAACCGCGTGCGCGAGGTCGGCCTTGGCGAGCACGGCCTTGCGGAAGTCGACGGCGGCGCCGACCGCGGCGACCAGCCGGGCCTCGGCGAGGTTGGCACCATGGAACCGCGCGCCGCTGAGGCTCGCGCCAGTGAAATCAGCGCGCGCGGCCACGGCCTCCGAGAAGTCCGCGCCCCCGAGCTCGGCGCCGGCGAAGGACGCGCCCTCCAGGATGGCGCCACGGAAGTCGGCGCCGGTGAGGTCGAGCTGAGAGAGATCGGCGCCGGTCAGGTCGCGGTCGCGCAGGCTCGCGCGCCGATCGATGACGGCGATCACGTCAGCGCGGAGGGCCGCGCGGCCCTCGGCATCCGGGAGGCGGGCCGGGGCGAAGTGCTGCGCGAAACGCAGGTAGGTCTCTCGCAGCGAGCGCTCGGCGGCCTCGAGCTTCCGGCGCAGGGCGGGGTCGGCGAGCGCGGCCCGCAGCTCGGTCACGTCGGCGCCGCCGTTGTCGCCCATCTCGGCGAGGTCCTCGAGCCGCTCGATCTCCTGATGCGCGCTGAACCGGGGTGGGCCGCCGCCCTCCGCCTGGCCGGCGGCCACGGCCTGGTCGTAGTCGATGCCGTGCTCGGCACAGGATGCGCGGGCCTTCGCCTCGGCATCCGCCCGCGCCAGCTCGGCCTGCGCCCGCGCCGCCTCGGCGTCCGCCATGGCCCGGTCGTAGATAGGCTCGAGGTCGTCGGCCGGCGGAGGCGGCGGTGTGGGTGCAGGCAAGTACGCCGCAGGGTCGAGCCCCTCCGCGCAGAGCCTTTCGGCGACGCGGTCGCGCTCGGCGTCCGCGCGCCGGCGGAGGTTGGCCTCGAGCAGGCCATCGCGGCGGAGGAGCGCGCGCATCTCGTCGACCTCGGTCGGCTCGACGGACGCAGCGTCCGGGGGTGCGTTTTCGGCGCCGGTCGCCTCGGGCATCAGGTCGCTGTCGCGCAGCGCACGCAAGAAGCCGCGCTCCTTGTCGAGGCGACCGTGGAGGACGGCCTCGTAGTGGGCCGCGGGCCGGGATGCGCCGACCGCCTCGACGCCAGCAATGAGGTTGACGATGTCGTCCGCGTCCTCGTCGGCCACCGGGAGCGTGCCGCGCCAGAGCACGATGCCGCGCTCGAGGTGCGGGAAGAGGTGCACCGTCTCGATGGCCAGGGGGACTTCGAGAAAGCGCAGCTCGCCCTCGATCTGCTGGTGCACGAAGCACCGCGCTTGCAGTGCCGGCAGGCGCGATTCGATCATCGGACGCGTCGGGTGCACGTTCTCGAGCCGGAACGGCGTGCCCGGCGCGAACCGGCCCGCGATCCACTGATCCGGCGGCGCGACGTTGTAGAGCGTCGGGTCTGCATCGAGCGGCAGCGCCGGGTACCGGTCGCGGAGCCAGGCCGCGTCAAAGGTGCCCGCCTTGCCCGCACGCTGCGGCCAGCTCGCGTCGTAAGCGCCGAGCCCGGCCGGTGGGGGCCGGTCCTTGCGGCTGCGCACAAGATGCTTCGGGTCCTCGATGTTCGGCAGCGGGTCCGTGTCCTGCGGAGGCTTGCCAGGCGTTGCGCCGCCCTTCCCGGTCGGATTCGCGGGGATGGACGGCCCGCCGAAGGCGTGTGCCCAGTCGAGCGGCATCTCCGTGAAAGGCACGGGAGTACCGGGCACGTTGCGGTCCCACGTGCGGTCCCCGACCACCCAGAGCGTCTTGTCGATCGTGCCCATCTGCACCCGCACCGGCAGGGCAGGACAGGGGCCACGCGGAGCGTACGCACGGGCGGTCAGGAGCAGCTCCCCGTGGAGCTTCGGCATCCCGGTGTCGAGCTCGGGTCCCCCGCCGACCTCCTTTGCGACCATCGACCACATGGCGATCTCCGGGTGCAGCCAGCCACTGGAGTCGAAGGACCAGTACGAGGCCGCGGCAACCGCCAACGAGTGCTTGCAGCTCCCGTGGATCACGCGATGGGCAACAGCCAGCGACTGCGGCTTCACTATCCTCATCGTCAGTTCTTGATCTCTGCACCGCTGACGGTCATCGAGATACCGGCCCGCCGGATGAAGGCGGCGGCCGTGTTGGCGATCTGGGTGTTCCGCGCAACGATTTCTGTCGGGGCCATGGCGAGCTTCACCGACGCGTCGATCTCGATCTTCGTGCTGTTGGTCAGCTGGATGTTCAGCCCAGAAGTGAACGCGAAGCGGGGGCCCATGTTCACGGTCGATTCCGCAGAAATGTTGAATGTCGCACGCACTCCGACGTACGAGTTCACTTGTGCGCCGAACACGATCCCTTCCTCGGGCCCCTTGATCGTCCAGGTAGAAGTCGCGGCTTCGAGCTTGTATGCGCCGTCGTACTTGACCAGGCCCGACCCGCTCACGGATTGAGTTACATTCCCATCCGTCGTTTGACGGTTGTCGCCAACGACAGTCTGGCTCAATCCGCCGACGATTCTCTCGTGGCGACCCGCTTTCACGAGCACGTCGTGTCTCGTGAAGATCGATTGCTGCAGCGTGTTCACGACCGTGCGCTGGCCCAGGTACTCCTCATCGACCTGGCCGTTCAGAACGAGCTCGCGCTTGTTGGCCAGGTATTCTTCGCGGACGTCCTTCTGGACGATCTCGTCCTTCCGCCCGCCTACCCGAACATCCCAATCGCCGCCGGCGTCGAGCAACGTCGGTCCGTTCGTGTGGATGACCATCGTGTGCGGCCGGTCGGCGTTCGGGCCCGGAGGGGAGGCGGCCGCGTTGGGCGCAGGCGTCATGGGTGAACCGGGTGACGATGGGTCGGGCGCAGCTCCGCCGCCCGCGCCGGCGTCCGGATCGTTGCCCAGGAAGCTCGACCGCTGCGTGCCACCTCCTTGGAGCGGACTGCCGAAGGAGATGTACGAGTCCGCGTAAGGCGACGACATCGTGAACTGCTCGCCGCCCTCCCGATCGTCGAGCTCGATCCTATTGCTCCCGCCGGTCTGGATGACGTTCTTCGTCTGGTTCTTCATCGCCACCGGGCTCGGCGTGTGGGCGTTGGGCACCACTCCGCTGATCACCGGCCGGTCCGGGTCGCCGCCGAGGAACGAGAGCATCACCTCGGTGCCCTTGCGCAGCGGGAAGTGCCAGCCCTCGATCCCTCCGCCATGCGGCTGCATCATCCGAACGAACGTCGAGGCCTTGCCGTCCGCGAGCGGGCTCTCGTCGAAGCCGAGCTTGATGCGGTACCGGCCCTGGTCGTCGAGCTGCGCGTACTGGCTTTCGGCCTCGCCGTCGACGATGCCGCGCTCGAAACCGACCACGCGGGGCGACGGTGTCGTGCGCGCCGGTCGGAACTGGACGCTGGCCGCGATGGCGCTGGCGCGGGCGCGATAGACCTCGTTGACCGCGACGCCCGCGAGCGCGCGCACGTCGCTCTCGGCCGTCGCCTGTGCGCCGGCATGGCGCAGGGCGACGACGAGGTAGCGCTGGTTCAGGCGATCGGCAGGATGCTCGTCCAGATCGAACGTGTACCCGACTCGCAGGCTCATCATCGTGCCCGACGCCTGGAAGGTCTGCTTTCCCACGGCGATCTCTTCGGCCCGCACGCAGGCGAGACGCTTGCCCTTGTCCGCAGTGAAGAACCGCGCGCCGTGCATCATCACCTGCCCGCTGCCCGAGCCGTCCACCGGTGCCGTGAAGCTCAGCGCGTGCGCCGGGTTGAGGTAGTCGTAGTCGAGCACCGTCACCGACGCCGGCCGGGCCGTGGCCTGCGCGGAGAACCGGTCGAAGCACGCGCCGGCAGTGACGTCGCCGCCTGCGCCGGGCCGATAGCGCACCGGCGCCTCCGACAGCGCATCGTGGAAGCCGAGGTGGTCGGTGAGGACCAGCACCTCACGGTCCTCGTGCTGCTCGAAGAAGTAGTAGATACCCTCGGCCTCGAGCCAGCGGTGCACGAAGTCGAGGTCGCTCTCCCGGTACTGACAGACGTGCTCCTCCACCGGATAGGTGGCGTCGAGGCGGAGGACGACATCGGCATCGCCGAGGCCCGCGTCGCGCAGGACCTGCTGGAGGATCTGCGGAATGGTCATCTGCGTGAAGATGCGGCTGTGCAAGCCGAGGCCGAGCTGCGCCAACCGCGGGGCCAGGACCGCACGGTAGAGCCCGCGGCCGTTGGCCTCGCGCAAGTGCTCGATCGTCATCAGCAGGCCGTGGAACAGGAGAGGTGGCGAACCGTCGTCCCGATCCCCGACCAACGTTGCCGGCCTGCCGACGGCCGCAGTCGGGTCGAAGTCCGGCATGTCGGACGTCGATAGCCAAAGCTCGACCTCGTAGGGGCGGCAGAGCTGCTCCGAGGCACGGAAAGCCAGGAGGCGCGTCTCCGCGGGGACGTCCTCACACCGGAAACGGAAGAGATCTTGGCTGGACATCACGGTCTCCACTGGGTCCGGCTACTCGGCGACGCGAGCCTCGCAGGGTGCCGTGCTTCTCGGTTGTTCGAGCGTCGGCGCTGGCGCAGCCGCATCTCATCCGCCACAGGTGTTGCCCCCGCCGCCGCTCCCGCTGCCGCAGCTGCTGCCCCCGCCGCCGCTCCCGCTGCCGCAGCTGCTGCCCCCGCCGCTGCTCCCGCTGCCGCAGCTGCTGGCCCCGCTGCCGCTGCCGCTTCCGCCGCAGCTGCTGTTCGTCGAAGAGGCGCAGGTGTGCGAGCTTGACTGGATGGGGCTGCCGTGTGCCGAAGATGAGCCGAAGAGCGTGCTGAGCATCATGAGGCTCGCGACCCCGCCCTGTGCGACGGCGAGCGCCACCTCGGTGGGCTCCGTTCGACGTCGCTCCGCGACCTCCGCGCACACCGAGCCCGTGGCATCGGAGAGCCACCGCAGGTATTTGCGCCTCTGTGGCGAGACTTCCGCGAGCAGGCTGAGGCCGACGAGCACCGCGCCCAGCGCGAGCATCTCGAGCACCAGCAGCCCGACCGGCCGATCCAGGGCGACGCCACGCACCGCGCGAACGAAGCCGATTGCCAGCAAGAGCACGCCGCCCGTCCAGATGACCCGAAGCATCGCGCTCAGGGCGCGTGGCGAGCGCACCAGGCCCGCGGCCATCAGCTCACCGCGCAAGGCAGGGCCCGCTGAAGCCGCAACGGCCTTGCCCACGGCGAGAACGTCGCCTGGGACCTCCAGCGTACGCGCGCGCAGCCCGCGGTAGAACGCGTCGAGTAGCGGGTCGCTGTGACCCTCTCGAACGACCGTGATTGCGCGCGAGCTCGGATCGATGACGACACCGCCCTCGGCGATGGCGGCCGCAACGAGCGCCTCGGCCGTGACGGAGACTTGCCCCCGCAGCCAAGCGACTGCCCAGATCTCGTCTGGCTGGGGCAGTGATCCGATCGTCAGCCGTTGGCGAGGCGTCGCGCCGGGCGCCCGATACGCGTGGGTCCCGTGGACCGGCCCCGCCCCGATCTGGGGCTGCTCGGCGCGCCGCGCCACCCACGCGGCAGTGGCCCAAGTGGCCAGGACGCCGCCGACACATAGCAGCAGATAGAAGACGAGGAACGCCGGGCCGGATGTCATGTTGAAGGGAAAGAAGTCGAGCATCTCGATCATGGGTGCATCCCCTGGGCTGGAAGTGCGGTGCCCGCGATGGGCCGTTCCTGTACCAATTCGCTGCCGCTGTTCCGGCTTCGCGACGAAGCGTGCGCGGAGGCGGTAGGGCTTTCTTGCGCAAGGCGTTCGACGATCCGCACTCTTGCGCGTGCGCCGGGCCCCTTGATGGCCCACACGGTGGTGCGGCTCAACCTCTCGCGGGCGACGAAGGGCCCCACGCGAGGCGTGGGTGGCCGGTCGGCGTGTCGGGCCACGAACCTTGCTCGCAGCAGCAACCCGTCGATGCGGGCCGCATCGGAGAGCGTGGGATCGGCGGCCGCTGCCTGCGCGATGCGGAGCGCGTCCGCGACCCGGGTCTCCGGCTGCACGCGCGGCCAGCCAGGGAGCCGAGCGCGAGCCAGTGCCGTGGTCGCCTCCGGGAACCGCGAGAGGCGCGGGAGCAAGGCAAGTGCGTCCGCCAGGCGCTTGCGTTCCAACACGCGCCGGCTCCGAGCGAGCGCGGCCAAGTCGAAGCCATCCATCTCCGTTCCAACGGTCAGTGCGCTGGCGAGCTCGTTCTGGCGGGCGCACACCTCCGCTTCGGTCGATGCGCTCGCCGGGATGACGAGCCGACCGGTCCCGCGAGCGTGAGACGCATGACCATCGCCGTGCTCCCTGCACGCCAGCTGGCGCATCCGACCCAGCTCGCAATGCAGCTCGGAGAAGGCCGGGAACCCGGCGTCTCGCTCGAGCATGATCGGCACGTTGCCAGCTCGCTGCAGCGCCATCTCCAGGAGCGCGAAGACCGCTTCCGGCACTGCGTGCGCATGGGTGTCGACGTAGAACTCGCCATCCAGCATCCCGCCGGCGACGTGGATCATCCCCACGCGCTCGACCGGGAACTCTGCCAGCGCTTGCAGCGGCGGCACGCCGGCATTGAGGGCGTTCGCGTAGAGGTTCGCAATGTCGAGCAAGAGGCCGCATCCGCTGCGGGCGGCGACCTCCTCGTAAAATGCGCCCTCGGACATCTCGTCTTCGGGCCAGCGCAGCGTCCACGCGATGTTCTCGAGGAGTAGGGGCACGTCCGGCAATCGCCGCCTCACCGCGATGCTGTTGCGGGCAACGACCGATGCCATCGCGCGGGTGAAGGGGATTGCGGTCAGGTGGCCGATCTCCTTCCCGCCTGCGCGGGATAGGGCGACGTGTTCGGTGACACATGGCGCGCGCACGTCGCGTGCCAGCTGGCCCAGCGAGTGGGCTCGATGGTCATCGATGCCCCCGGCGCTGCCGAGCGAGAGCTTCACGCCATGGGGGACCACCGGCCAGACCTCGGCGATGGCGACCGCCTCGCCGCGAGCCATTGCGTCGCCGAAGCAACTCTCGGCAACCACCTCCACGAAGTCGACACAACCCGGTTGGGCCAGCAGGTCCGCCGCCAGCTCTCGGCGCCAGCCAACCCCGACGCGGCCGGACCCTCGTGAACCGGCCCGCAACAGGTTGGGGACGGACATCAGGCCCTCGAGCGCCACCCTGCTCGCGCCGAGCAGATCGACCGCAGCCCGACGCTCGCCCAGGATGGCGCGCGAGCGCTGTTGGACGACCCGCCCCAGCTCCTCGCGGTTCACGGTGCGCGCTCTCCTGCGGTCGCCCCGCCGATGTCGCCGAGCTCCGCGTCCTCCAGCAGGCAGCCCTGCAGCGATGCCCCGGGCCATCGCGCGCCCGGGGCGACAGCGCCGCGCAAGTCGCAGGCGTGCAGCTGGGCGTGGCCACCGCGTGCGTTGGGCATCCGCGTGCCTCGCAACACCGCCGCGGACCCTCGGGCGTGTTCGAGCACCACGCCCTCCAGGAACGCGTCGACGAACGAAGCGCTGTCGAGCAGGGCGTGCGTGAAGTTCGCATCGGTGAGCTCCGCGCCGTCGAAGCGTGCTCCCCGCCAGGTCCCGCGCTCGAAGCTGGGCGCCCGCCCCGTCGTGGAGCCGAGGATCGCGGCGCTCCCGTAGGCCGAGGCGAAGTCGGTCGCGTCGAGCCGCGCACCGGTCAGATCCGCGTGCTCGAGCATCGCGCGCCGGAAGCTCGCCCGCGACAGGTCCGCCCCACGCAGGGAGGCGCCGACGAGCATCGCGCCGTCCAGGCGGGCGTTGCAAAGGCGCACGCCCGAGAGGCGGACCCCGGCAAGGTTTGCCACGCGAAGGCATGCTCCACTCAGATCCGCTCCGGTGAGGTCGAGCTCTCGGAGATCGGAACCGGTGAGCTCCATGCCGCGGAGATCGCGTCCAGCGCCGATCCGGGCGACCACCTCAGCCCGCGCGGATGCCGCCCCGGCGATCCGTGCCATGACGCGCTCCGCGCTCTGGCGGACGAAGGGGAGCACCGGCCCGTGGAAGGACGTCGCGGGGGCCGTTTGCTCGTCGAGGTTGCTTTCGTACATGATGCGACCTTGCTCCTTGCTGGGGCGGTTCACGCGTCGGCATCCGGAAGGGTCGGCCTCGCTGCGGAGATGCGCCGGCGGCTGGCCGCGAGGACCACCGTCAGCGCCGCGGCGAGGGCCCCCTGCGTGGAGACGTAACGGGTCAGCTCGGCGTCCGTGGGATGAAAGCCGTCGTCGGCGGCGGCCAGACGGAGCAGTGTGTCGAGGATCGCCCTGATCCATTCCGGGACGGCGCCGCCGTCGATGTCCCGGCCCTGCGCGAACTCCGTCAAGCCGCGCACGGCGAGGCCCAGCTGCGACGTCAGGGCCGTATCGCGCCATTGCTCTGTGGCCCGCTGCTTCTGCGACACGATGCGCAGGGCAGATGCTTGCTCCGGCGGGAAGAGATGCAGCGTCAGACAGTCGAGGTGCGACAGCACCGCCTCGACCGCCTCGCAGGCAAGAGACTCGGCATCCAACTTCTGCAACAAGAACTCCCTGAAACTCTCCGTCGGCATAGTCCTCCCTGGTAGTCCGTTGCGCGCAGCAGTTCCGAGCGTCAGCCCCGGGATGGACACGTCCTCGTCGGGGGCGAGGTGCGTCCGCGTGCGCGACCCTTGGTCTCGAATCCGTCTTCATCGATGCATGCCCTCCGAGGACGAACCTCACCCCTGGCGCAGCGGCGCCTCGCTCCAGCCGCGACGGGGCGCGGTCGACAGCGGCGGACGAGAAGCGCGATCGGCTACGCTGCGCTACGCGTTCAGCCGTGGACGCCGGCGGGGGGAGGCGCGGCGGAGATCCCGCGGGCTCGCATGCGGGCGCCGAGGCGTTGCATGGCCGAGTGGTGGTACCGGCGGGCGCTGCCGTAGCTGAAGCCGAGGCGCTCGGCGACCTGCTTGAGGTCGAGCTGGTCCTCGTAGTGCAAGGCGATCAACTGCCGGTCTCGCGGCGGCAGCGTCTCCATGGCCTCGCGCACGGCGTCGATGGCCCGCGCGTACGTCTCTCGCGCGACCGCGGCGTCCTCGCCCTCGATGCCGCCGGATGCGGTGAAGAAGCCCACGGCCATGGCAGCCGCGAAACCGTCGCACCCTGCGTCGAGCCGGGCGCGGACCTCCTGCTCCGTGTCGGTCATCAAGTCGCCCTCATCCGTCTGCGCC
The DNA here is from genome assembly GCA_037720395.1 of Polyangiaceae bacterium. Taxonomy (GTDB): domain Bacteria; phylum Myxococcota_A; class Polyangia; order Polyangiales; family Polyangiaceae; genus JBBJMR01. The sequence continues at coordinate 22,895 of JBBJMR010000052.1, forward strand.
TCCGCGAAGCCGTAGCTCGCCGCGTAGGCCGCCGACATGCGGGTACGCATCTCTGCAAGCTCGCGCTCCACGCCGTTCTTCATGGCACCGTCCACCCTGGGCCAGGCGAAGCCCTCGAAGGTCACTCCATAGCCCGGGTCGAACGAGAGCGCGGCCTCGATCAGACCCTCGCGCCCGAGCGAGGCAAGCTCGTCGACGTCCAGCGCCGAGCCGCGTGCGCGCGCCTTGGCGGCGATCTTGTTCACGATGCGCGACGCTTCTCGGACGAGCTGCTGCTGCGCGGCGCTCAGCGGTCGCAGCGGCGTGCCGGAGCGACGCACGCTCATTTGCGGCCACCGGTGCCGGTCGACTCGGAGGATGCATCCACGGCCGCCGCGCCATCCTTCGGCACCTCACCACTCGAGGCGACGACCTTCGCGGGCGCCAGCTGCTGGACCATCCGGTCCATCGCCGGGTGGGTGGTGATGAAGTCCTCGAGCTGATGGCGCATGGCCGCCAGGGCTTCGGCGGGCAGCAGCTCTCGCCAGGGCGCAAGCGCCCGCTCCACCATCGCGGCTACGAGCTCGTCGTAGGTTTCCTGTCCTTCCATGGTGCCTTCCTCGTCCGTCGCCGCGCCACCGAGCCGGAACCGCCAGCCTCTACAACGTACTCCAGAGCTGCGGGGCGCCGCGCTCAGGAAAGTGAGCGCGACCTGCCGCAGGAGCGGCGGAGCCGAGCAGAGTCGACCCGCCTTGCGACTTTCCTGCGCGCGCGGCCCAGCGACACCGGAGTACTTCACAGGAGTCGATGAGCGACCAGGAAAAGAGCAAGCGCCGCGATCCGCTGGCCGGAACGGCGTACAGCGCCGCAGGGGCGGAGGTACTGGGCCGCGGCAGCATGGGGGTCGTCTACGCGGCCGAGCACCGCCGCCTGAGGAAGCCAGTGTGCGTGAAGCAAAGCGCGAGCTCGTCGACCGGATGCGGGTCGAAGCCCAGGCGCTCGCCGCGCTCGACGGGCACCCGAACCTCCTCTTGGTCAGCGACTTCGGCGAGACGCCGGCCGGCCAGCCGTTCATCGTGACCGAACGCCTCTACGGGCGAAACCTGCTCGACGAGCGGCGGCTGCGCGGTGAAATCCCCGTCGAAGAGGCCATCGATCTCGTCTGCCAGGCGCTGGCCGGCCTGGGCGCTGCGCACGAGCACGGGCTCGTACACCGGGACATCAAGCCCGGGAACCTGTTCCTGTGTGAGCCGCGGCGAAAAGGCGAGCCTCGTGTGGTCAAGGTGCTCGACTTCGGCGTGGTCAAGGTGGCGCCGCTCGGCCCCGCGGCCCGCAGCGTGGCGCCCCTGGCGTATCCGACCCTCGAGGGCGTGGCGATTGGCACGCCGAAATACTTCGCGGCGGAGCAAGCCATGGGCGCGCCGGTGGATCCACGTGCGGACCTCTACTCCATGGGCGCGGTGCTCTACGGGCTGGTTGCCGGGCGCGGGCCCTTCGACCACCACCGCGGCATCCTCGAGCTGACGCGCGCGGCCATCGAGGAGCCTCCCGCGCCGCCGTCGGCGTATGCAACCCAACGCATCGTGCCCGCGCTCGACGGCGTCGTGCTGAAGGCGCTCGCGAAGGCGCCGGCCGATCGCTTCCAGAGCGCCGAGGCGTTCGTCGCGGCGCTACGAGCCATCGATCCGACCGGCACGCCTCCACGGTGGGAGCGAACGGAGATCGTGCCGCACCTGCCGTCGCCCGCCCCCCGCGACGTGCTCCGAGAGCGCGGCGAGGTGCTCCTGGACGTCGACGACGCGGCCGTGACGAACGAGTTGCCCGACGATGCCGCGGTGACCACCGAGCTGCCGGACGACGCGGCCGTGACCCGGGAGCTGCGGCCGCGACGCGGGAGGAGCGACACACCCTCGGCTGCAGCCATCGCGCCTAAGCCAACGCCTTACGCGGCAACGATCCTCCTCCCGATGCAGCTCGTGGTCGAGGTGCGCGATGACGCGCTGCAGCCGACCCGCATCGACGTAGCCCACGAGGCAAGGCCGGTGGCAGAGACCCTCGTCATGCACCCTCGGCGCGCGGTCACGCGACACGCCCTCTTCTGGGCGTCCTTGGCTACGATCGCCTTCTGCGTGTTGCTCGTCCTCGCGCTCGCAGGGGTGCGCGGGTGCTGGGCGTGAGCTTCGTGCGCGAGCGGAGGCAGGTGGGCCGGGGCAGGTCGGTGGGGGAGCAACAGCGGATGGCACAGCGGGTCATGGACGACGACGACGAGCCGTACAAGGGTGGCGACTTCTCGGGCCGCTTCCCGGTGATCAAGGCCATCGGCAGGGGTGGGATGGCGGTCGTCTACGAGGTGTACGACCTCGATGCCGAGGAGCGCCGCGCGCTCAAGGTCGTCCGCCCGAAGTACAAGCTCAACCACAAGATCCTCGAGCGCACGCTCGCCGAGGCTCGAGCGGGCATCACCCTGCGCCACCCGAACCTGGTGCGCGTCTACCAGGTGGGGACGGACGGCAACAACCTCTGCATCCTGATGGAGCTGCTCGAGGGCAGGACGTTGAGGGAGGTCCTCGAGGAGCGTGGCCGGCTCCCGCTGGCCGAGGCGCTCGACCTCTGCGCCCAGATCGCCGGGGCCCTGCATGCCCTGCACGAGGCCGGCATCATCCACCGCGACGTCAAGCCGGAGAACATCTACATCACCACCTCCGGGGAGGTGAAGATCCTGGACCTCGGCGCGGCCAAGTATCTGAAAGAGAATCCGAACACGACCGAAGGCCATCCGATGGGCACGCCGCTCTACATGAGCCCCGAGCACCTGAACAGCATCAACGTCGACGCCCGCACGGACATCTTCTCCGTCGGGCACATCCTCTACTACTGCATCGCCGGCCACCACGCGCTGGTGCCCGATCCGCAGCACCAACCGGTGCTCGGCCAGATCGTGTCGCGGCAGCTGCACGAGCCGCCGGTGCCGCTGACCGAGCGCGTGCTCGGGCTGCCACACGTGGTCTGGGAGCTCGTGGCGCCCGCGCTGGAGAAGGACCGGGAGCGGCGCTACACGACGGCGGCCGAGCTGGCCGGGGCCATCCGCGCGACGGCCGCGTGGCTCGACGCGCGCGGGTTGCTCCAGGTCTGCGACCCCCCGCCGCGCCCGCCCGATGTCGAGGCAGGAGACCCAAGGCGATCCATCGTGCGCGTGATGCGGCCCGGGGAGCGCGCCCCCTCGAACCTGCCTTACGTGTCGACCGCGGAGGGCTCGCCATCGCTGACGAGCGCCAGCCGGGCCAGCGTGGTCGTCGAGGCGGACGGCGGCGCGGACGGGCCGGAGGCCGAGCCGACACCGCCCGCACGCGGGAGCCACGGGACGGAGATCCTCGACCTCGCCGCTCCCGCGCTGCCGGCGAATGTGGACATCCCGGAGGCCGCCAAGGTCTTCGGGCCGCGAACCGGCGAAGCCTGGCGCGCGGACGGTGCCGCCGCGGCGGAGGCAGCGGAGATGGCTGCCGCGCCCCGACCGTCGCGCCCGACTCCGGAGCCGATCGCCGACGCGCGCGCGTGGCGGGCCGAAGTCGACCAGGACGAGGTCCGAGTCGCCGCGCTCGCGGCCATGCCGCCGAGCGCAGACCGGACGCACGGCCTCGCCGATCGCCTGTTCTGGAGCCTGTCGGAGGACGCGCGCTGTGCGGCCGCGGCGACGCTCGTCGAGCAGGGGGATGATGAGGCCGTGATCGCGCTCGCCGGCGGGGCGATCTGCGAGCTCGAGGTCAGCGAGCGCCTGCGCGCCGTCGTGGAGGCCGGCCTGGCGCGGCTGGCCCCTGCGCTCGCCACACCGGGCGCTGGCGGGGCCTCGCGCCCGGCGCGGGTCGCGCGTCTCGCGCAGAGGGTCGAGGCCATCGAGGCGCGATACCAGGGCGAGGCCATGGCGATCGGGGCGCTCTCGGCCGCGCTCCAGCGCCATCCATTCGTCGAGGTGCGGGGCCTGTGCGCCCAGGCCCTGGCCCGGATCGCGGACATGCGCTGCAAGCCAGCGCTCGAGGCTGCCCTGCGGGAGGAGAAGGACCGGCATGTCCGCCGCTACATCGAGGAGGCGCTGGCCCAGGCCGAGCGCGTCGGAACGCAGAAGGACCTCCAGGCCTTGCTCGCGGCGCGCAGCGGTGACCTTCGGCTCGCCCCGACCCCGGACGACGCGACGGGACCGCCGCTCTGGCTCCTGCTGCTGGCGGGGGCCAGCGCCATCGTGACCCTGGTGCTCACCGTCTTGTTGCTGCAAAGAATCTGGTGATTCCGGTGACTTGTTCGCCCCGAGGGCGCCGCGATGCGAAATTCATGGGCGCTGCCGGCCGCGAGACCGGAGTACGGATCAGGTGAGGCGATGAGCGGCGGCAAGCAGGACTTCCTCAAGACCATCGCCGCCGAGCTGGAGCGGGCGAAGGCGGAGGACGTCGCGGGCAAGCTGGCCCGGGACATGCTGGCGCGTCCCGGCGTGCGCGAGGAGCTGGCCGCGCTGAAGCAGCTCCAAGCCGAGCCGATCGAACCGCCGCCGGCGGAGCCGAGTGAACGCGTCGAGCACCTCGAGAGCGTCCCAGAGCCCGCGTCGATGACGCTGGAGAAGGTGCCGAAGGTCCAGCTCGACGCGCACATCGATCCGCGGCGGGCGGACACCGTGCGCGGGCTCGGCAGCATCGTGCGGCCTGCGGCGAGGCTGCCGGCGAATCCGGCGGCCGAGGAGGTCGTCGGGGAGCGCACCGTGGGGGGCAACACCGGGCGGTTCAAGGAGGGTGTCGAGCAGGCACCCGTCTCGGCGCCGGCGTCGCCGGAGGCGCTCAGCGACGACGGCGAGGTTACGCTGCCGCGCAACCGGTTCGCCGTCGACCCGTCGCGCATGGAGATGCCGGACCGCGCCTTGCTGGCGTCGAGCCACGCGCCGAGCTCCGAGCCCTTGCCAGGGTCGGCGGTCGTGGCGCCGGAGCGGGCGGCGGGTGTGCCGAGGTCGGGCGCATGGCTGGCGCTGGCGGGCGCCGTGCTCGCGCTGGTGCTTGTGGCGCTGCTGTACAACGGGTTTTCGGGGAGCTCCGGAAGCCTCGCAGGCGCCCAGACAGCCTACGAGCCGCTGGCGCTTCCGCCTCCGACTGGCGTCTCTGCCGACCAAACTGGTCCGGGACAGATCATGACACCCACGTCGGTCCAGCCGGCGCTGCCCACACCGCCGGCCGCTACGGGTAGCAACGAGAACCCGACAAGCACGGGTCCGGTGCCGGCGAAAACGAGCAAGCCGAGGGGCCCGGCGAAGCCTGGCGGCCAGCGGTCGACGCCTGCGCCTTACGACGCGAGCCCTGCACTTCCATTGATCATCGAGAGCGACCCATGACCCGAGCGCTTCGACCCATTTGCATTGCATTGTGCGCCGCAGCGCTGCTGCTGCCTCCCGCATCCGCCCACGCCCAACCAAGCGGCCCGAGCGCGGGCGCGGCCGACACCGCGAAGCAGGCCTTCGAGCGAGGGAACGTGCTGGCGAAAGCGCTGAAGTGGGAGGAGGCGGCCGCGGAGTACCGGCAGGCCTGGGCCCTACGCCAGGCATGGGACATCGCCGGCAACCTGGGCATCGCCGAGTCGGAGCAGAAGCAGTGGCCCGAGGCGGCGGAGCACCTCGCGTACGCGCTCCGACATTTTCCGCCGAGCGGGAAGCCGGACTATCGCAAGGTGCTCGAGATGCGCATGGCCGAGGCGCGCCAGCAGGTCGGCGCACTCTCCATCACCGTTGACCGCGCGGGAGCGCAGGTGATGGTTGACGGCAAGAGCGTGGGCACGTCTCCGTTGCTCGGCGAGATGTTCGTCACCGCCGGCGAGCACGTCGTCGAGGTGAAGCTGCTTGGGTACACCGCGACCCCGAAGACGACACAGGTCAGCTTGGGGGCGACCCAGAGGATCGAGCTGTCGCTGGCCGAGGCAACGCCGCTCGTGCCCAGCACCGCGGCGCCCGTCGGGCCTCGACCCGAAACCGGCCCGGAGGTCCCGCCCGGCACGCGCGGCGGGCCGAGCGTACCGCTGTTGGTTGCGGGCACGACGATCGCGGCCGCTGGCGTGGCCGTCGGGATCGGACTCGTCGTGGCCGGCGCCGACAAGTTCGGCGACGCAGACACGAATCGCAGCACGCTCGACGCTACCAGCGGCACACATGCTTGCAGCCGGCCCGAACTGGCCGCGCAATGCGATGCGTTCGACAGCGCGTACAAGCAGGCCGGCACGCTCCGCAACGCTGGGATCGCGAGCATCGTCGGCGGTGTCGTCGTCGGCGGACTCACGGCCAGCTACTGGTTAGCCACCCGCAACGGAAACTCAGGCGCGACAACCGGCATGCGTGCGTCGGCCCGCGTGGCCCCGAACGCGGCGGCGGTTTCGCTTTCTGGCTCGTTTTAATTCGTAGAGAGGCTTGCACCCATGAAGCTCGCGCGATCGCAGTCATCGCACACGGCGTTCCTGTCTGTGTTGCTCTTCTCGCTCTGCGGCGCCGCCGCAGGGTGCGGCCAACCGCCCGATGCATGCCCGGAAGGCTTGCGCTGCCCGATCCCCACCGGCACAGGGGGCGCTGGAGGTTCTACCGGCTCAGGCGGCGAAGGCGGTCAGGGTGGCAGCGGTGGCTGGACGTCGGACGAGTGTGTGCCCAGCAAGCTCGGCGCGGCCAAGCCGGTTGCGGGGGAATGCGGGGTCTTCGTCGACGCGTCCTCTGGCAAGGACGGCAACGAGGGCAGCCCGGACGCGCCGCTGAAGTCGTTGAGTGCTGCGATCGACAAGGCGGACGGCAAGCCGATCTACGTGTGCGCGGCGAGCCAGGCAGCGCAGGCAGGCGCGGTGATCGCCTCGGACCGGGACGTGTTCGGCGGGCTCGACTGCGGCACATGGAGCTACACCGGCACGCAGAGCCCAGTGGCCGGCGTGGCCAACGTGCCCGCGCTCACGCTGGACGGCGCGATCGAGGTTCGGCTCGAGGATCTCGCCATCACGGCGGAGAGCGCGACGGATCCTGGCGCACACTCGATCGGCGTGTTGTCGCTGGGCGCCTCCCTGAACCTGGCGCGCATGACGGTGCGTGCAGGCGATGGCGCTGACGGCGCCGCCGGGGCGGACGGCGGGGAGCAGGAGGACGTCGTGGCCGCCATGAACGGCGCGACGGGCCTCGGCGCGGGCAGCGCGCCCACGAACGCTGGAGGCGGCACGAATAGCTGCGCCGCGCAAACGTTGACCGGCGGCTTCGGCGGAAAGGGTGGGGACAAGGATGAGGCGGTCAACAAGGACGGTGGTAGCGGCACTGGAGGTGACGACCGTGCGGGGGGTGTCGGGGGGGTTGGCCAACCCATTTCGGGTGGCTGGAGCTGTGCCTCGGGCCAGGGGCTGGGTGATGGTGGCTCGAATGGCGAGCCCGGCAGCCCCGGCACCGGCGGCACCGGCCTGGGCACGCTGAGCGGCGAAGGCCTGCAGGGCCGAGATGGCGAGCCCGGCGGCCCCGCCACAGCCGGTAAGAGCGGCGGCGGTGGTGGCGGGAGCAAGGCCAACATGACGAGCTACGGGGCGGGCGGCGGAGGGGGCGGTGCGGGCGGCTGCGCCGGCAAATCCGGTGGCGGTGGCAAGGCGGGTGGAAGCTCGATCGCGCTCGCGGCCGTCGGGGGCAGCGTGTCGATGCAGGAAGTGGAGCTCTTCGTGGGCGTTGGCGCCAATGGTGGAGCGGGCGGCGAGGGGCAGTTCGGGCAAAATGGCGGCGCATCGGGCCCTGGCGGCAGTAACGGGGCGACCGGGCTCGCCAATGGATGCAGCGGAGGCATGGGAGGCCAGGGTGGCAACGGCGGCAATGCGGGAGGCGGCGCCGGAGGCCACGCCATCGGCCTTGCGCATGCGGGCACCACCTTGACCGGGACGCCGAGCGTGCACCTCGACGCCGCGCAGGTCGGAGATGGGGGCGATGGCGGTGACAACGGCGGCGAGGATGGCTTCGCCGGCGACCCCGGCACGCTTGCCGAGGTGCAGGAGCTCGGAGGATGAACGGATAGAGGCGGGCCCTGGCCGCCTGGGCGTGGCCGGAGACGTCCTTTCCGTCGGGAATCTCGGTGCCCAGCCTCAAACAGAGGATGCGGCGCTCGTGGCGGTGGCGCGCGCGAGGAATAACCACGCCGAGTGCCTGAGCTGTACGAACGAAGGCAAGCTCTCGGAAGCGCGAGCGACGCAAGTCTGGAGGAACGATGAAGCGCATTGCACTCACGATTGCGATCTCCACATGGTCCGGCTGTGGCGGTGAACCGGCGAACCAGACCCCGACAGGCGCGGAGCAATCCGCAGCAGGCGCTGGCGGAGCCGGTACCGGCGGGGAGCCTGCATGCTCACCGGGTGATGAGGAGACGTGCTACGAAGGTCCGGCCGACACCGCAGGCGTAGGAATTTGCGTAGCCGGCCTCCGTCAGTGCGCCGATGACGGCACCGGCTACGGACCTTGCGGGGGCGCCGTGCTTCCCTCGACCGAAGACTGTACGAACGCACTCGACGATGACTGTGATGGCATTGCGTGCAGCGCCTGCCTATGGTCGCGCACAGCTGGCGACGCCAGCCACCAGACCCTTACGGCCAGCGCCGTCGATGACGATCAGAACATCTATGTCGTTGGCGTCTTCGACGGGACGATCGACCTCGGAGGCGCGCCGCTCATCGCCAGCGGGCTCGGCGACATCCTTGTCGCGAAGCTCGACGAGCACGGCGACGTCCTCTGGGCAAGGAACTACGGCAGTGCACAACAGGAAGGTGCGTACGGCGTCTCCGTGACGAGCAGCGGGATCGCGATCGTCGGGTACTTCGAGAAAAACCTCACCATCGGGGCGTGGTCGCTTGCCGGCGCACCCGGAGAACGCACGCCGTTCGTCGCCAGCATCTCCGCGGCAGGTGAGCCCCACTGGGCCGTCACGGTCGACGGGGTCGAAGACGCCTACGCGTTCGCCGTCGGGCCCCTCCCGGATGATGCGCTCATGGTCGCAGGGAGCCTCCGGACATCGAAGCCCGCGCCCCTGCCCCAAGCGATCTTCGTGCGCCGGCTGGCAAAGGACGGCGCGACCGAGTGGACCCGGATCTTCGAGTCCGCGTACGAACAGTACGCCACCGCTGCGGCGACCGACCCTGTTGGCAACATCTTCGTCGCTGTCCAGGGTCGCGACGAGATCAAGCTGGACGCATGGACCATCCCGCCCCCGGACGGGGACGATCGACTCGCGCTCGCGAAGCTCGACGCCGAAGGACAGGTCGCTTGGGTGCAGACGGTCGACGGCAGCTACGACGGATCAGTGAGCGACCTGTTCACCACCGCCACGGGATCCGTTGCGCTTGCCGGCTCCTTCATCGGAACGCTCGTGATCGACGATGCGACGCTCAGCAGTTCGGATAACAGGGCAGCCTTCGTGACGATGCTCACGTCCGGCGGGATCCCAATCTGGACGCGGTCCTTCGGTGACGCCACCGCGTTCGCAGCCGCCGTTGCCGTTGACCCGAACGATCGAGTCGTGGTGGCTGGGGGCTTCACCGGCGAAATGCACATGGATACGTGGTCTCTCGCAAGCGCAGGTGAAGACGACTTCTTCTTGGCCTCATTGGAGCCGACTGGTGAGGTCCGGTGGGCGAAGCGGTTTGGCGACAAGAGCTTTCAGATCGGCGGAGAACTCCGATTGTCGGTGGACAAGCAGGGCTACATCTTGTCGACCGGAGACTTCCTCGGCACGGTCGACTTCGGGGCCGGACCGCATACGGCGCAGGGCAGCGACCTCTACATTGCCAAGCACGCGCCATAACCACGAGACAGGCCGGGGGATCGTCTTCACGCGACGCGCCCGCGCTGCGCGTTCGGGCGAGCCCAGCGATTGGCGCGGGTCTGAGCGGGTTTCGAGTCAAGGGCCTACGCCAGCAGCCTGGCCGACCCTAGGTGAGTCGGGTGATGCGAGAAGGCGAAGCGCCACGGCGCCGTGCAGTCGACGGGTACCTCGAGACTTCCACATGAGCTTCGCCGCCGCCATCGAGCACCCCGCGCCCCCGGCCTCCCCTCCGGGGCGCCGGCGCCCCTCGCGCGCCGCCATGCGGCTCCACCAGCCGGAGGCCCGCCTCCACGGCCTCGGGGTCTTCCGCGTCACGCGCGCTCGGGGACGCCTGGCGCACCTCCTCGGCCGCTGCCTCCGCCTCCCCACCCAGGCCGACGCCGTCGAGGCCGAGCTCCTCGTCGAACGGACGGCGGACGGCGCGCGCTGGGCGCGTCGCTTCGGTGACCGCTGGCTGATCACCACGCAGCGGTTCGGCGACGCGGGCGAGCTCGTCGAGAGGTTCGGCCCTGTCGAGCTCACCTTTCGGCTGCTGGGCTATGGCGATTGGCTGGTCTTCCTCCAGGTACGCGCCGCCATTCACGTTGGCCCCTTCCGGCTCCCGCTCCCCGCCTGGGCGGCGCCCCATGTTGCGGGCCGCGTGCGGTGCTCGCCGGTGCTGGACCGGCTCGAAGCGCGCATCCGGCTGCGCGCCCCGCTGTTCGGTGAGCTGGTGCGCTACGGCGGCTCGATGGTTGTCCAGCTGGAGAAACGAACATGAACCATGCGCTCTGGTTGCTGGCGACGCTCGGCGTCATCGGCGCCTTCGACACACTCTACTTCCACGAGTACCGCGCGCGCCTCCCCGCCCGCGGGCCGGCAGTGGCCATCGAGCTCCGGCTCCACGCCACGCGCGACTTCTGCTACGCGCTGCTCTTCGGCACGCTGCCCTGGCTCGAGTACCGCGGCGCGTTCGCCTTCCTGCTCTTCGCCGTGCTCGCCGCGGAGATCGTGCTCACCCTGGCCGACTTCGGGGTCGAGGACCGTGTCCGCGCTCCCTTCGGCGGCGTGCTGTGGGCCGAGCGGGTCACCCACTCGGTCATGGGCATCGTGTACGGCGCCATGCTCGCCCACATGCTGCCCGACGTGGCCGCCTGGTCCGAGGCGCCCACCGCGCTGGCCCGCACGACGTCCGCGGTGCCCGCGCCGCTCCGCGTCGTCCTGACCGTCATGTCCCTGGGCGTCGCCCTGTCCGGCCTCCGTGATCTCGCCAGCTCCTGCGGCATGCGCCGCGCCGCGTGGCCTCTCCACCCCATTCGCGGGAGCCTCTCATGATCCACAACCGCCGCTTCCACCGAACTGCGTTCGTCCTTGCCGGCGCCTACAACCTCGCCTGGGGCGCGTGGACGGCGCTCGATCCGCAGTGGTTCTTCGAGTTCGCGGGGATGGCTCCGCTGAACCACCCCTCCATCTACGCGTGCGTGGGGATGGTCGTGGGCCTCTATGGGTTCGTCTACCTGGAGATCGCGCGCGCGCCGGAGCGCGCCTTCGTGCTCGGCGCCGTGGGGTTGGCCGGCAAGGTGCTCGGCCCCATCGGCATGGCGCAGCAGATCCTGCTGGGAGGCTGGCCGTGGAAGTCCGCGCTGCTCTGCGTGACCAACGACCTGATCTGGTGGATCCCGTTCGCACTCTACCTGCGCGACGCGTGGCCGGCGTTCAAGCGCGAGGTCCAGGACGGACCGCGGCGGGCAAGCGTGGGTGATAGTGTCCAGCGCGAGGGCTGAGAGATGGCGCTGAACGTCGACGTGCAGATCCCCGACCCCCTCGCGCGGGGGATACCGGGACTCGTGGTGCACTCGCTCGATTGGACCGACGCCATCTCCGAGCTGTTCGAGCTCACGCTGGAGATTTCGTCGACCGACCCGGCGCTGCGCATGGCCGCGCTGGTCGGGCGCCAGGCGGCCGTCGCGCTCCCCGATGAGCCCTTTCTCTCGTCCATTCGAGGGATGGTACGCCGGGCCCGGCAGCTCACCTGCGAGCCCGCGGGCCTGTCGCGGTACCAGCTGACCATCGTTCCGCCGCTGTGGCTGGCAACCAGACGCTCGAACCACCGCGTGTTCCAGGACGCAACGGTGCCCGAGGTGGTGGTCGAGGTCATCGCCCGCTACGAAGGACGCATCCCACGGGCCGATTTCAAGCTCGCGTCCCCGGGCACACGCCGCGAGTACGTCGCGCAGTACGGGGAAACCGATCACGATCTGCTGCTGCGGCTCCTCGCCGACGAGGGCATGGCGAGCTTCTTCGAGGCCGGTGGCGCGGGTGCCTGGACGGTCGTTGGCGATACGTCGGTCTTCAGGAGCGCGCTGCCGCGACCCATCCCGTTCGTCGAACCGTCCGCGCTGGAGCGGCCCCCAGGCAGCCCGCATGCGCAGCGGGCGCAGAGCACCAGCCGCATCACCACCGGCGCCGTCAACCTGCGCGACTTCGACGCAGACAACCCCCGCTTCTTGCTGGAGGCGCGCGCGGGGAGCGCAGCTTTCACGAACGAGGCCGAGCTGGAGGAGTCCGAGTTTGCGGTGGGCGACTTTCGCGAGGGCGGCGCCGGCGAGAGCCTGGCGCGCCGGCGGCTGGCGGCGCTGACGGCGAAGCGCACCCAGCTCCGCTGCGAGACGAGCTTCGCGGTATCTGCCGGCACGACCTGGGCGCTCAGCGGTCATCCCCGCGCCGACTTCGACCGGGCGTGGCTGGTGGTTCGTTCTCGACTGACGATGCGCTCGGAAGACGGGCGCGTGGTTTCGCGGCGCGTGCTGGACTGCATCGACGCCAGCACGCCGTTCCTCCCGCCGAGGCGCGAGAAGCCGCGCATCGCGGGCGCGCAGACAGCGCGCGTCGTGGCCAGCACCGGATCGACGGGCAAGGAGATCGACGTCGACGCCATGGGGCGTGTGCTGGTCGAGTTTCGTTGGGACCGGCGCGACCTCGGTGAGGGCTCCTCCCGCCGCGTTCGGGTGGCCCAGGCCTGGGCCGGTCCCGGCTACGGCCTGGTCACCCTGCCTCGTGTGGGCGACGAGGTCGTCGTGACGTACCTGGACGGCGACCCCGATC
>JBBJMR010000256.1:0-12711 GCA_037720395.1 Polyangiaceae bacterium
CAGCGCCACCTCGAGCTGGCGCAGCCGGCCGCCGTCGAGGCCCGCCGCCTCGGCGGCGCGCCGCAAGCGAGAGAGTTCCTCGGCGGTGACCACGCCGTCGGCCATGGCCTCGGCGAAGAGCTGCTCGTAGGTGGCCTCGTACTTGTCGAGCCGGACGTTGCCGGTGGGCGTCGCCCGCTCGAAGCCCGCTGCGTGCTCGAAAACGTCTCCGCTCATTCGCGTCGCCTCCCGCGGCGAGCATACCCGAAGGCCGCGGCCAGCAGCCCGAGCGCGACGGCCACGGACAGCGGGGCGCGCGACCCGGGCGCGGCCACGGAGCAGCGGTCCTCGCCGCTCTCCGGTGCGACGGCCTCCCTCTCGGCCACGAAGGGATCGCTGGTGATGGCCGTGACCCCCTGCGGCTCGCCGTTCTTGACGAACTGCACCTCGCCGCCGGCGGCGCCGGTGATCTCGGCGCTGAGCATCGCCGTCGGCGCCGAGATGGTGTCACCCACCGGTGCCGCGGAAGAGGAGAGCACGACCATCGGGTCCGACGGGTTGCCGAGCTTGACCACGGTGCGGCCGGCGCGGATGGCCTCGATGAGCCCGGCCACCGAGAGCTCGCTGGCGCCGATGAGCGTGGTCGGGTCGCCGATGGGGCTGGAGAGCGGCCCGTCCTCGGCGCCGCCCTTGTGATCGTCGCTGCCTCCGATGGCTGGCACGTGGAAGCCCTGGGCGCAGAGGTCGTCCCAGAACTGGATGGAGGCGGGCACCAGGAAGCCGGTCACGTGGTCCAGCCCGCCGGTGGAGACCTCGACGGCGCCGATGAGGTCGGGCGCGAGCGGCTGCTTCCAGGCGCAGCCGATGCAGGCGTCACCGAGGTCGAGGGTGGGGTGGTTGATGCTGAAGATGGCGCCCTGATCGCGGAAGGCCGTCGCCGCCCCCTCGATGGTCACGCCCGGCTGGCCGATCTTGTGGTCGATCCAGGCGGTGGCGCCGAAGCCGTTGGCGTGCCCGTCGTAGGTGGTGAACTCCACGCTGGGCACGAAGAGCACGTCGGGGTGCCGGCCTTGCGCGTCGACGATGAAGTCGAGCTGGGAGACGGTGTTGTGGTCGCTGAGGGCCACGAAATCGAGGCCGCGGCCGCGGGCGAAGTCGGCGATCTCGTCGAAGGTCATGTCGACGCGCGCGTCGCCGCTCTCGCGCGAGTGCACGTGGAAGTCCCCGGCGAACCAGCGCGGCGTGGTGGACAGCGGCGCCGCAGCGACGTACGGCGCGCGCTCCGGCTGGGCTGGCAGGGTGCCGGCCTCGCGCAGGTCGATCACCAGGTGGTAGGGCACGTCCACCGAGCCGAGCTGCGCCTTGCCGATGACCACCTTCCAGGTGCCGGCGTCGATCGGCCCCGGCAGGTAGCTGCGCGACGCCGCGGTCAGCCCGACCACGGCGTTCTCGCTGTTGCCGCCGCCCCAGCCGCGGAACACGTCGCCCGGCGCGAGCAGGCCCCAGTCGAGGATGTTGTCCTCCGACAGGTCGTCGTGGAGGACCTCGATCTCGACGATGCCCGCCGGCACCTCGAACTCCACGAAGAAGTGATCGAGCCCGTCGTCAGGCACCTGCCCGTCGAGGGTCAAGGTGTCGTCGGCGCGCGCCTGCGGGGCTGCGAGCAAGGTGCCGAGCGCGGCGAGCGCGCAGGCGGAAAGGAGCAGGGAAGATGAGCGCATGACCGCGGAGCCTACTCGGCGATCACCATGCGGTCGACGCGCGGCCGCCGGCGCGGGCACGAATGGGCGCGCCGGCGGGCAGGTGGACGGTGATTCCTCAGGGATACGGCTGGCAGCTGCAGTTGCAGCCGTCGTGGTGCACGGCGTAGCCGGGCGCGCAGCGGACGGTGAGCGCGCAGTCGTAGGCGCCCACGGCGGCGGTGCAGTCCGCCAGCACGCAGGTCCCGGTGGGGCAGGGGGCAGCCACGCAGTCGAGCCAGGGATTGTCGACGCAGACCTCGTTCGCGCCGCAGACCGGATCGGACGGGTCACACGCCGCGGCGCCCTTCGGATGCTGGCAGAGGCCCGGGCAGTCGGCGCCGCCGTTCTGCGGGTCGCAGTCGTCGCGGAAGTCGTCGGCGCACGTGTAGTCGGCGGGGCACCCGATCCCCAGGAGGCCCCCGCAAGCAAAGGGCGGAGTGTCCTTGGCCATCACCGCCGTCTCGGTGGCGTCCGGATCCTCGGTCTGGCCGTCGCCGTCGCCGTCGCCGTCGCCGTCGCCGCACGCGGCGGATATCGAGATCATCGAGCAGAGCAGCAGGTTCACCCAGGGTTTCACGGGCATCTCCTTGTCGTCGTCGGGGAGCGGCAGCGCGGCGTCTGCCGGCGCGCCTCTGGCCGACCTCGAGCACGGCGTGTGCCGCCGGAAATCGCGCGGATCGCGGCGGCGCGCGACACCCGGTGCCGCGCCTCGACGAGGCGACGACGAGCGGTGCGGCGCCGGACGCCGCACCTCCTGGCGCGGCTACTCCTCGGCGGGCGCCGAGCCGGCCATGCTGGCCAGGTCCTGCGGACGGATCTTCTTGGGGTCCATCTTGCGGGCGCTCTCGATCATCTTGTCGATGGTGGCGTCGAACTCCGCGCGCGGCGCCTTCTGCCCCGGCTTGGCCGCCTTCTGCCAGCGCAGCGGGTTGATGCGGGCGACGACGAAGGGCTTGAGGTACGCGCTCTGCAGCCCGGCCTCCTTGAGCTTGGCCACCACCTCGGCGACGACCTCGTCGAGCTCGAGCACGCGGTCCTTGTGCTTCTCGCGCGCGGCGACGCTCTCGGAGATCGCGTCGTCGGAGAACTCCTCGACGCGCTTGAGGATGGGCTGGTACGCGCCGCCCGAGAAGCGCGGCTTGGCCTCGTAACACATGCCGATGGTCAGGAAGGCCGGCTCCTCGAACTCGAACGCCCAGCGGCTCTCCGGCTCGTTCCTGGTGAGCGGGTCGGCGGCCAGGCTGCGCGCCATGCGCACCACCTCCAGCGACTTGTCCTTGAGGTTGTGCGCCTTCTCGGTGTTGAGGGCGAGGATGCGGAAGGCGATCTCGGCGTCGGGCACGACCAGGGCGATGACCGACCTGACGCCGAGCTTCTTGAGGGCTGCCAGGCGGTGCATGCCGTTCGGCGACCAGTATTTGTCGTCCTTGCGGATGGAGACCACCGGGTCCAGGAACTGGCCGACCTTGGGGATGACGGCGGCGAGGCGATCGGCGTGCGTGGCCGAGAGCTCGCGCTGATACGGCGTGGGCTCGACCTTCTCCAGCGGCAGGGCGGCGAGGAGCAGCCACTTGGCGCCGAAGGGGTCACGGTACTTGGCCAGCACCGAGCCTCCGTCGCCCTCGATCTGCCTGGCGAGGGCCTCCACATCGGCGGGCGCGGGCGTGGCGGCGACCTCGGTGGCCGAGAGGCCGACGCTCGCGGCCTCGGCCTTCTTCTTGCGGGGGGGCATGGGCCCGTCGATAGCGCAGCGGCCGCGCCCGGGGAACGACGTTGGGCATGGATCCGCTCAGTCGACCGGCAGGACGTCGAAGGTGACGCTGCCGACGTGGTCGCGATCAGCTGCGCCCGGTGGTGCGCCGGCGTACCACCCTGGCGCGTGGCGGCGCCACGCGTCGCGCCCCGCCGCTCACAGACTCGTGGAGGCCGGAATCGATCAGCGGTAATCCAGGAGGAGGTGGCGAACCGGCTCGGCGCGACGTTCTTCCGGTGTGCGATGGGCCCGGTGAGCTACGCCGGCCAGTGCATCATGGCCGGCCGGGTCAAGGAGGGCCTGGCCGAGCTCGCGCGCGACGGCCTGATGGGCGCGTGGCAGCGCGGCGTCTCCGACGTCGCCAGCGGCGCCGGCACGGCGGTGGCGGACGTCGAGGGGTTGTTGCCGCGGGACGAGGTCCAGGCCGCCGCCGACTTGCTGCACGAGAGCCAGAAGCGCGCTGCCGAGGCATGGCAGACGTACGCCGGCCATCTGGGCGGGCTGCTGGCCGGCATCGCCGATCTCACCGTCGACGGGCGCGTGCCCGAGGCGTCGCTGTGCCTCGAGCGCCTCGCCGACAAGGTCGCCCGCGACAAGCCGCTGGCCGAGCCGCTGCGCCTGCTCGCCGTCGACACGCAGCGCTGGCAGGACATGATCTTCGACTGCAAGAGGCGCCTCGAGGACGGCCACGCGCTGGCCGCGGCCTTCCGTCGCCGGCGCGCCATGCGCCTCGGCGCCGTGGGCCTGGCGGCGGCGCTCATCGCCGCCAGCGTCGGCGCGGTGGGCGTGGCGGCGGTGACCCGCGCGCGCGTCGATCGCACCCTGGCGGCGGCCGTCGGGCCCTGCGACGTCGACGCCATCCCCGCGGACACGCTGGCGCGCGCCTCGAGCGAGCAGCGCGTGCGCATCGAGGGGCTGCGCTCCACCTGCGCGAGCGAGAAGGCTGCGCGGCGCGGGCGCGCGGCGAGGTGCGGCGGCAGGAGGCGGAGGCGGCGGCCGCAGCCAGGCTGCAGGCAGAGCGCGAGGCGGCGTGCAACGAGCTGGCCGCCGTCGTGGCGCGCGGCGAGACACCCACCGATGCGCGCGTGGCGGGCGACGCGACGCCGCTCCTGGGGCGCGTGGCGCGCCACGCCCTGGTGCTCGACGACTTCGGCCCGGCGGACGCGCCGCTGCCGTGCGCCGGGACGCCCGCCGGCGAAGCTCTGCGCAACGCCTTCGCCGCGGCTGTGCTGGCGGCACCGGCGTTGTGGGCCAACGCCGATGCCCTGAGCCCGGCCGTGGGCGCGGTGCTGGTGGCGCACCGCGACACGTTGCGCGAGGTGAGCCGCATGCGCCTCGGCTCGCACGCCGAGGACGCGGCGCGCGCCGCGCTGATCCGGGGCGACAAGGACCGGCTCGCCCGGGCCGCTGCGCTGTGCAAGCTCAAGCCGGGGATCGGGCTCGAGGTCCACCCTCGCTCGAACTGCGCGACCTTGCTGCGGTGACCGGCTTCCGGTCGCTCGCGTGTCGTCGACCTGTCCTGGGCTCGGTGCGGCGGCCGGGGCGCGCTTGACCATCGCCGCGGGGCGCTCGACCATCGCCGCATGGCCGGCCCCTCCGCGTGGTGCCCGACGGGCCCGAGCGCTAGCGCGAGCGCGGCGCTGCTGCTCCTGGTGTTGCTCGGCTGCACCAACGATTACGACGGTCTGATGGCATCGGCGGCGGCCAGCAGCGGCAGCAGCAGCAGCGCGAGCAGCGGCGGCGCCGGCGGAAGCACCTCGAGCGCCTCCTCCACCGGCGGGCCGGGAGGAGCGGCCGGTGGCAGCGGGGGCGCAGCTTCGTCCACGGCCGCCGGGCCCGGGGGCAGCGGTGGGGTCGGTGGCTCGACGGGCGGTGCCGGGGGGCAGCCGCCGCGGGTGACCATCGAATGCGCGGGCGCCCAGTGCACCGGCGGCCAGGTCTGTTGCATCGAGGACCAGCTGCCCTCGGGCTTCGACGCCGACTGCAAGGACGCGGCGGCCTGCGATGCGGTGCAGGCGCTCTGCGACGGGACGGAGGACTGCGACGGGGGACAGGTCTGCTGCGGCCACTATCAGCAGAACGGCGACTACACCCAGATCGAGTGCGAGCCGACCTGCAACGGCGACATGCAGCTGGAGATGTGCCACGGATCCGCCGACGCCTGCGTGTCGGGCACCAGCTGCGAGGCGTCCGACAACCTCGGCTCACCCTGGGGTTACTGCTCGGACTAGGCGCGCGGCGTGGCGGCGCGCAACGCGGAGCGCCTCACGTCTGCCGGATGCCGAGCACCTCGCCGTACCCGCCGGGCAGGAAGAAGTCACTCATCTCCATGCCCATGATGCGGCAGGCGGTGGCCACGGTGTCCTGGGCGCGCGGCGCCCGGCTCACCGTCTCGCCGGTCTCGTCGACCAGATCCACCGGCCCACCCACGGTGTTCGGCATGTTCAGGTAGGAGCCGACCATGTGGTTGCCGGCCACGCCGCCGCCGACGAAGGTCACGGCGCTGATGGGGTGATGGTCGTCGCCACCCGAGAAGCTCGCCGGGTCGCCCTGGGTGGTGCCCCAGCCCCAGGTGCGACCGAACTCGCTGAAGATCATCACCAGGGTGTCGTCGAGCAACGACTTGCCCGGCTTGCCCGGCGCAGGGGACAGCTCCATCTCCAGCAGCAGGCGCCCGACGAGCTCCATCGATGCGCGCTGCATGCCCGCGCCGGCGGTGTGGCCGGTGGTTGAGTGCGTGTCGAAGTAGACCTGCGGCAGGTGCGCGTGCACCGAGGTGCAGAGGTCGCTCTTCAGCAGGCGCAGCGCCATCTCGAAGGAGGGCGTGAAGTTGATGGCCGGATTGCTGGCGTTGGCCATGAAGAAGAAGGCGTACCCGTCGGTGTCGAAGTGCTCGATGGGCTTCACCTTGCCGAGGATGTCGGTGACGTCGGCGGCCAGGGTGCGGCTGATGCCCTGGTAGGTGTCGTGAAGCTGCTCCAGGTAGGCGTCGGTGCCGGCCGTGGATCGGCCGCCGTAGTCGCGCATGCGGGCGATGCTGCTGGCCTCGAGCAAGGTGGCGCCGATGGTGCTGCCGCTGTCCTTGCCGCCGAAGGTCTTGGCCTGCATCGGGCTGCGCGCATCCAGGCCCTTCCACCACCAGTTCACCTCGCCGTTGGCGTCGAGCATCGGCCCCAGAGACGCGGCGCCGGGCACGGCCAGGGTGGCCACCTCGCCGCGCAGGTCGCGCGCCTGCGGCAAGCCGAACTGCGAGAGCGCCACCGAAGGCAGCGGGCGGGTGTCGGCGAACTTCTCGTAGAAATGGTTGGCGACCACGCAGGACAGCGCGGGGGCGCGGTAGTCGGAGCCGGCCACGCCGCACATCGCCGCCACGTAGGCGCTGCCGTGGGCGTTGCTGCCCTGATCGATGCCGTGCAGGACCGCCGTCTTCTTGTAGAGCTCGTCGCCGATCCAGTTGTAGCCACAGGAGGTGAAGCCGTCCCCGTCGGCGGTGGGGTCGGCCGGGTTCCAGAGGCGCGTCATCTGCAGCGGCGGTGCCTTGCCGTCGTTCGGGCCACAGGTGACCACGTTGTCCGGTGTGCAGAAGAGGGGGAAGCCGTTGAAGTCGACGGACGGCGCCGGCAGCGCCTGATCGGCCACCTCTGGCGAGAAGGGGAACCAGAAATAATGCGGCCGCGTGCCGCCCTGCAGGTAGATGCTGAGGAGCTTGGTGGGCCCGTCGGCAGGGCCGTCGGCGCGCGCGTCGCGCACCAGGCCGAAGCGCTCCAGCAAGGCGAGCTGGGAAGTGCCGACGGCCGCGGTCATCAGTTGGCGTCGCGAGAGCTTCATCGGTGCGTTCCTCTCAAAACGAGACCCAGCGGGGGTGACGGACCAGCGCCGCGCAGACCGCCGTCCAGGCGACGTCCGTGCCTTGCGCCTCGTAGGGGACGAAGACGTCGGCGAAGAGCGCCTCTACCTCGGCGTCGTCGACCTCACCGAGCATGCGCAGCTCCATGGCGGCGATGTTCTCGCGGATGCCAGCGGCGGCGGAGGCGCTGCCGTCGGCGAGCGAGGCCTTGGTGAGCAGCGGGGAGCTCGCCTTCTTCACCGACAGGGAGCACCAGCCCTGGGAGATGGCCACCAGGAGCTGCATGGCGCCGGGGCCGAAGTTCAGCTGGCGCGCCTGCCCCAGGGGCGTGTTCGGCCCGCCCAGGGCCACGAAGCGCTCCACGTCCACTGCCAGACCGCTGCCCTCGATGTCGGCGTCCTCGAGGCCGAGCTGATCCTGGAGCGAGGTCAGCATCTCCTCGGCAGTGAGGCGGCGCGTGCTCGGCGCTGCGTAGTCGGGCTCGGCCAGCTCCGGGCTCGGCGGGGGCAGATCGGTGATCCAGGCCTCGAGCTCGGCCATGCCGATCTGCGTCTTGCCCGCCTCGGCGAGCTCGGCGAACGGCGGCCCCGCGGGAGGCATGGCCTTGTACGGCGCGCTGCCGTGACCGGCGAGCAGCTCGAGCAGGTAGCTCTCGTCGGGCGCGCCCGAGGTCACGTACTTCGGCACGTAGACCAGGGCCTGCTCGAAGGCGCGCAGCGAGGCGAAGAATGGCTTGTTGGCGCCCTGCTGGTGGCAGCCCTTGCAGGTCGGCTCCAGGCGCAGGCGCACCTCGTCGTTCCGGGAGACGGCGCACTCGACACCGGTGCCCTTCGGCCCGTTGCCCGGTCCCTGGCCGTTGCCGGCGGGCCCCTCGCCGATGTTGCCGTTGCACCCGGCCACGGCCGCGGCGCCCATCGCCATCAGGACAGCGCTGCGCATCACAGCCCCCTCCGGAACTCGTCCGTCTTCAAGAGCCAGCGCACGAAGGGCCGCAGCTGGCGTTTGCCCTCGACCAGCTTGTCGGCGAGCTTCTGGATGTAGAGCGCCTCGGTCCCCTTATCGAGGCGGCGGCCGAGGAAGCGCTCGTAGAGACGCTGCGCGGCGCAGCGATCGAACTCGCCCGAGGCCACCAGCACCTTGGAGAGGCCGAGCGGTCCCATGGTGCCGTCGGCCTCGGCGCCGAACAGCTTCTCGCCCGCCGGAAGCGTGTCGAGGAAGACCGCGGCCGGGTTCTTCTCGATGTCCGCGGCGGTGATCGGGGTGAGCGCGGTGTCCGGCACCCAGGACTGCGCCCAGCGCGCGTAGGGGACGACGCCGTACGGGTACTGCTGCGACAGCTGCTCGGGCGCGATGCGCCACGGCCCGATGTCGCCGATCATCGGCCAGGGCACGTAGTACGAGAACGCCGGTGTGAAGTCCCAGCGCTTGAAGACCAGCGCCACGGCGTCGATGGTCTGGTGGCAGTGCAGGCAGACGCCGGTGCTCGCCGGGTCGCCGTTGTACTCCGGGAACTCCAGGGCGGGGTCCGGGGGCGAGAAGTCCTTGCAGGCGAAGATCTCCAGCGTCCGGGCAGCGCGCGGGCGCTCGCGCTCGAACGAGGAGAGGTAGCCCATCATCGTCAGGACGCCGGCCGCGGGCCAGCCCTCGGGCGGATCGGTGGTGGTGCGAGGGTCGTAGGCGTAGTGGCGATCCATCTCGCCGCTCGGCGCGTCGCCGGGTGTGAGCGAGAGCAGATCGGGCTGCAGGGTGGCCACCACGAACTCGCGCCAGGCGGCGGGGTCTTCGGCGTCCGGGTGCATGGGGTCGCGCGGCTCGTTGCCGGCGCCCGGCTTCCACCAGGTGGTGTCGTCGTCGAGGGCCGCGTTCTCCTGGTTCTGCCGACCCATGCGCACGTAGAGCGCACGCAGCATGTTGTCGCCGACGGTGTAGTTTCCCAGCACCAGGTCGGACAGCGGTCGATCGTGCCAGCCGAGGTGGGCGAGGAGGCGCGCCGGCTCGTCCCAGGCCGAGACGGCCTGCTGATGTCCCCCGGTGAGCCCCATGTACGGCCAGCACCAGACGAGGTTCGGGCCGCACGAGCAGCCCGCGGGCAGCGCGGGGTCGTAGTACCCGCCGCCGGCCACGCCGCAGTCGAGCGGGTTGCCGTCCGCGTCGGTGACCTCGGTGACGTTGCCGCCGGCGGAGCCGAGGACCGAGACCGGCGCACCCGGCGCCCACCAGGCCTCGATCTGCTTCTCGGTGCGCGGCGTGGCCAGCGGGTTGCCGTCGATGTCCTGGTCGTCGCACACCTTCGAGGTGTCGCCGTAGCCGGGGATCTCGTCGGGCCGGTAGTACGCGCCGGCGTGCATGGTGCCGTCGCCGCACTGCGACAGGTTGCCCGACATGTTGCCCTGGTAGCCGTCGCCGATGGCGCCGGCACGGTAGGCGGCGTTCTTGATCCAGTCGTGGCCGAGCTCGAGCAGCTTCTCGTAGAACGCGGTGTCCTCCAGGCCGTCCTCGATGGCCGCGTCGAGCGCCGCCTCGCGCGCGGTGTCGTCGGGCAGCCCGGCCAGCGCCTGGTACTCCTCGGGCGTCGGGGTGGTGCCGCCGAGCACGAGCTTCACCCGGCGCGGGCGCCGCGCCCAGCTCATCACGTCGTCCGGCCTGGTGGTGACCGTCTCCTCCGGCGGCGGGCAGTCGCCGTCGACGCCGCCGGGGCCGCCGGCCGCCGCGCTCTCCCCGGAAGGAGCATCGCTGCACGAGGTCGCACACAACGCCATCGTCAGCGCCCACAGGGAGCGGCCCAGTTGCGATCGAGAGCGTCGGGGCATGGTCGGCGCTTCCAGTGCACGGCAGGTGCCAGAGGCCTGGTTGACCCCGCGCACGCTGCCGACGGGCGTTTCGCTGCCGCCGCGGGCGACGTGGACGCGGTGGTGTCCAGGCCTCCGCGGGGACACCGATGTCCCCCCCATCGATGCGGCGAGGGTCGGCCGTGTCCCCTCCGCTGCTCCATGCCGCGATCCGCCGCGAGTCGCGGCGGCCCTGGCCCGGCGCGACCGTTGCACGGAGCGATGCGGACACCGGACTGGCGGAGGCGGGATGCACTCCGAGCGCGCCCTCCTCGATCTCCCGGCCGACAGCTGGTTCTCGGCACCGAACACGCCGTTCATGGCCGCCTGCGACATCCCGGCGCACCAGGCGCTGCACGGCAACTCCGGCTGCGGCGCGGTGATCACCGCCTGGTCGAGCGCTGCCTGGGACGGCGACCGCAGCCAGTTGCTCCTCTTCGGTGGCGGCCACAACGACTACTGGGGCAACGAGGTCTACGCCTTCCAGCCGGCCACCATGAGCTGGCAGATCGTCAAGGAGCACTCGCCGTCGATCACGCCGGACAACCAGAACAAGGACCCGCTCGACGACGGGACTCCGGTGTCGCGCCACACCTACGACGGCCTGCAGTACCTGAGCGGGCCGCACCGCTTCTTCTCGTTCGGCGGCGCCATGGCCATGAACGGATATGCGACCACCGTCACCTGGACCCTGGATCTCGACAGCGGCAGCTGGACGAACATGGAGCCCGGCGGCGAGGGCACGCCGCTGAACGGAGCGAACGGCACCTACTGGATGGGGACCGCCTACGACCCGGTGAGCAAGCAGCTCTTCTACAAGAGCGAGGCGGGCTTCAGCATCTACGACGTCACCGGAAACGCCTGGAGCCACGTGCTCGATGCCGGCTACCCCCCGCTCTACCCGCAGTGGAGCAGCTCGCGCTACCGCCGCGGGGTCATCGACCCGACGCGTCGCCTCTTCTTCGCCTTCGGCGAGGAGCCGGAGGTGCAGGTGTTCGTGTGGTCCATCGACGACGAGGTGGCCGTCTCCGAGCAGTGGCTGAGCACCGGCGGCGACACGGTCCTCGCGCAGGGCGGCGTCGGCGTGGACTACGACCCGACCACGGACAGCATGGTCGCCTGGAGCGGCGGCGCGCCGTGGCCATGGGGATGACCAGCAAGGTCTGGACGCAGAAGAACGCCGACGGCGCGCCGGCGGAGCAGGTGGCGCAGGGCACCAACGGGCGCTGGCGGTACGTGCCGCGGTACAACGTGTTCATCCTGGTCAACGAACCCGACGAGGACGTGCGCTTCTACAAACACACCGCCGGCTGCGGGCGCTGAGCCATCGATGGCCGGAGCCCGGGCGCTGCGATAGCATCGGTCCCTCGATGACCGCGCCCATCGTGCAGCTCGGTCGTTACGAGCTCCTGCACCCCATCGCCTCGGGGGGCATGGCCACGGTCTACGAGGGCAAGCTCGTCGGGCCCGCCGGCTTTGCGCGGCGGGTGGCCATCAAGCGCATGCACCCGCAGTTCGCCTCGGACCCCGAGTTCGTGGCCATGTTCCTGGACGAAGCGCGGCTGGCGGCGCGCATCCGTCACCCCAACGTGGTGGCCACCCTGGACGTGGTGACGCGCGAGGGCGAGCTGCTCATCGTCATGGACTACGTGCAGGGCGAGACGCTGGCCATGCTGGCGCGCCAGGCGCGCGAGCGTGGCGAGGGCATCCCGGCGCCGGTGGCCTTGGCGGTGCTGCGCGGTGCGCTGGCCGGCCTGCACGCAGCGCACGAGGCCTGCGAGGACGGCGTGCCGCTGGGAATCGTCCATCGCGATGTCTCCCCACAGAATCTGCTCGTCGGCGTGGACGGCGTGACGCGCATCCTCGACTTCGGCATCGCCAAGGCGTCGGGCCGCGCTGCCGCTACACGCGAGGGCGAGCTCAAGGGCAAGCTCCGCTACATGTCGCCGGAGCAGGTCTCGCGGCGAAAGGTGGACCGGCGCAGCGACGTCTACGCGGCTGCCGCCGTGCTCTGGGAGGTGCTCACCGGGCGGCGGCTCATCGACGCCGACGACGCTGGCGCCACCGTACTGGCCATCGTGCAGGGTCGCTTCGCGCCGCCTTCGTCCCTCGTCCAAGGGCTGCCCGCAGGTCTCGACGCAGTGGTGGCGCGCGGGCTGGCCGGCGACCCGGATCAGCGCTTCGGCACCGCGCTGGAGATGGCGCGCGCGCTCGAGCCGCTCGGTCCCGCGCCGCTCGAGGACGTGGGCGCCTGGGTGCAGCGCAGCGCGGGCGACGCACAGGCGCGGGGCTCGCTCGCGCACATCTCGCCGGGCGGCCGCACCTCGCTGGCCACCGCGACGCTGCCGGCGGGTGACGGCCCGCTCGTCGAGCTGGTGGCGCTCGACGCGCCGGTCGCTGGCGCAGAGCCGGTCGATGACGAGCGCACCCACCGCGCCATGGCCGACGCGCGGGTCGTCGACGAGGCGGCGCCGATCTCCGGCGACTCGGCGGGCGCGACGCCTCCCCGCCACGAGCTGCGCGATGGAGCCGCGCACGCGGACGCGGACCATCCGGCCGGGC
>JBBJMR010000536.1:0-2956 GCA_037720395.1 Polyangiaceae bacterium
CCTCGTGCCGGGCGCGCTTGGCGTCGCGGCGGGCGCGCTTGTCGGCGCGTCGCTCGGCGCGCTGGCCGTCGTGGTGGCTGCGGTGCGCATCGTGCCGTGCCTGGCCGGCGGCGCGTCGCGCCTCTTCCGCCTCGCGACGCGAGCTCGCCGTCGAGCCATCGGGCGCGATCTCCTCGGGCCGCGCGGCGCGCTCCGCCTCGCGCGCTTCCCAGTCGCGCGCCTTGCGCTCCCAGTCCTTGGCCACGCGTCCGATCTGGCGCTCCAGGGTGGCCACGCCCTCGAAGAAGGAGCTGCCCGCGTCGCGCCAGGCCTGCTCCGCGCCGGCGTAGCGCGCCCGTCGATCGTCGTCGGGCGCGGCCTTCGAGCCGCCAGCACGCGCCGACCCGGCGGCCTGGTGGCTGGCGCGGTCCTGCTCGTCGCGCCCCCGACCCTTGCCGCGCGCCTTGCGCAGCCTGGCGAGAAGCGGCTCGATCTCCGCAGGCCGGCGCGACGGGTCGGGCTCGAGCATGGCCGCCAGGACGCGCCCGAGCTCTCCGTCGCTGCCTCCGAGCGCGGCGCGCACGTCGACGCGCAGGCCCTGGTGCGGCAGGTCGCCGGGGTCCTTGCCGGTGAGCACGGCCAGCGCGGTGGCGCCGGCGGCGTAGACGTCGGTCTGCGGCAGGGCGCGGCCCTGGAACTGCTCCGGCGCCATGTAGCCGAAGGTGCCGACCACGGTGCTGCCCCCGTCGGTGTCCAGCTTGGCGCGCACCGCGCCGAAGTCGACGAGCACGAAGCGCCCGTCCTTGCGCCGCATCACGTTGCCCGGCTTGATGTCGCGGTGGATCACGGGCGGCGCTCGCCCGTGCAGGTACCGCAGCGCCGAGGCCAGGTCACGGAGCAGGTCGAGCACGTCGTCGCGCGACAGGTGGCGGCCGCGCTTGCCCAGCGCCTGCAGGCTCTCGCCCTCCACCAGCTCGGTCACCAGGTAGAGGGCGCCCTCCTCCTCGAAGTGCTCGACGAAGCGCGGCACCAGCGGATGATCGAGGGACTCCAGCACGCGCGCCTCGCGCTCGGCCAGCTCGACCTCCTTCCAGGAAGGGGCGCCGCGCACCGCGAAGCGCTTGATGGCCACCGGGCGGCCCTCGCGCGCATCGACCGCCTCGAAGGTGGTCGCCTGCCCGCCGGCGCCGAGCTGGCGCACGATGCGGTACCGTTCGGCGTGCAGGACGGCGCCAGGCTCGAGCACCCGACCGGTGTACCGCGGATCGCCCGCCCGCGCTCGGGCGCGCTGCGGGCGAGCGCATCCACCCGGCTGCGGTGTTCCTAAGGACAGTTGCTGGAGGTCACCGTCTCGCCGGTGTCGGGCACGCCGTCGCCGGGTGCGTCCGCGAACTCCAGCGGAATCGAGTCGCAGTTGGACTGCGGGCAGTCCTCGGTGCGCATGGTGTGGGCGTGGCGACCGGTGGAGTACCCGGTGGAGCCGGAGAGGCCGACGATGGTCCCGCGCGGCACGAACTCGCCCAGGGCGACGTGCACCGCGTCGAGGTGCTTGTAGACCGTGCGCGACCCATCGCCATGCAGCAGCGACACCAGGTTCGCGTACAGGTAGCACTCCGAACCGCCGCCGTTGTAGCAGGGGTCGCCGGGCCCGGTGTCGGCGTAGACGTGCGCCGCCACGCCGTCGGCCATGGCCACCAGCGGTGTCCCCAGCCCGAGGCTGAAGTCGAACGCGTAGTAGGCGTTGCCCTGGTGGGTGAAGCTGCCGTTGTTGCCCTGGCTCACCTTGGCGCTCGTGCCGCATTCGAGCGGCAGGTAGAAGGCGTCCGGCGGCATCAGCTGTGGCGGCTGCTCCATGGTGCACGTGGCGAAGTGGGCGGAGATGTACCCCTCGAGCGCGTCGGTGCCGATGCGGTACCAGGTGGTGTTCCCCTCGACCGTCTCGCCGTCGACGATCTCCAGCACGTCGACGATGGAGTTGTTGGGCAGGCTGCCCACCGGGTCCTGCAGCGTGGTGGGGTCGGGTCGCACGTTGAGGCTCGCGCCGAGCGCGACGGAGACCTTCACGCGCGGGCACTCGCCGAGGGGGTCCTCGCCGCCCGCGCCGCCCGCGCCCTGCGTCGTCGAGGTGCCCTGGCCGCCGACGCCGGCCCCGCCGTTGGAGGTGCCGCTCGGGTCCGCTGCGCCCGCCCCGCCGTTGCCGGCGTCGCCGGGTGCAGCCGGGTCGCCGCCGCAGGCCGCGACGAGGCCGCAGAGGATGGTGGCCAGGCATGCAGCGCGCGGTGTTCGCATCCTCATCCCTCTCTAGGGGCAGTTGCCCCCGCTGGTGTCGGGCAGCGCATCGCTCCCGCCACAGCCGACGCTCAGCAGGAAGCCGGTCAGCGTGAACCATGCGGCGTGGCGCGCGAGCATCGAACGTCGATGTTGCCACGCGCCGGCGGCGACCGCGCGTCACGGTACGGTCTGCGGCGCGCGTGGGCGGGCGTCGGCGCGCCTCGGCGCCGCGCGGCGGGGAAATTCGCCCCGCGGTGTGGGTGCGCCGCCGGTGGGGCCGGGCTCATCGTCACCGGGTCGGCGATCAGCCGCGGGTGGCGGCGAGGAGAGCGCGCTCCACCTCGCCCTCGCGCGCCGCCAGCACCACCTCCTCGAGGGTGGAACCGGGCAGCGCGGCGCGCAGGGTGGTCACGGCGATCGCCGCGGCCTGGTCGATGGGATAGCCGAAGACGCCGCAGCTGATGGCCGGGAAGGCGACGCTGCGCAGCCGGTGCTCGGTGCACAGGGTGATCACGTTGCGGTAGCAGGCCGCGAGCAGGTCGGGCTCGCGGCGCGAGCCGCCGTACCAGATGGGGCCGACGGTGTGCACCACGTGCTTCGCCGGCAGGCGGAAGCCGGGGGTGATGCGCGCCTCGCCGGTGGGGCAGCGCACGCCGGGGCGCACCTCGGGGACGGCGCGGCAGGCGGCGAGCAGCTCGGGGCCGGC
>JBBJMR010000257.1:0-12647 GCA_037720395.1 Polyangiaceae bacterium
GTGGTCGGCCTGGCCCACGACCCCGGCGAGGCCCCGTCGCTGCGAGTCGACGTCTCCCTCCAGCCAGCGCTCCAGCTCCTGCGCCATCTCCGGGGTACAGCCACTCATCGTCCGCCCTCTTCCTCGTCCGCGATGCCGGCGCGCGCCCTCGGGGCGCCCGGCTCGGGTTCTGCGAGCGCGAGCCGCAGCTGTCGGCGCGCGCGATGGATCTCCACCTTCACCTTGGCCAGCGTCCAGCCCATCAACGCCGCCACTTCCTCGTACGCCAGGCCGTGGTCGGCGCGCAGCAGCTGCGCCGCGCGGCGCTCCTCGCGCAGGGTCTCCAGCGCCGTGCCGAGGCGGCTCGCCGCCTCGCAGCCGAGGAGCAGCGTCTCCGGATCGAGCGAGTCGACGTCCTCGTCGCCCTCGTCGCGCAGCGGGGCCAGCCGGCGCCGCGCCGTGGCGCGCGCCTTGCCGACCTCCAGCCCGACGTTGCGAGCGATGCCGAAGAGCCACGGGCGCAGGCGGTCTCCGTCGCGCAGCGTGGCCAGGCGACGGAAGGCGCGCGCGAAGGTCTCCTGGGTGGCGTCGCAGGCGGCGGCCTCGTCGCGCAGCAGATCACGCAGGAAGCGGCGGATGCACGGCGCGTGGCGCTCGTAGAGCCGGCGCAGCGCGCGCGCGTCGCCCGCGCAGACCTCCGACCAGACCTGCTCCTCCTCCGATGGGCGCACCTCCACCCTCAGCTCGCTGGGCAGCGCCACCCATGCCTCGGGCAAGGAAGTCACGAACGAATGTGGCCGATCCCGCCCCCTGGTTACAGGCCTCGATACACTTGCCGGCCATGAACGCCCCCGGGGGACGGCTGGAGGGGGGGCCGCGACGCTGAATCACGGAGGGCGGCTGACCGGCGAAGCCGGGCAGCAAGGCCGACGATACGGCTCGACCGAGCCCCTCAGGGGGCAGGGAGAACACGAACAAGCGCGCGAGTGACGTCACGCTCGCCGCGTAACGCCTGGATGTCACGCTCATTTGTTCCCCATCAATTGCGCGCGCGTGCGGACATTTCTCGCCGCCGCGTGCGTAGCAGATCATGAATTGCGGAGGGCGGCTGGCCGGCGCATCCGGGCGGCACGCCCACCTTACGGCTCGACCGAGCCCCGCTGGGGCGAGGGAAAACACGAATGGACGAGGCAGGACACTCGTCGCTCCCGCCCTCGTGCGGGCGCGTGGACCTCATCATGGCGGCGGACATCCTTGGCGCGCCGCGAGTGCCGAGCGGCTCGGCGGAGTGGTCGATGGACGTGCAGGACGTGGAGATCACGCAGACGCGTCTGGAGCCCTACTTCCCGGACGCGCCACCCGACGAGCTCTGGATGAGCCGCGACGGACAGATATGCGCACCGCGCCCGCGCGGGAGCGGCTGGACCGCGCGCTCGTGGGGGCACGAGACGGCGTCGGAGCGCACCTCGCTGTTCGAGCTCACGCGCAGCGGCGAGCATTTCCTGCTGTTCGCGCGTGACGTGGAGGCCCGCGATGGGCACGCGCGCAATCTGCAGGCGTTGCGCGAACGCTACCGGTGCCCGGACGAGGCGGGGTACGGCCGGGTGGCCTACCGGCCTCCGCGCTTCGTCGAGCAGCAGGGACGCATCGCCCTGGAGGTGGTCATGCAGGGCACGCGCATGCGGCCAACGGGCGCTCGCAGCGCGTGCGGCGCATCGAGCGCGTCCTGGTGGCCGGGGCGCACCAGCTGGTGGTCGGCGCCGAGGGCACCTCGGGCCCTCGCCCAGCTCGGGGCCGAGCGGGCACGATTGTTCGTCGTGACGCGCTTCTTCCACCTCCGGTGACAGACCGAAGCGCCCTGGCCCGCGTACAAGGGGATCAGCGGGCGCGCTCGCGCTTGCCCCCTGCCGGAGCACGAGGCGCACAAGGTATGGAGACGACGAGCGCTTTCAGGCGCATGGCGCGGGTAGCGGCGATCGTGGTGGCCGGGGCGCTGGCCGCCACCGGGTGCGCCAAGCGCGAGGCCGACAAGAGCAGCGCCGCAGAGGCGGCGAGCCCGAGCGGTCGCGCGGCCGACGCGACGTCCGCGGAGGCGACCCCCGCCCCGACGACCAGGCCGTCCGACGACCCGAAGCAAGGGGCGGCCGACGGACCTGGGGCCACCTCGCGCTCCAAGGGCCGTGCGACATCGGGCATCGCCGCCGGGCCGGACAGTCCGAGCCCGGCACCGCCATCGGCGGCGGCGGCGACACCGAGCGGCGGGGGCGGCCGCCGGCCGATCGAGGCCCAGGGTCGCTTCGCCACCACCTATCGACCCGGTCGTGGATTCCTGAGCGGCTTCGAGGCGGCGCTGGCGCGCGGTGGCCTGCCCGGCCCCGCCGAGGAGCTGGTGGCCGATGTCGGATCGCTGTGGGCGGCCGAGCTGCCCTTGCGCACCGAGCGCGCGGTCACCGTGCGCACCGATCTCGAGCGCACCAAGCTCCCGCCCACCGGCGGATCGTTCCACGTCCGCATCGGCCTGCGCTCCACGCCGGAGCGCGGCGCCGCACGACCGAAGCTGGCCGTGCACTTGGTCCTCGACACCAGCGGGTCGATGAAGGGCGAGCCGATGCGCCGTGCGCGCGAGGCCGCCGAGGCCCTCTTCGACAAGCTCGACCCCGCCGACGACTTCTCGCTGACCACCTTCTCCACCGGCGCCAAGGTGGTGGTGCCGGTCGGCCCGGTCGAACCGCGCCGCGCCCTGGTGCACGCCGCCATCCGCGCCCTGAAGGAGGGCGGCAACACCGACATCTCCGCCGGTCTGCATATGGGTTCCGGCGCGGCGGGGCCCGGCGCCGAGCGCGGCGAGGTGGTGCCGCTGGTGCTCCTGGTCTCCGACGGCAAGCCCACCGCCGGCCTGCGCGAGCCGCGCGAGCTCTCCGAGCTGTCGCTGCGGGCCTTCCAGGCCGGCGTCCAGACCAGCAGCTTCGGGCTGGGCAACGCCTTCGATGGCCCGCTGATGAGCGCCGTCGCCGCCGAGGGCTCCGGCGCCTACTACTACCTGCGCGACGCCTCCGAGATGCGCCAGGCCCTGGCCACGGAGATCGATCGCCGCGTCGATCCGGTGGCCACCGCGCTCGAGGTGCGGGTCTGGCTGGAGCAGGACGTGAAGCTCCTCCACGTCTACGGCTCGCATCGCCTCGACGGCGACGAGTCGGACCGCGTGCGACGCGGCGAGGTGGCCGCCGATCGCCACGCCGCCCAGCGGGACGGCATCGACCGGGACCGCCGCGACGACGTCGACGGCGGCATGCGCTTCTACATCCCCACCTTCGCCCGCGACGACGCGCACGCCATCCTCCTCGAGCTTTCGGCGCCGGGGCGGCGCAGCGCCCCCCTGCGCGTGGGGGTGGTCGAGGTGAAGTACAAGGACCGCGTCTTCGGCAAGAACGTCTTCGACGACGCCACCATCTGGGCGCCGTACGGCAACACCGTCGCCGAGAGCAGCGCCTCGCTCAACCGCTCGGTGGCGCGCACCGTGCATGGCTTCCAGGCCGGCGAGGCCTTCAGCGCCGCCGCCGCACGGATGGCCCAGGGCGACCGGCGCGGCGCCGCCGACCTGCTCACCGGCGCCGAGAGCCGGCTGCGCCTGGCCGCCGATGCCCTCGACGAGCGCACCTTCTCCGACGACGCCGACCGCCTGGCCCGCCTCCGCGCCACCCCGGCGCTGGGCAGCGGCTCGCCGCTGCTGGTCTCGATGCTCCTCGAGCACGCCGGCAAGAACCGCCTGCAGTAGCGACCCGGCCGCCTCCAGCCAACCGGAGGCCCGGGACGGGCGCGCCGCAGCGGATTCCAGCGGCCCGGCGCGCAGGCGGGGACGTAAGCGATCGCGTGGTTGTCGCCGCGCGAACGCAGCGCATGATCGGACGCTGACCCATGTCAGTCCCGGCCCGAAAGAAGCTGCTCTTCGTCTGCGGCTCGCTCAACCAGACGGTGCAGATGCACCGCATCGCCGCCGAGCTCGGCGAGTACCAGCACGTCTTCACGCCCTACTACGGCAACCGCGACTTCGACTTCCTGAAGAGCATCGGCGCCCTGGAGAGCAGCATCGGCGGGCGCAAGCTGGCGCGGCGCTGCCTCGACTACCTGCGCGACCATCGCCTGCCCTGCGAGTACGGCGGCATCCTCGGCGACTTCGACCTCGCCGTGCACTGCTCGGACCTGGTGTGGCCGCACAACCTGGACGGCAAGCCGGTGGTGCTGGTGCAGGAGGGCATGACCGACCCGCCCAGCGTCCTGTATCCGCTGGTGCGCCGCTTCCGCTCCCTGCCGGGCTGGATCGCCGGCACCAGCGCCTTCGGTCTCTCCGACCGCTACCAGCGCTTCTGCGTGGCCAGCCCGGGCTACGCCGATCTCTTCGCGTCGCGCGGCTGCGACCGCGCCAAGATGGTGGTCACCGGCATCCCGAACTTCGACGACTGCGCGCGCTACCGCGACAACGCCTTCCCGCACCGCGGCTACGTCCTCTGCTGCACCTCGGACTCGCGCGAGACCTTCTGGCCCGAGGACCGCCGCGCCTTCCTGGAAGAAGCGGCGCGGGTGGCACACGAGCAGCGCCGGCCGCTCTTCGTCAAGCTGCATCCCAACGAGCGCCGCGATCGCGCCACGGCCGAGGTGGCGCGCTGGGCGCCGGGCGCGCGCGTCCTCGTCGAGGGCTCGGCGGAGGAGATGGTCGCCAACTGCGACACGCTGATCTGCAAGTACTCCACCCTGGCCTACGTCGGCCTGGCGCTGGGCAAGGAGGTGCGCTCGCACTTCGACCTCGACGAGCTGCGGCGCTTGCTGCCTCTGCAGCACGGGCGCGCCGCCGCGAACATCGCCGCCGTGGTGCGCGAGCTGCTCGGCGACGCCGCCGCCGCGCGCGAAGCAGGCCCGAGCACCGAGCGCTCGCCCGAAGCGGTGCGGAGCCCCGCCGCCATCGCGCACCCGTCTCGCCCGGAAGCGAGGCCGTCATGAGCGAGACGCTGGTGGTGGTCCAGGCACGCATGGGCTCCTCGCGCCTGCCCGGCAAGGTGGCGCTGCCGCTCTGCGGCGCCCCGCTCCTGGTGCGCATGCTGCAGCGCGTCCGCGCGGCAACGACCCCCTTCGCGCTGTGCGTGGCCACCAGCACCTTGCCCGAGGACGACGAGGTGGTGGCCATGGCCCGCGAGGCCGGCGTGCCCGTGTTCCGCGGAGACGCGCACGACTGCCTCGGCCGTCACCTCGGCGCCGCGCACGCGTTCGGCGCGCGGGTGGTGGTGAAGATCCCCAGCGACTGCCCGCTGGTCGATCCGGCGGCCATCGACGCCGTGCTCGCGGCCTTCGCCGTCGCCGGCGGCGGCTGGGACTTCGCCTCCAACCTGCACCCGCCCAGCTGGCCAGACGGCAACGACGTCGAGGTGATGAGCGCGGAGGTGCTGGAGATCGCCGCCCGCGAGGCGACGCGGGCGCTGGAGCGCGAGCACACCACCCCGTTCTTCTGGGAGCAGCCGGCGCGCTTTCGCCTCGGCAACGTGCGCCGCCGCGGCCTGGACCTGTCGCGCACCCACCGCTTCACCATCGACTACCCGGAAGACTACCGCTTCGTGCGCGCCGTCTTCGAGGCCCTGCACCGCGAGGGTCAGCCGCCCTTCGGTCTGGAGGACATCCTGGAGCTGCTCGCATCGCGCCCGGAGATCGCGGCGCTCAACGCACGCTGGGCGGGGGTGAACTGGTACCGGCACCACCTCGACGAGCTTCGCACCGTCGGCGCCGCGGACACGCGCGCCGACGTGACCTGAGCGCCCACGGAGAACCATGCCCGACCCCACAGCCCCCGACCCGCACCCCGACCTGCACGCGCTGGCGCTGCGTGTGCGCGAGCACATCGTGCGCATGGCCACCGGCGGAGGCTGCTTCATCGGCGCCTCGCTGTCCTGCGCCGACCTGCTGGTGTGGCTCTACGCGCGCGTCCTCGACGTCGCGCCGGACCGCGTCGCAGACCCGAACCGCGACTGGTTCCTGCTCTCCAAGGGACACGACGTGCCCGCGCTCTACGCCACGCTGGCCGAGCTGGGCTGGTTCCCGAAGGAACGTCTCGCCAACCACCTGTCCATCGACGACAGCATCTACTGGCACCCGAACCGGGCCGTCCCCGGCATCGAGTTCCACTCCGGCTCCCTCGGCCACCTGCTCTCGGTCGGGGTCGGCGTGGCGCTGGACCTCAAGATGCGCGGCGCCGGCAACTCGGTCTACGTGCTGGTCGGCGACGGCGAGTGTGACGAGGGCTCGGTGTGGGAGGCGCTGCTGGTGGCCTCCGCGCACCGGCTCGACAACCTGGTGGTCGTCGTCGACCGCAACGGCTTCCAGGCCAACGCCCGCACCGAGGAGGTGCTGCCCCTCGAGCCCTTCACCGACAAGCTCGCCGCCTTCGGCTGCGCGGTGCGCACCTGCGACGGCCATGACTTCGCCGACCTGGAGCGCACCTTCGCCGCACCGGCAACGCCCGGCAAGCCGACCGCCGTCGTGGCCCACACCGTGCGCGGCAAGGGCCTGCCGAGCATCGAGGCCCGCGCCGACCGCTGGTTCGTCGACTTCACCCCCGACGAGGTGCAGGCCCTGCTCGCCGAGCTGCGCGGCGGCGCCGCCGCCAGCCTGGCCTCGCCAGCCCTGCACGTGCGCTGAGCCAACCTCGTGCAAAACCGCCGACGCCTCGTTTACCCGTTTTTCGTAAGCACCTGCGCGCTTGTGGCCCGCGTGCCGAACCGCGAACTTCGAGGAGGACCATGAGCGCACTCTGCAGCATCGGCAAGACGTTGGTGGGTGCGGGACAGCCGGTCTACGTGATCGCCGAGATCGGCATCAACCACGACGGCTCGCCGGAGCACGCGCTGGCGCTGGTCGAGGGCGCCTGGCGCGCCGGCGCCGACGCGGTGAAGTTCCAGAAGCGCACCCCCGAGGCCTGCGTCCCGCGCGACCAGTGGGAGCTGCCGCGCGACACGCCGTGGGGCCGCATGACGTACCTGGAGTACAAGCGGCGCATCGAGCTCGACGAGGCCGCCTTCACCGCCATCGACGCGCTCTGCGCCCGCCTGGGCATCGAGTGGTTCGCCTCCGCGTGGGACGAGGAGGCGCTGGGCTTCGTGGAGCGCTTCTCCCCGCCGTGCCACAAGGTGGCCTCCGCGTCGCTCACCGACCACGCGCTTCTGCGCGCCATGCGCGCCACCGGCCGCCCGCTGATGCTCTCCACCGGCATGAGCACCCTGGCCCAGGTCGAGGCCACGGTGCGCGCCATCGGCACCCACGACCTGTGCATCGCCCACAGCACCAGCGCCTACCCCTGCGCCGAGGACGAGCTCAACCTGCGCGTGCTCTCCGACCTGGCGCAGCGCTGGCCGCAGTGCCCCATCGGCTATTCGGGCCACGAGGCCGGCATCGCCCCCAGCCTGGCCGCGGTGGCCCTGGGCGCGACCTTCATCGAGCGCCACCTGACCACCGATCGCGCCCGCTGGGGCAGCGACCACGCCGCCTCGCTCGATCTCGCCGCCTTCGCCGAGATGGTGCGCGAGGTACGCGTCGTGTCGCGCGCGCTCGGCGACGGCAGGAAGCGCGTCTACGCGAGCGAGCTGCCCCACCGCACCAAGCTCCGCCGCGTCAGCGCCGACGAGACCGACACCCTGGAGAGCGCGCCCATGGGGGCCGACGACAGCGACGCGCTGGAGCCTGCGCCATCGGAGCCGGCCACCTCTGCGCTGGCCAGCACCGCTCGCTCCCCCTACCTCCTCGGCGATTCCGAGCACCCCTGCCCGTGAAGGCCTGGCTCTCCGACTGGGCGGTGCTCTCGCCGGTGATCATCACCGTCTGGGCGTGGACCCTCATCGGCCTGGAGCGCCGCTTCCCCTACGACCGCGGGCAGAAGCTCTTTCGAAAGGGCTGGTTCGACGACTTCTTCCTCTACACGCTGGTGCAGAGCTACTTGCTCGGCCTGGTCATCGAGGGCCTGATCCGCTGGATGGACGGCCGGAGCGGCCTGTCGCGCCTGCACCTGGTCTCCGACTGGCCGGTGTGGGCGCAGCTCGCGCTCTTCTTCGTCTCCCACGATCTGTACATCTACTGGTTCCACCGCCTGCAGCACCGCTCCTCGCTGCTCTGGCGCACGCACGAGGCACACCACTCGGTGCGCGACGTCGACTGGCTGGCCGGCTCACGCTCCCACCCCATCGAGATCCTGATCAACCAGACCATCGAGTTCGCGCCCATCGTCCTCCTCGGCGCGGCGCCCGAGCTGGCGCTGATCAAGGGCACCATCGACGCAGTGTGGGGGATGTGGATCCACAGCAACGTCGGCGTGCGCAGCGGCGTGCTGCAGTACGTGATCAAC
Organism: Polyangiaceae bacterium; assembly: GCA_037720395.1. GTDB lineage: Bacteria > Myxococcota_A > Polyangia > Polyangiales > Polyangiaceae > JBBJMR01. Next base: position 8,357 of record JBBJMR010000257.1, read on the forward strand.
GGCCCGGAGATGCACCGCTGGCACCACTCCCGCGAGTACCGCGGCTACGGCTGCAACTTCGCCACCAAGCTCGCCATCTGGGACTGGATCTTCGGCACCGCCCACCTGCCGCCGGAAAAGCCGCCCGGCTACGGGCTCGACGATCCCGCCTACCCCGATGGGTACCTGGCGCAGACGCTCTACGCCTTCCGGCTGCCTGCGCGCAGCGCTGGCGCGGCGCGGGAAGGCGCGTCCTCCGATTGACGCAGGTAGAGATAGAGGAAGCCCACCGCCACCGCGGCGGAGAGGTGCCAGGCGGCGTGGCCCTGCCACACCGAGTCCGCCACGCACAGCGCCTGTCCGGTGCCGGAGTGGAGCCACACCGCCAGCCCGACGCCGAAGAAGCCGAACGATGCCAGCAGCCAGCCGTGCGCCGTGAAGCGAACGTGCTCGCGGCGCAGCACGACCACGGCGGCGATGCTGATCAGCATCAGGCACAGCAAGGCCACGAAGATCAGCGTCGAGGAGCTGACCGCGCTGCCCTGGTTGGGGATGAGCACGCGCATCGCCACCCAGGCCGCGTTGATGGCCAGCCAGAGCGCGAAGGCCACGCGGCGGCCAATGCGGAGGAGGCGCTCCAGGTCGTAGACCACCACGAAGCTCAGCCAGGCGTACATGGACACGCCGTCGAGGATGCCGGCCCACCAGGTGTACGAGGCGTGGAAGACCATGCTGCCCGGGCCGAGGTAGAGCGCCAGCATGCCGTACCAGACGCTCCACATCGGGTCGCGGGTGAGCGCGTTGCGTGGCGCCGGGCGAAAGAGCGCCAGGTCGGCGAGCACCGCGAAGCCGACCAGGGCGAAGACCAGGTTGGAGGCGGTGTTCACCGGCTGCTTGATGAGGCCGGTGCGGAAGAGCTCGCAGTAACAGAGGTCCCCCTCGTGGACCGAAAAGCAGGGATCCATCTCGGTCAGGTCCGAGCGGACCATGACGTATGCCGCAGCGAGGAAGGCGGCGTAGACGGCGACCCCGGCGAGCAAGGGTCGCCAGGTCGTCGGCCGCGGCGTCGCGTCGGCTCCGCCTTCGCCCATCGCCCCTTGTTACCACTGTGCGCGAGGTAATCACGAGATGGCAGTCGTGTACGAAGAGGTGTTGGCCATGCTCGCCGAGCGCCACCCGGAGCTGGTGGTGGTCACCGCGGAGAACCGCGCCGCCATCCGCGGGCTGCCGGCGCGCCTCGGCCCGCGCTTCATCGATGTGGGCATCTGCGAGCAGACCATGGTCGGCGCGGCCGCCGGGCTGGCGCTGTGCGGCCGCATCCCGGTGTGCCACGCGCTGGCCACCTTCCTGACGCTGCGCGCCTACGAGTTCGTGCGCACCGACGTGGGCATCGGCCGGCTGCCGGTGAAGCTGGTCGGCGGCGTGCCCGGCTTCCTGTCAGAGGCCAACGGTCCCACCCACCAGGCTATCGAGGACGTTGCGGTGATGCGCGCCATCCCGGGGATGAAGATCTTCTGCCCCAGCGACGCCGCCGAGCTCGCCGCCGGCATGCCGACCATCGTCGCCGACCCTTCACCCTGGTACGTGCGCTTCTGCGCTGCCGCCCCGGCGGTCGAGCACCAGCTGCCGTTCGCGCCGGGCGTCTCGGAGGCGCTCAGCGATGGCGCCGACGTCACCGTGCTCGTGTACGGCTACCTGGTGCGCGAGGCGGTGGCCGCTGCCGGCCTCCTGCGCAAGCGGGGCATCGGCGCGCGCGTCATCGACCTGCGCACGGTGGTGCCGCTCGACGAGGAGGCCGTGCTCCAGGCGGCGCGCGGAAGCGAGCTGGTGGTCACCGTCGAGGACCATCTCCTGCGTGGCGGCCTCTTCTCCATCGTCGCCGAGCTCTTCGCCGAGCGGCGCACGGCGGCGCGTCTGGTGCCGCTCGCCTTGCCGCGCTGGTTCCGGCCCGGGCGACTGGCCGACGTGCTCGAGGTGGAGGGGTTCACCGGGGCGCACCTCGCCTGGCGGATCGAGGCCGCGCTTCGCGACGCCCCCGGCAGCGCAGGGAGGCGAGAGTGAGCGAACGCAAGCTGGAGCAATCGGAGCGAATCTGGCGCCGCGCCGAGGCGCTCATCCCGGCCGGCACGCAGACGCTGGCCAAGGGGCCGGGACAGTGGATGCGCGGGGTGGCGCCGAAGTACCTGGCGCGCGGGCGCGGCGCCCACGTGTGGGACGTGGACGGCAACGAGTACATCGACCTGGCCATGGCCATCGGCCCGCTCTCGCTCGGGTACACCTGGCCGTCCGTCGACGAGGCCATCCGCGCGCAGCTCGCCGACGGGATCACCTTCTCGCTCATGCACCCGCTGGAAGTGGAGGTGGCCGAGCTGCTGCGCGAGATGGTGCCGGGCGCGGAGATGGTCGCTTCTCCAAGACGGGCTGCGACGTCACCAGCGCGGCGGTACGCCTGGCCCGCGCCTTCACCCGCAGGAACACCGTCGTCTCCTGCGGGTATCACGGGTGGCACGACTGGTACGTGGCCACGACCGACCGCGACGCGGGCATCCCGCCGACCACCAAGAGCCTGTCGTACACCTTCAAGTACACCGACCGGGCCTCCCTGGCGGAGGCCATCGACGACGACACCGCGTGCGTCATCCTGGAACCGATGGTCTTCGAGCAGCCGGCGCCGGGCTTCCTGGAGGGTGTGCGCGCTCACCCGGGAGAGGGGCGCGCTGCTGGTCTTCGACGAGATGTGGACCGGCTTCCGCGTCGCCCTCGGCGGCGCGCAGCAGCGCTTCGGGGTCACCGCCGATCTGGCCTGCTTCTCCAAGGCCATCGCCAACGGCATGCCGCTCTCGGCGCTCACCGGACGCGCCGAGGTGATGCGCCTCTGCGAGCGGGACGTCTTCTTCTTCACCACCTTCGGTGGCGAGGCGCTCTCGCTGGCCGCCGCGCGCGCCACCTTGCGCGAGATGCGCGCCAGCGACGTGCCCGCGCGCCTCGAGGCCCAGGGCAAGAAGCTCCAGGACGGCTACCGGTCCATCGCCCGCGAGCACGGCATGGCCTACACCGATTGCATCGGACTGCCCTGCCGGACCCTGGTCACCTTCGACGCATCGGCGGGCGAGCCGCTGGTGCTCAAGTCCTTCGTGCAGCAGGAGATGATCGAGCGCGGCATCCTCTGGGGCGGCACCCACACCCTGTCCCTGTCCCACGACGACGCCGACATCGCCCGGGTGCTCCAGGCCTACCGAGAGGTGCTGCCGCTGCTCGACGAGGCGGTGCGCGCCGGCGACGTGCGCGCGCGCCTGCGCGGCGAGCCGCTGGAGCCCGTCTTCCGCCGCACCGGGAACTTCCACACCAAGCCGAGGCCGCGCCCGTGACCGCTCCCACGCCCGATGTCCTCTTCCGGCTCGACGGCAGGACGGCCGTGGTCACCGGCGGACTCGGCCTGCTCGGCCGGGTGCACTGCCGCGCGCTGCGCGCCGCCGGCGCGCGCGTGGTGGTGGCTGACCTCGACGGCGGCGCCTGCGCCGCGTTCGGCCGCGAGCTGGGCGCCGGCTCCTTCGGGATGGAGACCGACGTCTCCTCGCCCCACTCGCTGCACGCCCTGCGCGAGCGCGTCCTCGCCGAGCACGGTCGCATCGACGTCCTGCTCAACGACGCGGCCATCGACGACCGCTTCAACGATGGCGCCGAGGCCGCGCGCTTCACTCGCTTCGAGGAGTACCCGCTCGAGGCCTGGAAGCGGTCCTTCGACGTCAACGTCACCGGCACCTTCCTGGCCTGCCAGGTGCTCGGCGCGGAGATGGCGCGCGCCGGCCGCGGCAGCATCATCAACATCGGCTCCACCTACGGCGTGGTCGCGCCCGACCAGTCCATCTACCGTCGCCCCGACGGCACCCAGGCCTTCCACAAGTCGGCCGTCTACCCGGCTACCAAGGGCGCGGTGCTGGCGCTGACGCGGTTCCTGTCCACCTACTGGGCGGCCTCCGGTGTGCGCTGCAACGCCATCAGCCCGGGTGGGGTGGCCAACGGGCAGGAGCGCTGGTTCATGGACAACTACGGCGCGCGCACGCCGCTGGGGCGCATGGCCCAGGCCGGGGAGATCGCCGGCGCCATGGTCTTCCTGGCCAGCGACGCCTCGAGCTACGTCACCGGCCACAACCTGGTCGTCGACGGTGGCTGGACGGCGTGGTGACCGGGGCGTGAGCGAGCCGGCGCTGGAGCACGCCGAGCTGCGCCGTCGCGCGCGCGGCCTGGGCCTGGTGCTCACCGACTGCGACGGCGTGCTCACCGACGCCGGCATCTATTACTCGGCGGCGGG
>JBBJMR010000258.1:0-12611 GCA_037720395.1 Polyangiaceae bacterium
GGTGCCGCCCTCGAGGTGCGCGGCCAGGGCGGCGATGGTGGTGAACTGGAACAGCTTCACCACCGCGACCTCGATGCCCGCGGCGCGCAGCGCGGCCGCGACCTCGACCACACCCAGCGAGGTCCCGCCGAGATCGAAGAAGCCGTCCTCGACGCCGACCTCCGCCACGCCCAGCACCTGGCGCCAGACGGCGGCGATGCGGCGCTCGAGATCGGTGCTCGGGGGCACGCGCGTGCCGCCGGCGGCGGCGCGGTGCTCGTCGGGCGAGGGCAGGGCGCGGCGGTCGACCTTGCCGTTCTGGGTCATGGGGATGACCGGGACCGGCACGAAGACGCCGGGCACCATGTACTCCGGCAGCCGAGCGCGCGCGGCCTCGCGCAACGCCTCGAGCGAGGGTCCGCCAGGAGCCCCCGCATCCGTGGACGCATCGCCGACGACGTAGGCCACCAGCACCACCTCGCCGCCAGCGCGCGTGTGGGCAAGCACGGCCACGTCGCGCACCGAGCCGGACCGCCGCAGCACGGCCTCGATCTCCCCCGTCTCGATGCGGAAGCCGCGGATCTTCACCTGCTGGTCGATGCGACCGAGGTAGCTCAGGTCGCCGTCGTCGCGCCGCGCCGCCAGGTCGCCGGAGCGGTAGAGGCGCGCGTCCGGCGGCGCGTCCGGGGTGAGCACGTCGGGCACGAACTTCTCGGCGGTGAGCTCGGCGCGGTTCAGGTATCCGCGCGCCACGCCGGCCCCGGCCACCACCAGCTCGCCGGGCACGCCCACCGGGCAGAGCTGCATGCCGGCGTCGACGACGTACACGGCCACGTCGGGGAGGGGCACGCCGATGACGCTGGCCGCCGGCGCGCCGTCGGTCTGGGCGATGTCGGCCAGGCCGAGGGCCGGTAGGTGACATGCACGGTGGTCTCGGTGATCCGTACATGTTCACCAGCTGCGGCTCCTGGTCGCCGAAGCGCGCGAACCACGGGCGCAGGCTCTCCAGCTCCAGCGCCTCGCCGCCGAAGATCACCGTGCGCAGCCGGAGGCGACTGGCGACGTCGAGCGCCGCCTCGGCCTGGATGAAGCTGCGGAAGGCCGACGGCGTCTGGTTGAGGACGGTGACGCCCTCGTCGGCGCAGAGGCGCACGTAGTCCTCGGGGCTGCGCGTCACCAGGTGCGGAACCACCACCACCCGGCCGCCGTGGACCAGCGCGCCCCAGATCTCCCAGACCGAGAAGTCGAAGCCGACGGAGTGGAACATGGTCCACACGTCGCCGGGCCCGAAGTGGAACCAGTGCTCGGTGGCCTCGAAGAGGCGCACCACGTTGCGGTGCTCGACGAGCACGCCCTTGGGCCGGCCGGTGGAGCCGCTGGTGAAGATGACGTAGGCCGCCGCGTCGGCGTGCGAGGCGCCGGGCGACGCATCCTCGAGCGGGCCATCGTCCTCGCCGGCCAGCGCCGCCGCTTCGTCGGCGAGGACGGTGGGCAGGGCGATGCCGGCCAGCGAGGCGGCCACGGCGGAGTGGGTGAGCAGCACCCGGGCGTCGGAGTCGCGGAGGACGAACTCGATGCGGTCGCGCGGATTGCTGGGCTCGATGGGGACATAGGCCCCGCCCGCCTGGAGCACGGCCAGCAGGGCGACGATGAGCTCGGCGCTGCGCGCCATGCACACCGCCACGCGCACGTCGCGCCCCACGCCGTGGCGCCGCAGCACGCGCGCCAGCCGGGAGGCCTGCCGCACCAGCTCGCCGTAGGTCAGGCTGCGCGGCGACGGCCCGCTGCCGTCGTTGTCGGAGCGCGGGAAGGTCACCGCAACCGCATCCGGCCGGCGATGTGCCTGCGCCTCCACCAGGCGGTGCAGCGGCTCGCGCGCCGGGAAGGCGCGGCGCGGGTTCCACTGCACCAGCTCCGCGGTGCGCTCGCCATCGGTCAGGATGGGCAGCGACGCCAGCGGCGCCTCCGGCCGCGCCGCCATGCCCAGCAGGAGCACCTGCAGGTGGTCGCGCAGGCGCTCGATGCGCGCGCGCTCGAAAAGATCCGCCGCGCCGACCAGCGCCAGGCGCGTACCGCCGTCGCCGTACACGACCTCGAGCTCGAGATCGAACGCCGTGGCGGCGCCCGCCGCCGGCAGCAACGGCCAGCCCGCGGGACGCTCGCGCCAGCGAACAGCACCTGGAAGAGCGGCGCGCGGCCAGGGTCGCGTGCCGGCTGCAGGGCCTCCACCAGGTCGGCCAGCGACACCGACCGCCCGCGCGCCTGCTCGGCCAGCGCGGCGCCGGTGCGCGCGCACGCCTCGCGAACGCTCGGCTCGCCTGCGAAGGACAGCGGCAGCGGCAGGGCGTCGCCGTGCGGCCCGATCGGGTCGTCTTGCGGCGGCAGGCCGTCGTGCGCCACACCCAGGACCAGCGCGTGCTGCCGCGTGTAGCGCCCGATGATCGTCGCCAGCGCGGTGAGCCACACCGCCGCCCGCGACTGGCCGGAGCGCGCGGCGAGCTCGTCCACCGCACGCGCCACCTCGGGCGGCACCGCGTGATCGAGGCGCGTGGCGCGGTGGCTGGGCACCGCGGGGCGCACCCGGTCGGCGGGCAGCTCCAGCGGCTCGGTGCCGGCCAGCGCTCCGCAGGCGCGTCACGACCTGCGCCGGGTCGTCGAGGTCCTGCACCGCGGGCCGAGGGAGCGGCGCGGCGCCGGCGACGTCGAGCGCGATGTCCTCGAGCGCGCGCGCATCGAGCGCGATGGCGTGCCCCACCAGGACCAGCGCCGCCCCGTCGGTGGCGCGGACCAGCAGCGCGCGCAGCAATGGCGCGCGCGCCAGATCGAAGGGTCGTCGCGACTGCTGGTGCGCCTCGAACGCCACCGCCGCGTCGAGCCCGTCGGCCGCCGACGTCACCTCCAGCGCCACCTCGGCCGCGCCGACCACCTCGCGCCGCGGCTCGCCGTCCGCGCCGGCCGTGAACCCGGTGCGCAGGGCAGGGTGGGCGGAGACTCGTCGCGCCAGAGCCGCGCGGATGGCCGCCTCGTCCCCGCCGCCGCGCAGACGCGCGGCGACGACGACCACGGGCAGCGCGCTGGCAGGATCGAGGCGGTGGAGCAGCCAGCTGCGCCGCTGCTGCGCCGTCACCGCCTGCGTGTCTTTGGCGCGTTCACCCATCCTCGGCGATCCGCGCATGGTCGCCTACCGCGATAGGCGTCGCAACACCGGAACGGGAGAGCATTTCGTCGAGGCGTTTGGCTGCCGCCCGGCGCCGGATGTGCGCACCGAGCCCGGCAGGCTCGCGCAGGGCGCGCTCACCTGGCGGAGCTCTGCGATTGCAGTGCGACCGAACCGGCAACGCGACGCGACGCGGCCTCGCGTCACGCGCCGCCACCATCGTCGAAGTGACGACTTCGCAGGCGGCGGCACGTCTGCTAGAGACCGTCTCGACCATGGGTGACTGCGCCCTGCTTTCGCCGACCGGCGACGCGATCCTCCGACGGTTCCAGGGCGTGGCGCCGTGCCCGCCGGCCGCGCTGCGCAGTCCCCTCGCGCCCGAGGCACGGACCCAGTGAGCCTCTCCGAGGTCGAGCTCTTCTTCTTCTTCCCCGTCGTCTTCGCCCTCCACTGGCTGGGGCCGCGGCGGACGGGGTGGCAGAACGCCGTGTTGCTGCTGGCGAGCTGGGTCTTCTACGCGACCTGGAACGTCCGACTGCTGCCGCTGCTCTGGGCCTCGACGGCGGTCGACTGGTGGGCGGCGCGCTGGCTCGACGCGCACCCGGCTCCCGAGGACGACAAGCCCGATCCCGCGCTGGCCAGCAAGCGCCGCTGGGTGCTGGGCATCTCCCTGGTCCACAACCTCGGCGTGCTGGCGCTCTTCAAGTACGCCGGCTTCTTCGCCCACTCGCTGAACCAGCTCGTCGGCGCGCTCGGCGGCGGCGACGCGCTGCCGGTGCTGCGCTTCGCCCTGCCCATCGGCCTTTCGTTCTACACGTTCCAGCGAGTCGGGTACGTGGTCGACGTTTTCTACGGCACCACCCGCGCCACGCGCTCACCGCTGGCCTTCGCCACCTTCGTGGCCTTCTTCCCGCAGCTCATCGCCGGCCCCATCGGCCGCTCCACCGAGCTCCTCCCGCAGTACGAGGTGCCGCGCAAGCTGCTGCCGAAGATGCTCGCCGGCGGCGCGGCCTTCTTCCTGCTCGGCCTCTTCCTCAAGGCCTACGTCGCCGAGACGCTGGCCCCGGTGGTCGATCCGGTCTTCGCCGAGCCGGACCTCTTCACGCGGCGCGCGCACTGGGGCGCGCTCTTCGGGTATGCGGCGCAGGTCTTCGGCGACTTCGCCGGGTACAGCCTGCTGGCCATCGGCACCGGGCGCATGTTCGGCCTCGAGCTGCCGCAGAACTTCGACTACCCGTTCCTCAGCCAGTCGATGCCCGAGCTCTGGCGGCGCTGGCACATCTCCCTGAACCGCTGGCTCTTCGACTACATTTTCGGGCCGCTGACCACCGGCACCGGCTGGATGCGCGGGCGCCTCGATCTCGGCTTCGTGGTCGTCTTCCTGGCCTCCGGCCTGTGGCACGGCGCCATGTGGACCTTCATCCTCTGGGGGTTGCTCCACGGCCTGGCCCTGGCCCTGCACCACCGCTACGACGAGTACTACAAGACCCTCTGTCGCAAGGACCGCGTCTGGGTGCAGCGCCGCCGCTCGCGCCCCTACAAGCTCGTCGCCTGGGCCGGCACCATCCTCTTCTTCGTGCTCACCCTGGTGCCGTTCCGCGCGCCTTCGCTGGGCGGCGCGGGCACCTTCGCGCTCGGCCTGCTGCGCGCCGGCGGCGACGAGGGCGCGCCCGGCGTGACACCGCACGCCTACCTGGCGGTGCTCCTGGTCATCGTCTACCACGCACTGGAGACGGCCCCGCTGCGCCGCCTGCGCGAGCGCCTGCTGGCCGCCCCGGCGCCGCTGCGCGGCATCGCCTACGCTGCGGCCATCGTCTTCCTGGCCGTCTTCGCGCCCGTCGGCGCTGGGACCTTCATCTACGCGCAGTTCTGAGACGAAGGGCGGATCGAGCCATGAGCTACGAGACGAACCGGCAGCAGGTCATCGACTGGCTCGACGACAACTACCACTTCGGCGACGCCGCCAAGCTGATCAAGACCGACGATCTGTCGTTCCTCGACAACGGCATCCTCGACAGCCTGGGCTTCGTGCAGCTGGTGCTCTTCCTGGAGAAGACCTTCAAGGTGAAGATCGAGAGGAAGCATCTCTCCAGGGAGAACTTCGACAGCTTGAGGAAGATCGTGGGGTACGTGATGGCCCACAAGGACTACCGCGACGCGTAGGAAGCGCGACGCGCGGGTAGCGTTGCGGCGCGGCCCGACCTCGTGGGGTCGGGGTGCTCGCACGTCGATGGTCGCCCCCATCCGCCTCCGGCGCTATGTCGCAAGATCCGGGTGGTTCACAATCTCCTCCAAGCACCCCGGATTCTTCAGCGCCCCCATGTTCTTCACCTCTCTGCCCGCCAAAGCATCCCGCGCCGCCCTCTCGCTGCGCTTGCCGTTGTGGGTCATCGGCAGCTCGCTCACCGCGGCGATGACCGCCGGCACGTGTGCCATGGAGCAGCGCTCCGATAGCTCCTTCTTGATTCGCAGCCTGAGCGGCCGCTCCAGCGCGCCGCCGTCCTTCATCACCACCAGCAGCACCAGGCGCGTGCCGCCGGGCTCGGCCGGGGCGGGCTGCTCCACGGCCATGGCCTCGGCGATGGCCGGCACGGCCTCCAGGGCCTTGTAGATCTCGGCCGGCCCGATGCGGATGCCGCGCACGTTGAGGATGCCATCCGAGCGCCCGTGCACGCGCGCCGTGCCGCGCCCGGTGAGATCGATGAGGTCGCCGTGCGTCCACAGCCCGGCGTTGTCGGCGAAGTACGCCTGGTGGAAGCGCTGCCCCTCCGGATCGCCGTACAGGCCCACCGGCCGCGACGGGAACGGGGTGGCGCACACCAGCTCACCGCCGACGGAGGCGTCGGGCAAAAGGTCGTGCGTGGACACGGCGCGGCCCTCGGCGTCGAGCGCGCGCACGTCGTGCGCCAGGCCCAGGCACTGCATCTCACCGGGGTAGACGGGGAGGTTCGGGTTGCCGAGCAGGAAGCAGCCGATGATGTCGGTGCCGCCGGAGATGCTCTGCAGCGGCACGTCGCCGATGTGCTCCTTCACCCACGGGAAGTGGCGCTCGGCGAGCACCGAGCCGGTGGAGAGCACGGCGCGGATGGCAGCCAGGTCGTGCTGCGCGCGCGGTGACAGGCCGGCGTCGGCGCAGAACTGAAGGTACGCCGGGCTGGTGCCGAAGCAGGTGACGCGCTCCTCGGCGACCACCTTCCACAGCGAGTCGACGTCCGGGAAGGAGACCGAGCCGTCGTAGACGACGATGGCCGCGCCCACGGCCAGCGCCGACAGCTGCCAGTTCCACATCATCCAGCCGCAGGAGGTCTGGAAGAACAGGCGGTCGTCCGGGCGCAGGTCGCCGTGGAGGCGGTGCTCCTTGATGTGCTCGAAGAGCGTGCCGCCCGCGCCGTGCACGATGCACTTCGGCGCGCCCGTCGTCCCCGACGAGAAGAGGATGAACAGCGGATGGTCGAAGGGCAGCCGCGGCAGGTCGGCGAGGCGCAGCGGCCGCGCAGCGCCGGCCTCGATCAGCGCCGCCAGCGTGGTCACCCGCGGCTGGCGCGCCCAGCCCGCGGTCTCCAGGGGTTCGGCGCCCAGCCCGACCACCGTGCCCAGCGAGGGCACCGCGCCCACCACCTCGGCGAGGCGCGGGCGGATGTCGCGCTCCGCCCCGTGCAGGTGCTGGCCCGGGTGGCAGAAGAGCAGGGTGGGCGACAGCTGCCGGAAGCGATCGAGCATGGCCGGCACCCCGAGGTCCGGCGCGATGGCCGACCAGGTGGCACCGAGCGCCGTGCTCGCCAGGCAGGCGACGACCGCCTCGGGCGTGTTGTTGGCGATGGCCACCACGCGATGCCCGGGCGCCACCCCGAGCTGGCGCAGCGCCGCGGCCGCGCCGAGCACCTGGCGCGACAGCTCGTCACGCGTCAGCCGCACCACCCGCCCCGTCTCGTCGCGCCCGACCACCGCCAGGCGCTGGCCGTCGCCGTCCTGCCGCGAGGCGAGGAGGTTCTCGACGTAGCTCAGGCGCAGGCCCGGGAAGAAGGCGGCGTGCTCCAGGCCCTCGCCGGCAAGGACCGGGTGCACGTCGCCCTCGATGACCGGCGCCGCCCACTCCACGAACAGGGCCCAGAAGCGCTGGTGCTCCTCCACCGAGAAGTGATGCAGCTCGGCCCAGGAGGCCAGCGCGTGCTGGGTGCGCCGCCGGCAGTGCGCGGTGAAGTCGGTGAGCTGCGATGCGGCCACCGCTGCGGCCGAGGGCGTCCAGATGGGAACCGGGGTCATGCCGGGCGGGAGTTTCCCACACCCGGCCGGCGGATGGATGGCGGCTTCGACTACGGGCAGGTCTGCGCGCAGACGCTGACCACTTCACCGACGCAGAGGCCGTCCCAGGAGTTGTTGCAGCAGAACGGATCGGCGAGGCAGATCTGGGTCACGCACGGGTCGCAGCTGGCGAAGAGCTTGGCGCCGGTGACGCAGGTGGCGTGCGCGCAGACGCAGGCTCCGCAATCGCTGCTGCACGTCTCGCAGGTCTCGGTGGCGTTGCACACGCCGTCGCCGCAGGCCGGGCAGGCGCCGCAGTCGCCGGGGCAGGTGCCGCAGGTCTCGCCGCCGTTGCAGATGCCATCACCGCACGGGGTGCACTCGTTGGAGAGGCAGACGCTGGCCACCTCGCCGACGCAGATGTTGTCCCAGGAGGTGTTGCAGCAGTACGCGTCCACCGCGCAGATCTGGGCCACGCACTCGTCGCAGCTGGCCTTGAGCTTGGGGCCCACGCCGCAGATGTCGTGGCCGCAGTTGGGGTTGATGGCGAAGGTCACCGTGCCCGCCGACCAGGCGCCGCTGCTGCTGCCGCCGTCGGTGATCTGGGCGTAGACCCAGTAGGTGGCGCCCTCGGCGAGGTACGCGGAGTTGACGACGTGCGACCCGAACGCGCCGGGCGTGTTCAGCGAGGTGGGGATCTCCACCGCACCATCGAGCGAGCCCTGCGTCGGCGCCAGCCAGAGAGTGACCCAGGTGTCGTCGTTCTCGACGTCGCCCGCCGTCCAGGTGACCTGGTAGTTGTCGAGGCCGTGGATGACCTGCACGTCGCCGACCGGCGGCGCGGTCACCGCCACCACGGGCGCGCCGTTGGCCGGGGGGTCGACGGTGAGCGAGTAGTTGGGGCTGGTGGCGCCGCCGTGACCGGTGACGCGCGCGTAGTAGTAGCCCTCCGGCCGGCCCTCGAGGGAGATGACCTCGGAGGTGGTGCCGATCTGCGCCGAGCTGGCGACGATGGTGCCAGCCGCGTCCGCCAGGTCGAGATCGAGGTCCCCGCCGCCCTGGGAGAAGTCGATGCGCACGAAATCGTCGGCGGTGCCCGTCTCGTTCACGTAGAGCTCGAACCAGTCCACGTCGCTGGCGGAGTGGATGGTCAGGTCCTCCACCACGCGCTGCGGGTTGGTGGGCCCGAGGTTGGGGCTGTTCGGCCCACCCGGCGGCCGCATGCTCACCGCGGAGCTGCTGTCGTTGGGCTCGTAGGCGTCGGGCGCCGACGGCAGCACGCCGATGGCCACCTTGACCCGCGTGGCGTTGTTCGTCTCGTCCAGCTCCTGGATGTGGTTGTCGGGGTCGACCTCGCTCTCCAGCCAGTACTCGCCCGGCGGGACGTCGGTGATGTCGATGTTCTGGCCGCTGAGGTACTTGCTGTAGACGTCGACCCAGCCCACGCTCAGCCCCTGCGAGGTCGCGCCGCAGCCGTGGAACTCGCCGCCCGGCGAGAAGTTCGGCAGCGTCGAGTCGTAGACGCCGATGTCGATGATGCAGAAGCTCGTCTTCTGTCCCTCGGCCACCACCGGCCCCACGCCGTCGCCGGGCAGGATCTGGCGAACGCGGTACGCCGCCCAGCCCTCGAAGTGCACGTGGCTGTGGTCGGGGTGGTAGAGGAACTGGCCCGCCACCTGGTCGGTGAAGCTGCCGTCGCTGGAGAAGACGCGCTGCAGCACCGTCTGGGTGCCGTCGGGGTTGGCCGGGAGCTGGCCGATGAGGTGCAGCTTGCCCAGGCCGATGTTGGCGGTGGCGTTGGACAGGCGCAGCAGCACCCGCCCACCCGAGGGCTCGATCACCCGGTCGTAGAGGTCCGACTCGCGGACCACGATGTCCGGCAGCAGGGCCTCGGCAGCCTCCTGCTGGTGTTGCTCGGGGTCCTCGCCGGAGCCCGCGCCCCCGTCGGGCGCGCAGGCGACACAGACGATGGCGGAGAGGGCGGCGGTTGCCCCGAGCAAGGCCTTGGACATGGTGCTCCGATGCCTCCCGGCCAGCGGCGCGGGGGCGGTGAAGGAAAGGGCCTCGAGGAAGGCCGTGTCGGGGCGGGGATACGAGCCCGCGATGCGATACCTTCCCGGAAAAGAGCGGCCCCGTGCGACACCAGGGTGGACGCCCCGGCAGGCAAAGCATGCGTATCGCTTCGAGGAAACGCCTCCCGGCTTGTCGGCTGGACGCGGAGCGGTAAGGATGGCCGGCGATCGTGGCCGATACCGATCCCAGCACCCCGACCTGGCGCACCGTGGCGACGGTGGGCGGCGTGGCCGCCCTGACCCTGGTGGCCGCCGACCTCTTCCTGCAGACCCTGGCTCCGCCGCTGCACCCGCGCGAGGTGGAGGAGGCGGTCGCCGACTACCGCGCCTCGGACCCGACGACGCTGGTGCTCGGCTCGAGCCACGCGCGCTCGTTCGTGGCGGTGGACCGAGTGCTGCGCGAGAAAGGCAGCCAGGAGCGCCTGGTGGCCGTGCCGCTCGAGTGGGGCAAGTTCACCTCCTACGAGTGGGTGCTGCACAACCGCCTGCGCCCGCTCATCGACGAGAAGGACGGCGCCGGCAACCTGGTGCGCGGCCGCCTCAAGCGCTTCATCATGCTCACCGCCTGGTGGGACATCTGCGGCCGCGACGGGGCGCCCAAGGAGTGGAACGTCCCCTCGCGCGCCTGGGCCTTCCCCGACTTCCTGAAGAGCGTCTGGGACGAGGGCCTGAACAACTACAGCCGCACCTACGTGAGCACGCGCTGGACCCGCGGCCTCGACTTCTCGATCCTGGTCAGCGACCGCGGGCACGACCGCCTCGCTGCCGCCGTCGTCGACGCCGTGCGCGGCAAGCGCGCCGACGTCACCGAGCGCCGCGCCGACGCGCAGCGCAAGAAGTCGATCCGCATCGTCGAGGACGGCGTCGACTGCGTGGCCTACCCGGCGGAGATCGCCGCCATGAACCGCATCCTCGACTGGGCCAAGGAGCGCGGCCTGGACACCAGCGTGGTCCTCTTCCCGATGGCCCCGACGGTGATGACCCCGCTGGCGCGGGAGAAGGTGATGGTCCCCTCGGAGCTAGCCTTGCACACCGTCGCGCAGCAGCGCGGGCTGCGCTACGTGGACTACACGTACGCCATCGGGCTGACCGAGGCCGACTTCCGCGTCGACCTCGACCACCTGAACCCGACCGGCGACGCGAAGTTCGCCGACTACGTGCTGTCGCGCGAGCTGGCGTTCCTCCGGGGCGACGCGGGCCCGGCGGCGGCGGCGCCCCAGGTGGGGGCCGGCGCGCCCGACGCACCCGCCGCCAGGTAACCCACCGCTTTCGCAGACGAAGCGCTGGCGTGCGCCAGAGCTTGGGGGCTTGCACGTTTCGCCGAGGTCGGCCACGCTCGCTCCGGCGAGGCCAGGCACCATGTCGATGAGGCCCATGCACGACGGTCCGGAGGTCGTGCACGACAGCGACTACTACCGGATCGATCACTTCGTCTCGCTTCGCGTGGTGGTGGTCACGCGCAAGGCGAAGCCGTTCGAGGACCGACACGACGTCGAGGCGGCGTGCGGCCCGGTCCAGAGCAACCTCGATCGCCTGGTGCGCGCCAACAAGCGCCTGCTCATCGACTCCCGCCAGGCCCCGATGCGCAACGACCCGCAGTCCGAAGCGAACTTCGCCCCGCATCGCCGCAAGATGAGCGAGGGCTTCGAGCGGGTCGCGGTGGTGCTGCGCACCCAGGTCGGCCAGCTGCAGACGCAGCGCCTCATCGCCGACATCAAGCCTTTGTCGACGCCCTTGCGCACCTTCCTGGAAATGACCGACGCCCTGGCCTACCTCACGGGCTAGGTCCCAGGGCGCCGGCGCTCGGGGGCTAGTCGCGCGTCACCACCATGTGCGCGCTGGGGAAGGTGTCGAAGAGCTTCAGCACCGGCCAGTCGCTGACCTCGGTGGCACCGATCAGGTTGGCCAGGGGCGAGCCCGGCGGCACCTTGAGCACCACGTCGTTGTCGGCGATGAACAGCTCCGGGAAGGTGCTGTTCATCTTCACCGTGCCGCCGAAGGAGTACCGCCACCAGTTGGCCACGAAGGGGATCGGGCCGCCCACCGGGGCACCGACGGGGCCGGCGAAGGTCAGGCGCGGCTGGAAGGGCGGCGGCACCTTGAACTTGTAGTCGCCGGAGCCATCGGCCTCCTCGTCCAGCGACTCGTGCAAGGTGGGCACCCAGTTGGCGTTCACGCCCGCAATGGCCAGGCGCAGGGCGAGGCGCAGATTGCTGGTGTCGTAGTAGAGCGTGTAGTTGTTGATGTCGCCGTCGCCCTCGGGCGCCAGGATGAGCAGCCCGATCTGGACGATGTTCCCCGGCGTCGGGAGCTTGCCGTCGACGGAGACCGAGTCGCAGTGCACGGTTCGCACCACGAACGGCGTCACGGCGTCGTTCTCGCCGACCAGCGTGAACTGATCGGGCACCAGGGGCCGCGCGTTCGCCGTCGGCAGCAAACCGACGTTGGCGACCTCGCGGCAATCCTCGAAGTCGACCTCGAAGTCGGGGTCGAAGAGCCACGCCTGCTCGATCTCACCTGTGGGGATCGGGGGCGTGGACTCCTCGACGTCTGCCATGCAACCGACGACGGCGAGCGCGGAAGCGCAGAGCACGGGTACTGCAAGACGCATGGAACCTCCTCGATGCTGCTCAGGGGTCTTTGGCCGGCGGGCCTCGGAACAGAGACCAACCAGCGTCGCCATCGTTACCCTCAGCACGCAAGAAGGACACTGCAATCATCCTGGCGATCGCATTTCGGTAGCGGGATTCGGCACCGCGTCGCACGTTGGGCGATTCGATTCGTCGCTCGCCGCTGGCCTACTCAGAGGCCTACTCGGAGGCCCAGTCAGAGGCCCGGTCAGAGGCCCAGTCAGACGCGCAGTCAGAGCGACGTGGACGCCTTCGCGTCCAGGCCTCGGCGACGTCCAGCTGCCAGGACGACGGCATCTGCGACCCGTACTTCGAGACCTGCGGTTGCGCCGACTGCGCGCCGCTGCCGCAGTGCCCGTGAAAGTGGCCTCGGCCTACCAGGTGATGCGCTGCGCGCCGCGCACGAAGCGAACCAGCCCGACCACCGCGGCCCAGTTGAGGACCACGAAGGTGCGCGCCACGTTGCCGAGCTTGCCGGCGCGCGCGCCGAGCAGCGCCAGCAGAGCGAAGGCCACCTCGCCGGCCAGGAGC
>JBBJMR010000537.1:0-2924 GCA_037720395.1 Polyangiaceae bacterium
GGGTGCGAGCCGGCACCACGCCCCCCTGGTGCCGGCCGGGGTCTTCCAGCCGATGGGCATCGGCCCCGCGGAGGCGCAGGAGAAGTTCGGCTTCCTCCTCGATGCCCTGCGCTACGGCGCGCCGCCGCACGGCGGTATCGCCTTCGGCATGGACCGCCTGGCCATGCTCCTCAGCGGCGCGCCCACCCTGCGCGACGTCATCCCCTTCCCCAAGACGAACCAGGGCACCGATCAGATGACCGGCGCGCCGGTGTTCGTCGACGACGCGCAGCTCGCCGAGCTCCACGTGCGCTCCACCGCACCCGCTGCCGGCGCCGCCAAGGGCTAGCGATGCGCTGGCACGCGCTGCCCCTGCTGGCGCTGGCCGCCTCGGCGCTGTTGCCGCTGGTGGCCTGCGACGGCAAGGCGCGCTTGCACGCCTTCACCGCCCGCTTCTGGAACGCCTCCGAGGGCTGCCTGGAGAGCGAGGCGGTCGTCGACGTCATCGACGGATCCGACCCCGGCGAGTGCCCGCGGACGCAGTGCTGGGTCACGCCTGCCGGCGACGCGTACGTGACCACCGACGCCTGCGTCGCGCCGCTCGACTTCCGCGACGGCACCCACGATCCAGCGCCGTCGATCTGCGCCGACGCGCTCGAGGCGCTGGCCGCCGGCGAAGACGGCAGCTGCGGCGCTTGAGCAAGGCGACGAGCATGCGCGAGGGCACGATTTCCAGCGTGTACGAGCGCAACTTTTGCCCGTCGATGCCAAGCGGATGCGGCTACCCTCCGTGAGCCCGATGGCCCAACCGGCGCGCGTGCTCGTCGTCGACGACAGCCCGACCATCCTCAAGGTGGTCAGCGCCATCCTGGCACGCCACGGCTACGAGCCGACCACGGCCCGCGACGGCCTCGCCGGCATCGAGCTCGTCAAGAAGGGGCACAAGTACGACCTCATCCTGCTCGACTTCGTGATGCCGCGCATGAACGGCTACCAGTTCTGCCGCGAGCTGCGCTCGAACCCCGCCCACCGATCGCTGCCGGTGGTGCTGATGAGCGCCAAAGGCGACAAGATCCGCGGCCAGTTCGTGCAGCAGACGGGGGCCGTCGACGCCATCACCAAGCCCTTCGACGCCCGCGCCCTGGTGGCGGTCATCGAGGGGGCGCTGAGCAAGACGGCCGAGGGGCGCGCGCGCCCCGTCCCCGAGGGCGACACCATGCCCGAGGAGGACACCATCGCCGACAGCGTGCCGCGCCCCTCCGTGGTGCCGCGGCAGATGCGGCAGCGCGCGGCCATCGAGCTGGCCCAGCAGATCGCCAACGCGGTGGCGCCGGCGGTGATGGCCCTCACCGAGGAGGAGCGCGCCAACGAGGCAGCGGTCATCGCCACCATCGCCCGCACCATGAACGGCGAGGTGGTCTCCTCGCTGGCCACCACCTTGCGCGACTACGAGCTCGAGGGCGCGCGCGAGGTGATGAGCGGCGACATCGGCGCCATCCCGCTCGCCGAGATCCTGCAGGTGCTGCAGATGCAGCGACAGACCGGCGTCCTGCGGGTGACCAATGCGCGCACCGCCATCACCCTCTCCCTCCGCCAGGGGCTGGTCGACCTGGTGCAATCGCGCGGCGCCGCGGACGAGTTCCGCCTCGGCCGCTACTTCCTGGAGAAGGGGCTGCTCAGCCGCGAGAGGCTGGACACCATCCTCAAGGAGCGCGGCGACCCGGGGCAGGTGCTGCTCGGCGAGCTGCTGGTCACCTCCGGCGCGGTGGGCCGCGAGGACCTGGTGGACGCGCTCTGCCGCCAGTCCAGCGAGCTGGTCTACGACCTGATGCGCTGGCCGTACGGGCGATTCTCCTTCACCAAGGAGGCCTTCCGGCCGGAGGTGGAGCAGGCGCGCCTCGGGCTCGGCGTGTCCGGGCTGGTGCTCGAGGGGTTCCGGCGCGTCGACGAGTGGCGCCTGATGGAGGGCACCATCCACTTCGATCAGGTGGTCTACGTCGACCGCTCGGCGCTCGAAACCGTGGGCCTGGAGAAGCTCACCCGCACCGAGAAGCTGGTGCTGGAGGCGGTCGACGGCGCGCGCACGGTGAGCGAGGTCATCAAGGCCAGCGCCGTCGGCTCCTTCGACGCCATCAAGGCGCTCTATCAGTTCCTGCAGTCGCGCGTGCTGAGGACGAAGACATGAATGACGGAGAGCGAGCGCCCGGCGCAGCAAGGCACGAGGCCGACCCTACGGCTCGACCGAGCCCCGCACCGGCGAGGGACAGCACGAGTGACCCGCGACCTTCCCTCGGCTCCGCGCGCCCCGTTCCCGCGCATCCGCAGCGCGGCGGCGTGCTGCTGCGCGCGCTCGGCGCGCCGACCGATGTGCAAGCTTCGACAGGTGCCAGGCCTCCTGCCGGAGCCTGGTGGTTCGTGCCCGCCGACGTGGTGGTGGAGGTCACCGCCCTCGGCGTGGTGACGCACGCGCCCGGGTTGATCCCGCCGGTCAGCGGCATTGCGCTGGCGCGCGGCGCGGTGGCCACCGTGATCGACATCGGCGCCATCCACATCCGGGCCGACTCGCCTGGCCCTCCGCCAGAAAGCGAGGCGCCCGCGCGACGCCCGGGCTACCGCTCCGGCGACGACTGGCCCCTGCCCGGCTCGGAGCGCGCCGTGCTCTGCAACCTGGCCGGCGAGCTGGTGGCGCTCTGCGGCGGGCGGGTGGTGGCCACCGGCACCTTCGACGCCACCGAGGGCGGCGTGATGTGGCAGGGCAGCGTGGTGCCGACCCTCGACGTGCGTGCCCTCTACGCGCACGCGGAGCAGGCCATCTGGACGGCGCGCGCCGCCGCACGGACGCGGGCGGTGGCGCCGTGAGCGCGCCGCGCCGCCGGCGCTGGTACGAGGTGCTGCGCCGCGCGCAGGGCGGCGACGCCGACCGAAGCGGGCGCAGCCCTACGGCC